>DASYAD010000438.1:0-2798 GCA_036501515.1 Trebonia sp. | reverse complement strand
ATCGCCCAGCGGGTGCTCTGGCTCTCGGCCGCGATCGTCGACGCCGCCAACGCCGGCCGGGTCAACCACTCGGGGGTCAAGGTAGGCGGCCACCAGGCGTCGAGCGCCTCGATGGTCGACATCATGACCGCGCTCTGGTTCGCCGAGCTCACCCCGCTCGACCGGGTCTCGGTCAAGCCGCACGCCTCCCCGGTGCTGCACGCGGTCAACTACCTGCTCGGTGACCTGGATGAGGCCTACCTGCCGACGCTGCGCGCCAAGGGCGGTCTGCAGTCCTACCCGTCGCGGCTCAAGGACCCGGACACCGTCGACTTCTCCACCGGTTCGGTCGGTATCGGGGCGACCGCCGCGCTGTGGGCGGCGGTGGCGCACCGCTACGTCGCCTCCCAGTTCCCCGGATCCCCGCCGGCCGGCCGCTTCGTCAGCCTGCTCGGCGACGCCGAACTCGACGAAGGGGCCATCTGGGAAGCGGTCGCCGACCCCGCGGTGGCGAGCCTGGGCGAACTGCTGTGGGTGGTGGACCTGAACCGGCAGTCGCTTGACCGGGTGGTGCCCGACATCCAGATCGAGCGGCTGCAGGGCATGTTCGCCGCGGCCGGCTGGCAGGTCGTGACGCTCAAGTGGGGCCGCCTGATCAGCGGGCTGTTCGAGCGACCGGGCGGCGCCGAGCTGAGGGCCCGCCTTGAGACCATGCCGAACGAGGAATACCAGCGGATGCTGCGGGTGCGCCCGGCTGAGGTCGCGGAAAGAATCATCGGCCAGAACGGAAGCGGCCACCTCCGTACCCTCCTGTCCGCCATTGAGCCCGCTGAGCTGGCGGCGGCGATCCGCGACCTGGGCGGCCACGACCTGGGCCTGCTGGTCGACACCTTCCGCGGCATCGACTCCCACCGCCCGACGATCGTGTTCGCGTACACGATCAAGGGCCGCGGGCTGCCGACTGAAGGACACCCGAACAATCACTCCGCGCTACTGACCGCCGCACAGATGCAAGCACTGGCCGAGGCCAGCGGCATGGACACCGCCCGCCCCTGGCAGCGCTTCGACCCGGGCACGCCGGCCGGCCAGCTCTGCCAGCGCCGGGCCCGGGAGCTGCGCAGGGACCCGGTGACAGCGTCCCGTCCGGTTGCCGTCCCGGCCGCGCTCGGCCATCCGCACCGCAAGCCGGTCTCCACCCAGGCGGCGCTCGGCCGGTTCCTGTCCGACCTGGCGCACGACGCGCCGGAGGCGGCCGCGCGGGTCGTCACCTGCAGCCCCGACGTCGCCTCGTCGACCAACCTCGGCGGCTGGATCAACAAGACCGGGGTCTGGTCTGTGCGGGACAGGCACGACTGGTTCGCCGACGACTCAGAGCGGGTGCTGCGCTGGCGCGAGGTCAGCAACGGTCAGCACATCGAACTGGGCATCGCCGAGGTCAACCTGGTGTCGCTGCTCGGCGAGCTCGGCGCCACCTGGTCGCGCTGGGGCGAGCGCCTGATTCCGGTCGCGACGCTGTACGACCCGTTCGTTGCCCGCGCGCTCGAGCCGTGGTCCTACGGCATCTACTCCGGCGGCCAGTCGATCCTCGTGGGCACGCCGTCTGGTGTCAGCCTGGCGCCGGAAGGCGGCGCGCACCAGTCGATCACCACCCCGTCGATCGGACTCGAGCAGCCCGGCTGCATCGCCTGGGAGCCCGCCTTCGCCCAGGACCTCGAATGGTGCCTGCTGTACGCCATGGACCGGGTGGGCGTGCCTGGCGGCACGTCGTCCTACTTCCGGCTGAGCACCCGCCCCGTCGACCCCGCGCTTGCCCCGGTGCCCGCCGACCCCGCGCTGGCGGAACGCCGTCGTCAGCAGGCGTGCGCGGGCGGCTACCGGCTGCCCGCAGAGCACCCGGTCGCGGAAGAAGACGTCACTCTGGTCGGTGTCGGCGCGATCATGCCGGAGGTGGTCGCCGCCGCGGCCGCGCTGTCGGCCGAGGGCATTAACGCGGGCGTCGTCTGCCTGACGAGCCCGGACCTGGTCTTCCGTTCCTTCCAGCAGCGCGGCCGCCGGGAGGCCGGGGTCGGCGGCAGCATCGTCGACGAGCTCTTCCCGCCCGGCCAGCCAGCGCCGCTGGTCACCGTGCTCGACGGTCACCCGCACACGCTCGCCTTCCTGGCCGGCGTGCGCGGTGACCGGATCCGCTGCCTGGGCGTGACCGAGTTCGGCCAGTCGTCCGGGCTCGACGACGCTTACCGCATTCACCGCATCGACACCGGCTCAATCACCGACGCCGCCATGACCATCGTGGGTCGTTAGGAAGAAGGATTTATGGAACGCAGACTCATCGCGGCCGGCGGCGGCAGCGTCGCCGTGGGCTACCACGCCCCGGCGGCCGCGATCCCGGGACTGCCGCTGCTGGTCGCCTTGCACGGCGGCACCTACACCAGCGAGTACTTCAACGTCCCGGGCGGCCCGGCCGGATCGTTCCTCGACATCGCCGGGCGCAACGGGTTCGCCGTGCTCACCGTCGACCGGCCCGGGTACGGGGAAAGCACCCTGTTGCCTGAGGAGGAGAACACCTTCGCCCGGCAGGCCGAAATCCTGGACGGCGTCATCGCGGAGGCACTCGACGTGTGGCCGGCCGGCAGCGTGGTGCTCGTCGGCCACTCGATCGGCGGCATGGTCGGCCTCGAGATCGCCGCCCGGCACCCCCGTTGGCCGCTGATCGGCGTCGCCACCAGCGGCAACGGAGCGCGGATCCCGGCCGGGGGCGCGGCCGAGGCGCTTGGCAGCCTGCCGTTGTCCGGCGTGGTCGACCTTCCGGTGCCCGAACG
>DASYAD010000437.1:0-4453 GCA_036501515.1 Trebonia sp. | reverse complement strand
CGTCGACCTGACGACCGGAGTGTTCCGCGTAGAACTCGAGCAGTTTCGACCGGGGCGGCATGCCCGCCAGGTGCTCGTTATCGGCCGGCCCGGCCGGATCCTCGGGCCAGCTGTGCAGCGCCCAGGCGAGGTCGAGCTTGGGGTCGCCGACGGTGCCCATCTCCCAGTCGACGACCGCCGCCAGCCGGGCGGGAGCGCCGTGGCTGAACATGACGTTCGGGAACTGGTAGTCGCCGTGCATGATTCCCGGCACGAAGTCGAGCGGCCGGTGGCAGGACAGCCACCGCGTCGCTTCGTCGAGCCCGGGGATCTCCCTGCCCTTGACCCGCTCGTAGAACCGGGTCCAGCGGTCGACCTGCCGGTCGTGATAGCCGTCGGGGCGGCCCAGATCGCCCAGGCCGCGGGCCCGCCAGTCGACCTCGCCCATCGCGACGATCCCGTTGACGAGCTCGTAGGCGAGTCCGCCGCGGGCCTGCAGGTCGGCGTCGAACGGAGGCGGCCACCACCCTGGTGTGCTCATCACCGACCAGCCGTCGACCAGGTCCATCAGGTAGAAGGTGCGGCCGAGCACGCTGGTGTCGGCGCAGACGGCGATGGCATCGGTGATCGGCACGTCGGTTCCTGTCAGTGCCTCGATGATCCGGTACTCGCGCAGGATGCCGTCGTCCCTGGCGGCCGGCGCGGGCACCGGCGGCTTGCGCAGCGCCGCACGGAAGTCACCCCGGCGGATCTCGAAGATCTCGTTCTGCATGCCGCCCGACAGCAGGCGCGCCTGCACCGGCAACCCGGCGCCCGGCAGATCCTGGGTGTCCATCCAGCGCCCAAGCGCCTTGGTGTCGATAGCCGACGTATCCAGGGCGGGGGTTGCCTCGGTCACTGGGCCGCATCCTCGCCCGCCAGGTACTCGGCGAACTTCTCCCTGGCCGCGTCCTGCCGGGCGGGCAGCCACTGGGTGGGCCACATGCCCTCGGCCGGCTTGCCCTGCTTGAGCAGCGTGCGGGCGACGGTCACCCGGTGCACCTCGCTCGGCCCGTCGGCCAGGCCGAGGATCATCGACCCGGAGAACATCTCGCCCAGCGGCAGCTCGTTGGTGGTGGCCAGCGCGCCGTGCACCTGGATCGAGCGCTGCGCGATGTCGTGCAGCACCTTCGGGGTGAGCACCTTGATCGCCGCGATGTCGTGCCGCACCGCCCGGTAGTCCTTCATCTTGTCGATGCGCCAGGCGACGTAAAGCACGAACAGCCGGAACTGCATCAGCTCGGCGTAGGAGTCCGCGATGTAGTTCTGCACCGACTGCTTGTCAGCCAGCCTGCTGCCCTGGGTGGTGCGCGACAGCGCCCGCTCGACCATCATGTCGAGTGCCTTGCGGGCCTGGCCGACCGTGCGCATCGCGTGGTGGATGCGGCCACCGCCGAGCCGGGTCTGGCTGATGGCGAAGGCCTGCCCCTCGCCGCCGAGCAGGTTCTCCTCCGGCACCCGGACGCCCTCGAAGCGCACCAGGCCGTGCCCGCCGTCGCCTACCTCGTCGTGCCCGTACAGCGCCATGTTGCGCTCGATGCGGACGCCAGGAGTCTCGGCCGGGACGATGATCATCGACGCGCCCTTGTGCACGTCGACATCGGGGTCGGTGATCGCCATCACGATGTAGAAGGCCGCCCACTTGGCATGCGAGGCGAAGAACTTCAGGCCGTCGATGACCCACTCGTCGCCGTCTTTGACCGCCCGGGTGGTGAACACCTTGGGGTCGGCGCCGCCCTGCGGCTCGGTCATCGCAAAGCAGGTGACGATGTCGCCGTTGAGCAGCGGGTCAAGGTAGCGCCGCTTCTGCTCGTCGGTCCCGTAGTGGGCCAGGATCTCGGCGTTGCCGGTGTCAGGAGCGGCCGCGCCGAAGATGTTCGGGCCCCACGGAGCGCTGCCGATGATCTCGTTGAGCAGCGCGAGCTTGACCTGCCCGTACCCTTGGCCGCCGAGCTCGGGCCCGAGGTGGCAGGCCCACAGGCCCTGGTCGCGGACCTGCTGCTTGAGCGGCGCGATGATCTTGGCGATGACCGGGTCGACCGGCCGCTCGAAGGCTTTCTGCCGCCAGAGCGCGTCGAGCGGCGCCACCTCTTCGTTCATGAACCGCTCGGCCCAGTCGAGCTTGGCCTGAAATTCGGGCTCGGTCTCGAACTCCCACATGTGAAGCCTCCCCAAAAGATTATCGACAGTATATTATCTTTCCATGACCGCCGCCAGCCCCGCACGGACCGAGCCCGCACGGACCGTGCCAGCCCGAGTCGACGCGGCCCGAGTTGGACCGTCCCGGCCGGTGCCGGCCGTCGATGACCTCAATGCCTTCTACTGGACGTCCGGGCAGGACGGCACGCTGCGCTTCCAGCGCTGCGAGCACTGCAAGTCGCTGGTGCACCCGCCCCAGCCGGTGTGCTGCTACTGCCTCAGCGAGGAACTGGCGCCTTCTGAGGTCAGCGGGCTCGGCACAGTCATCGGCTACACGGTCAACCACCAGCCGTGGGACCCCGCCTTCCCGCCGCCGTTCGTCGTCGCGTCGGTCGCGATTGACGAGGACACCCGGGTCCGGGTCATCACCAGCCTGGTCGAGATCGAACCGGACGAGGTCGCGGTCGGGCTGCGGGTCCGGGCGCGGTTCGAGCAAGCCGGGGACCTGTGGCTGCCGGTCTTCGCGCCCGAGGTGCAGCGAGATGAACCCGCGGCGGATGCTCGCACTGCGGGCGAGGGCGGCTCCGTCCGCAAAAACGGCACCGTTACCGGCGGGGACGTGGCGTCCGCGCTTACGGGCGTGCGGCGTGCGGCCCGCCTGATCTTTGCTCCCGTCCCTGACGATGTGATCCCGCCGGGCGAGCATGCCCGGCACATCCGGCCGATGGTGCGGACCGACAAGTTCGAGGACCGCGTCGCGATCACTGGCATCGGCATGTCTCCCGTCGGCCGGCGGCTCATGCTGCCGCCGCTCAGGCTGGCGGTCGCCGCGGCCAAGGCGGCGGTCGCCGACGCCGGCCTCGAGCTGTCCGACATCGACGGGCTGTCCACCTTCCCCGGCGGCGAGCTGATCGGCGGCTTCACAGAAGGCGGGGTCACCGCGCTCGCTGACGCCCTCGGCATCAGGCCGGCCTGGTACAACGGCGGTTCTGAGACGTTCGGCCCTGGCGGGGCGGTGGTCGCCGCGATGCTCGCGGTGGCGGGAGGCCTGGCGCGGCACGTGCTCTGCTTCCGCACCGTGTGGCAGTCGACCTACGCGGCGCGGCAGCGGGCCGCCCGCCCGGCGGGCACGGGCACCAGCCCCTACGGCATCTCCGGGATCTCCAGCCCGGCGCAGGGCTGGCTGGCGCCCTACGGGGTCGGCTCGGTCGCGATGAACCTGGGGCTTATCGCGTCCAGGTACTTCCACCGCTACGGCGCGACCAGGGAGGCGCTCGGCTGGATCGCGGTGACCCAGCGGGCGAACGCGGCGCTGAACCCCAGCGCCGTCTACCGCGACCCGATGACGATGGACGACTACTTCAACGCGCGGATGATCACCACGCCGTTCGGCCTGTACGACTGCGACGTGCCGATGGACGCCAGCACCGCCGTCATCGTCTCGGCCGTGGAGACCGCCCGCGACCTGCGCAAGCCGCCCGTCTACGTGGAGGCCGTCGGCACCCAGGTCACCGAGCGGTTCACCTGGCACCAGAGCACGACGAGTCACGAACCGCAGACGCTCGGCCCGTCAGCCCACCTGTGGTCGCGGACCTCCCTGCGACCGTCCGACGTACAGGTGGCGGAGCTGTACGACGGCTTCACCTTCAACTGCCTGTCCTGGCTTGAGGCACTCGGGTTCTGCGGCATCGGCGAGGCGGCCGACTTCGTGGCCGGCGGCCGCGGCATCGCCCGCGAGGGCGGCACCGTGGCGCTCAACACCCACGGCGGCCAGCTGTCGGCCGGCCGCACCCACGGCATGGGGATGATCCACGAGGCGGTGGTACAGCTGCGCGGTGAGGGCGGCGCCCGCCAGGTCGCTGGCGCCCGGGTAGCGGCCGTCAGCACCGGCGGGCTCGCGCCGGCCGGCGCGCTGCTGCTGCGTAATGAGAGCCTGTGAAAGCAGTACGGAATGTCCCGCCCGGGGTCGAGGTCGTGGACATCGACGAACCCGATGGCGACGGCGAACTGATCCGGGCGGCGGGCGTTAGCATCTGCGCCTCCGACTTCCTGTACCAGCGCTACGGCAGCACGGGCTAGCGCCGTCTGCCGCGTGGTGGCGGAACCGTGGGGCTAGCACCGGGCTGTATTGTCCTTGCGCCAGCCGTCGTGTCTCGTTTCCGTGCGGGTGATAGCCGGGTCAGCGGCTGAGCCGGCGGCTGACCCGCCAGACGCAGAATCCGGCCAGGACGAGGGCGAGCGCGACGTACAGCCCGGTTTCCGCCGCCTGGAATTCCCAGAAGCGACTGGCGGGCTG
>DASYAD010000436.1:0-9741 GCA_036501515.1 Trebonia sp. | reverse complement strand
CGGGCGACCCGCCCCGCCTACACTGGCTGGCGTTATGCGACGCACGCTGATCGTCACCAATGACTTCCCGCCCCGGCAGGGCGGCATCCAGTCGTTCGTTTACGAGCTCGCCAGGCGGCTGGACGCGGACCAGCTGACGGTCTACGCCCCGAAGTGGGACGGGGACGCCGCCTTCGACGCCGCCCAGGCGTTCGAGGTGGTCCGCCACCCGACCTCGCTGATGATCGGCGGCCCGGATGTCAGGCGCCGCGCGGCCCAGCTCGCGCGGTCGAGAAAGGCCGAGGTCGTCGTCTTCGGCGCCTCCGCGCCGCTCGGCCTGATCACCCCCGTGCTGCGCTCGGCCGGCGTCAAGCGGGCGATCGCCATCACCCACGGCCACGAAGCGGGCTGGGCCGCGCTGCCAGGTGCCCGCCAGGTGCTGCGCCAGATCGGCCAGCGGACCGACGTCATGACGTACCTCGGCGAGTACTTCCGTGTCCGCCTGGCCAGCGCGCTGAGCCCGCAGGCGGCGGCCCGGATGGCCCGGCTGCACCCCGGTGTCGACGCGAGCGTCTTCCGGGCCGACGCGGACGCCAGGCGGCTCGTCAGGGACCGCTACGGCCTGGCCGGGCGCCCGGTGGTGGTCTGTGTCTCCCGGTTGGTCGCCCGTAAGGGCCAGGACACACTGCTGCGCGCGTGGCCGGCGGTGCGCGCCGCCGTCCCTGACGCCGTCTTGCTGATCGTCGGCGGCGGACCGTACGCGCCCGCCCTGCGCGGGCTAGCCGAGGAAAACGGCCTGAAGTCCTCGGTCATCTTCACCGGCCCGGTCCCGCAGGCCGAGCTTCCCGCGCATTACGCGGCAGGCGATGTCTTCTCCATGCCGTGCCGGACCAGGCGCGGGGGCCTGGACGTCGAAGGACTCGGCATCGTCTACCTGGAAGCGTCCGCGACGGGGCTGCCCGTCGTCGGCGGGGACTCGGGCGGGGCCCCGGACGCGATCTTGGAGGGCGAGACCGGCTACGTGGTGGGCGGCCGGGATGTCGCGGCCCTCGCGGACCGCCTGATCACGCTGCTCGCGGACCCGGCCAGCGCGAAGGCGATGGGCGAGAAGGGCCGCGCCTGGGTCGAACGCGACTGGAACTGGGACGTGGCCGCATCCCGGCTCCGCGCGCTGCTCGACGGCTAACGGCGCGCCGCTAGCGCGCTAGCGGCGCTCGCCGCACTACGCAGCGCGCTTGGAACGCGGTAGCAGCCCGCTAGGAGCGCGGCTCGGAGTACAGCGCCTCGATGTCGTCCGCGAACTCCTTGGCCAGCACCGCGCGCTTGATGCCGAGCTTGGCCGACAGGTGCCCTTGCTCCTGGGTGAAGTCCCCGTCAAGCAGCCGGAACTTCCTGATCGACTCAGCGCGGGAGACCGCCTTGTTGGCGTCGTCGACGGCCGCCTGGATCTCGGCGTTGAGGTCCGGGTCGTCGCGCAGGCTGACGGGGGTGGCGTCGGCGGGCTTGCCGTGCCGCGCCTTCCACGGCCCGAACGTCTCGGGGTCGAGCGTAACCAGCACCCCGATGAAGGGCCGGCCGTCGCCGACCACCATGCACTGCGAGATCAGCGAGGCCGTCCGCAGCCGGTCCTCGAGCACCGCGGGCGAGACGTTCTTGCCGCCGGCGGTGACGATGATCTCCTTCTTCCGGCCGGTGATCTTCAGGTAACCCTCGTCGTCGAGCTCGCCGATGTCCCCGGTGGCGTACCAGCCGTCGTCCGTGAAGGCCTCCTTGGTGGCCGCCTCGTCGCGCCAGTACCCAGGGAAAATGGACTTGCCTGAGACCAGCACCTCGCCGTCGTCGCCGATCCGCACGGCGACGCCGGGCAGCGGCTGGCCCACGGAGCCGATCTTCTGCCGTTCCGGCCGGTTCACCGACACTGGCGCGGTCGTCTCGGTCAGCCCGTACCCCTCGAGGATGGAGACGCCGATGCCGCGGAAGAAGTGGCCGAGCCGCGTCGACAGGGCGGCGCCGCCGGAGATGGCCCACTCGGCCCGGCCGCCGAGGGCAGCCCGCAGCTTGCCGTAGACGAGCCGGTCGAACAGTGCGTGCTCGGCCCGCAACCGCAGGCCAGGGGCGCCGGGAGAGTCGAGCGACTCGCTGTACGCGACGGCGGTCCGCGCGGCCCGGCCGAAGATCTTGCCCTTGCCCTCGCCCATCGCCCGGGCTTCGGCGCCGCTGTAGACCTTCTCGAACACCCGCGGCACGGCCAGCACGAACGACGGCTGGAACGACCCGAGGTCGGGCAGGAGGTCGGCCATGTCCTGGCAGTGCCCGAGCACGATGCCCGCTTCCAGCGTGCCGACCTCGATCACCCGGGCGAAGACGTGCGCGAGCGGCAGGAACAGCAGCGTCGAGGCGCTGCCGGAGGCGTGGATCGAGGCCAGCGGCCCCATGAACGTGTTCCTGACGACCGCGAGGAGGTTCTCGTGGGTGAGCTCGCAGCCCTTGGGGCGCCCGGTGGTCCCCGAGGTGTAGATCACGGTGGCGATGTCCGCGGCGCCGCGGGACCGGGTCCGCCCGGTCACCGTCTCCGCCGAAACGCCGTCTCCCGCCGCGGTCAGCGCGGGCAGGTCGGACTCCAGCAGCCACTGGTGCTCCAGGGCCGGCAACCGGTCCCTGGCCGGCTGGACCAGCGCGGCGAACGCGTCGTTCTCCACGATGACCGCGCTCGCGGCGGAGTTGGACAAGATCCACTCGGCCTGCTCGGCCGAGGAGGTCTCGTAGATCGGCACGACCACCGCGCCCGCCGTCCACAGCGCATAGTCGATCAGCGTCCACTCGTAACGGGTGTGCGACATGACCGCGACGCGGTCGCCGGCTTGCACGCCCGCTTCGATGAAGCCCTTGGCCAGCGCGTGCACCTCGTCCTTGAACTGCCCGGCGGTCACGTCCGCCCAGCTGCCGTCGGCCGCCTTCCTGCGCAGCATGACGGCTTGCGGCTGCTCGGCGGCGCGGCGCGTCACCACGTCGGCCGTGTTCGACGACGCCGGGATCTCCGCCAGGGCGGGAATGCTGAACTCGCGCAAGGACCTCTCCGTTCTCTGCCAACCCGAGTCTATGTTTTATCTCATGAGGGTTCATGTAGTAAGTGACGTGCACGGCGCCGCCGACGCGCTGGCGGCGGCCGCCGACGGCGCGGACATGATGATCTGCCTCGGCGACCTGCTGTTGTTCCTCGACTACGCGGATCACACCCAGGGCATCTTCGCCGAGCTGTACGGGGCCGAGCACGCCCGCGAGTACATCGAGCTGCGCACCGCCCGCCGGTTCGACGAGGCCAGGCAGCTGACCGCGGGGATCGCGACCAGGCTGACGGCCGAGCGGGGCACCGACCTGCGCAGCCTGACCGAGGAGGCGATCAGGCGGCAGTACGCCGTCCTGTTCGGCGCGCTGGCCGAGCCCGCCTACCTCACGTACGGCAACGTGGACATCCCGCGCCTGTGGGACTCCTACCGCAAGCCGGGGCACCGGGTGATCGACGGCGGCCGGACGGTGGTCGGCGGAGTCACGTTCGGTTTTGTCGGCGCCGGCCTTGTCTCCCCTTACCGCACGCCGAACGAGGTGCCGTCCTCCGATTACGCCGCCAAGCTGGACGCGGTCGGCGCGGTCGACGTGCTCTGCACGCACATACCGCCCGCCGTTCCCGAGCTTCTGTACGACGTGCAGGCGCGCCGGCTGGAGACCGGCTCGGCCGAGCTGCTCGAGCTGATCAGGCGCACCCAGCCCCGGTACGCCCTGTTCGGGCACGTGCACAACCCGCTCGCGCGCCGGGTGCGGATCGGCCGGACCGAGTGCGTCAACGTCGGCCACTTCCGCGCCACCCGCGTCCCCTACGTAGTGGAGGTTTAACTCGCTAGCAACGGTTAGTCTGCGTACATGAGCACTGAGCCGGGAAGCGACCCCATGGGTGATTTTCAGCGCTGGCTGATGCGGGCGGGCGCCAGGAGTATCGGCAAGGACGTCGCCGGCCGGGTGAGGTCCACGTTCGGCGGTCCCGCCGGAGGCGGCAAGCAGGCCGACGTCTGGGAGACCGCGACCACCGAAGTGCTGACCGACGAGCCGCCGGAGTGCCAGTGGTGCCCGATCTGCCGGGCGGCGCGCAGGTACCAGAACGCGGGCGGGCAGGGGCAGCCGCCTGCCTTCGGCGGCCAGTTCGGCGGCATGGGGGACACCCTGGCGGGCTTGACCAGGGACGCCTTCAGCCTGTTCGACGCGGCCGTGAAGGCGTCGCAGCGGCCGCCGGGCCGGCCCGCCGAGCCCGGCGCCGCGACCAGCCGCGCGAGCTCAGGCTCCGCGAGCTCAGCCCCCGCGAGCCAGCCGCCCGCGGCCCAGTCACCGGAGAGCCAGTCGACCGCGAGCCCACCGCACGCGGAGCACGGACCGTCAGACCACGGACCGTCAGACCACGGACCGTCAGACCACGGCTCCGTCGTCGTCGGACCCGGAGTCGGGTGGCCGACCGTTGTCCATCCTGAGTACCAGAATGACGAACCCGCCGACGAAGGCGGCCACCGCGAGGAAGGCGGCCAGCCCGGAGATGGTGGCACCGGTGGCGGTACTGATGAGCAGGTAGAGCGGCCCGCCGAATAGCGCGAGCCAGGCGCCCTTGGTGATCGGGTCGAGCCGGGGGAGCGGCGGCGGCACCGGCGGGATGTAGTGGTCGGCGGAGCGGTCGTCCTCAGCGCGGCGGTCCCGCGGGCCGGTTCCGGCGACGGGCCCCGGCCACGGCTGGTCGGTGCGCGGCTGGTCGGGCATCGTCGGCGGACCGTCGAGCACGGGCAGGCCGGGCAGCCCCGTTGGATTGGTCGGCGGTTCCCGCGGCAGCGCCTCAGGCAGGGTCGGCGGGTTGCCCGGCGGCAGCGGCGGCGTCACGTGCACCGGTCCGGCCAGGTCTTCCCGGTCGGGCCAGGGCGGCGCCTCGCCAGCAGGCGCGGGCGTGTCGAAGCGGGCGATCAAGTCCAGCCAGACGGCCTCGTCGCCGTCTCCGCCGGTCGCATTGCCGCCTGTGCCGGTACCGCCCGGCACGTCCCCGTCAGCCACAGTGGAGTCCTTTATACCCGCTTCTCGCCTTGCGACTTATACCCGCTTCTCAGCCTCGCTGTGCTTAGTGATGCCGCCTACGTTGATGCTGTGCTCATTGACGAAGGCCAAGGTGCCATCGAAGATCTCGGGCGCGTCGTTGTCAAGCGTCGCGACGTGGTAGCTGTCGGCCAGCGGCCGCACCTCCGCGCCCGGCAGCGCGGCGGTCAGCACCTTCATGCTGGCGGGCCCGACCACGTGATCAACCGTGGACCTGAACACGAGCACCGGCTGCGTAACCGAGGATAGTTCGCCGGCGACGGTCTTCCACATCCGCGGCATGGTCGCGACGGAAGCGATGGGGGTCCGCTTGGCGGCTCCTTCGGCCGCGCCCGGCTTCTTGATGTCGCCGCCAATCGAAGGAAGCGACCTGATCACGTACTTGAGCACCGGCGAGAGCGGAATGAGCGGGTTGTCGCCGGCCAGCGACGGGTTGACCACCACCAGGCCGCTGACCCGGTCGCCTTTGGTCTCCGCCAGCCGGAACGCCAGGCACCCGCCCATCGAGATCGCGGCTACGAACACCCGCTCGCAGCGGGCGCTGATCTCCTCGAACGCGCGCTCGGCGGACGCGTACCAGTCCGTCCAGCCGGTCTTCGACAGGTTCTGCCAGCTCGCCCCGTGCCCGGCGAGGAGCGGTACCCGTACGGTCAGCCCCGCCGCCGCCAGGTACTCAGCCCAGGGACGCACGGTGCGCGGCGACCCGGTGAACCCGTGCAGTACGAGTACACCGACCTGGCCTCCGTCGGCGGCGAACGGTCCGGCTTCAGGCGATATTGACGACACCCTTGCATCGTCCCATAGATTTCAAAGGACGTGGGACGATGTATCCGTGTTCTACTGGCTAGCTAAGTACACGCTGGGCGTAACGCTCGCGGTGGTCTTCCGTCCCTGGTCGAAGGGCAAGCGGAACCTGCCGCGGCGGGGTCCTGTCCTGCTCGTGAGCAACCACCTGTCGTTCTCCGACCACTTCTTCGGGCCGCTGCCGCTGCCGCGCAAGGTGGTCTTCCTGGCCAAGGCCGAGTACTTCAACGGCAAGGGCCTCAAGGGGCTGGCGAGCCGGGCGTTCTTCAGCGGCGTGGGCCAGATCCCGATCGACCGGACGGGCGGCGAGGCCAGCGAGCGCGCCCTCACGTCGGGGCTGCGCGTCCTGGCGGCGGGCAATGTTCTCGGCATCTACCCGGAGGGCACCCGCTCGCCCGACGGCCGCCTCTACCGCGGCCGGACCGGCGTGGCCCGGCTGGCCCTGGAGTCCCGGGCGCCCGTCGTGCCGTGCGCGATGATCCGCACCTTCGAGTTCCTGCCGCCCGGCTCACGCCGCCCGCGGTTCAGCGTCAGGCCGGGAGTGATCTTCGGCCCGCCGATGGAGTTCTCCCGCTACTACGGCCGGGAGACCGACCGCGAGGCGCTGCGCGCGGTCACGGATGAGATCATGGCCGTGATCGCGAAGCTGTCCGGCCAGGAATACGTCAACGTCTATGCCAAGCGGGCGAAGGAAGTGCCGCAACCGGACGCACCGGAAACGGATACGTCGATGTTATCGATTGCATCCGACGCATTAGCGCGGTCCCATTGCAAGAGCCTGAGGGAGGGCTAGGCTTTGCCTCATGCGAGTGGGAGTCCTTACCGGGGGCGGCGACTGCCCGGGACTGAACGCGGTGATCCGCGCGGTGGTGCGACGGGGAATTCAGGACTACGGGATCGAGTTTCTCGGTTTCCGTGACGGCTGGCGGGGCCCGCTTGAGGCGGACACGGTCCCCCTCGACGTGGCGGCGGTCCGCGGGATTCTGCCGCGCGGCGGGACGATACTCGGGTCGTCGCGGACGAACCCGTTCAAGGAGACCGGACCCGGCCGCTCCGGGGTCGAGCGGATCAAGGACAACATGTCCGGGCTCGGCGTCGACGCGCTGGTGGTCATCGGCGGCGAGGACACCCTGGGGGTCGCGGCCCGGCTGAACGACGAGGGCATTCCCGTCGTCGGCGTGCCGAAGACCATCGACAACGACCTCGGGGCGACCGACTACACGTTCGGCTTCGACACCGCGGTGAACATCGCCATGGAGGCCATCGACCGCCTGCACACCACGGCGGAGAGCCACCACCGGGCGCTGATCGTCGAGGTGATGGGGCGGCACGCGGGCTGGATCGCGCTGCACGCCGGCCTGGCCGGCGGCGCCAACGTCATCCTCATCCCCGAGCGCGCGTTCGACATCGACAAGGTGATCTCGTACGTGGAGCACCGTTTCCAGACCCGCTACGCCCCGATCGTGGTGGTCGCCGAGGGCGCCCACCCGCTGCACGAGGAGCTGTCGCTGCGGTCCGGCCAGCTCGACTCGTTCGGCCACGTCCGCCTCGGCGGTGTCGGCCAGTACCTCGCGGACGAGATCGAGAAGCGGACCGGCAAGGAAGCCCGCTGCACGGTGCTCGGCCACATCCAGCGGGGCGGCACCCCGACGGCGTTCGACCGGGTGCTCGCCACCCGCTTCGGCCTGCACGCGGTCGACGCGCTGCACGACGAGGCCTACGGCATGATGGTGGCGCTGCGCGGCACCCAGATCATCCGGGTGCCGCTGACCGAGGCCACCCGCGAGCTGAAGCTGGTCCCCGCCGACCGCTACGCCGAGGCCGAGGTCTTCTTCGGGTAACCCCAAAGCCCCAAAACTTCACCCGGCTATCCCGAACGAGTGCGGCTGACAGCGGTCCGGCCGTAGCGGTGCCGTGAAGGTGCCGTCACCAGGCTCCCGGGCTATGTGTCACCTGACACGTAGCCCGCTGACTGGCCAGGCGCCCCGTGCCGGAGTGCGTTCTGGCCCGCCCCGCGCTGGACGCCGGCAGCGTCCGCGCTGAAGGCGCCCGCGTCCTGCGTCGGCGCCACTTCCACCCCGGCCCCACCCTGCGCCACAGCCTCGCCCCAGGCCGCAGCCCCACCCAGCCTCCACCTTGGCTCTAGTCCCGCCCACTGGCCTTCGTTTGTCCTGTCTACTTGCGGCCTCCGGTACGAAATTCGCGATACGTCTTGAGTCTGATCGCTTGCTGTGCCTATACTCGCCTACGAGTACTCGGGTGCGAGCTTGGAGGCGAGACCAGTGGCGAAACGGCGGAAGGTCAGCAACCTGCTCGCGGTGCCGCTGCTTTCGCTGCTCGCGCAAGGGCCCATGTACCCGTATGAGATGGCGCAGCGGCTCCGGGTCCGCGGCAAGGACCAGAACCTCAAGATCAACTGGGGCTCGCTCTACACCGTGGTGGCGAACCTCGCGAAGAACGGGTTCATCGAGGAGACGGGCACCGTCCGCGAGGGCAGGCAGCCGGAGCGGACCACCTACCAGATCACCGAGCGCGGCCAGGCCGAGCTCAGGGACTGGCTGACGGAGCTGCTCACCGTGGTGGAGGACGAGCGCGGCGGTTTCGTCGCGGCGCTGTCAGAAGCCGGCATCCTGCCTCCCGATGAGGTCATCGGGCTGCTCAGCAGGCGGCTCGCGACCCTCGAGAAAGAGAATGCCGCGCGGCAGGCCGACCTCAGGCTGTGGACCGAGCGGCTGCCGCGCATCCTGCTGATCGAGACCGAGTACCAGCTCGCGATGCGCCTGGCGCAGTCCCAGTGGCTGCGCGGGCTGCTCACCGAGCTGGCCGAGGGAACGATCAGCGGCATAGACGGCTGGCGCCGCATGCACGAGACCGGGGAGATACCGCCCGAGCTCACGGAACTCGACGAGCTTGCGATGAGGGGGTGGGACGAGACGCCGCCAGACGGCGGCAGTGACCAGACGACATAGCGCGACCCCGGTCCAGGGTGCGGTAACACCGCGGACCAGGGTCGCAACCTCACCACCAGCCCCGCGGTTAGGCGAGAACCGGCGATCATGAGGCCCAATCATGATTCTAACCGGGCGGCCGCTCGCGGGACTGCGCACACGACCAGTCACCCGCGAGGAGACATCATCATGCATTCCATCGAGGCGCTCGGCCTCGTCAAGACCTATCCCGCGCCCGGGAAGAACCCGCGCGTCAGGGCCCTCGACGGCCTTGACCTGACCGTCGAGTCCGGCACGGTCTACGCCCTCGTCGGCCCGAACGGCGCCGGCAAGTCCACCACCGTCAAGATCCTCACCACCCTGGCCGTCGCCGACGAGGGCAGCGCCCGGGTCGAGGGCATCGACGTGCGGGCGGAGCCGGGGCGGGCCCGCCGCGTGATCGGCGTCGTCGGGCAGCGGTCAGGCGCCGACCCGATCGCGACGGGCCGGGAGAACCTCATCCTCCAGGGTCACCTGTACGGCCAGCCGGCCAGGGACGCGCGGCAGCGCGCCGACGAGCTCCTTGACCGCTTCCGGCTCACCGACGCGGCCGGCCGCTTCGTCCGCACGTACTCAGGCGGCATGCAGCGCCGGCTCGACGTCGCGCTCGGGCTCATGCACCGCCCGAGCGTGCTGTTCCTCGACGAGCCGACGACCGGCCTCGACCCTGAGGCGCGGACCGCGATGTGGGACGAAATCAGCCGGCTGGCGAAAGCGGACAAGATGACCATCCTGCTCACCACGCACTACCTGGACGAGGCCGACCGCCTGGCCGCGCGGATCGCGATCGTGGACCGCGGCCGGGTGGTGGCAGAGGGCGAGCCGGAACTGCTCAAGCGGGAACTCGGGG
>DASYAD010000435.1:0-6161 GCA_036501515.1 Trebonia sp. | reverse complement strand
CCGTGCTGACGGCCGTCCGGGCGCTGCTGCGCAGCGGCAGCGGCCTCGACCCGCTGTTCTGCTTCCAGGACGGCGGCGGCTGGCGGCCGCTGCGCTCGCACGAGGTCAGCGGCTACATCGCCGCCCACGCCGAGGGCCACTTCACGGCCAAGGAGTTCCGCACCTGGAACGCCACCGTGCTGATGGCGCTGCTGCTGGCCGGCGCCGACCCGGCGCCAGGCGAGCGCGCCCGCAAGAGCGCGGTCACCGCGGCCGTGCGCGGGGTGGCGGACTGGCTGGGCGACACCCCGGCGGTCGCCCGCGCGTCCTACATCGATCCGCGGGTGATCAGCCGGTACCAGGCGGACGGCCGGCTGCCAGGCGTCCCGCCGCTGCCCGCGGTGCTCCCGGTGCCGGCGGAGGCCGAGACCGCCGTCGCCGTGCTGCTGGCGGGCCAGGGGAAAGAAAGCCGGCCACCGTCCGCCGGCCGGTAATCTCTTGGTGTGGCTGAGCAGAGCGATGTTGACTGGGTGGCGCGTTTCGCCGACGAGGTGATCGCCGAAGCGGAGCGGCGCGACCCCGGCAAGCCGATCGTGTGCGCCTCCGGGCTGAGCCCGTCCGGGCCGGTGCATCTCGGCAACCTGCGCGAAGTCATGACACCGCACCTGGTCGCGGACGAGATCCGGCGCCGCGGGCACGCGTGCGTGCACCTGCTGTCCTGGGACGACTACGACCGGTTCCGCAAGGTCCCCGCGGGCATCGACCCGTCCTGGGCGGAGCACATCGGCAAGCCGCTGACCTCGGTGCCCGCGCCACCGGGCAGCCCCTACGCGAACTGGTCCGAGCACTTCAAGGCGCCGATGATCGCGGCCCTGGCCGACCTCGGCATCGAGTACTACGGAATTAGCCAGACGGAGCGCTACACGTCGGGCGCGTACCGGGAGCAGATCATCCTCGCGATGCGGGAACGGGCGCGCATCGACGCGATCCTCGGCCGCTACCGGACCAAGCGCAAGCCCTCCGGCCCCGCCGGGGACACTCCCGATGACGTGGCCGCCGCTATCGCGGCCGAGGGTTCCGGCGCCGCGGCCGAAGAGGACGGCGCCTCCGCCAGCGGCTACTTCCCGTACAAGCCCTACTGCTCGAGCTGCGGCAAGGACCTGACCACCGTCACCGCGTACGACGACGAGACCACCGCGCTGTCGTACACCTGCGCGTGCGGGCACAGCGAGACGATGTACCTGTCGCGGGACGACCACGGCAAGCTGGTGTGGAAGGTGGACTGGCCCATGCGCTGGGCCTACGAGGGAGTGGCCTTCGAGCCGTCGGGAGTCGACCACTCGTCGCCCGGCTCCTCGTTCGTCGTCGGCAGCCAGATCGTCAGGGAGATCTTCGCCCACGAGCCGCCCATCGGCCCGATGTACTCGTTCGTCGGGATCAGCGGCATGGCGAAGATGAGCAGTTCCCGCGGCCAGGTACCGACCCCGGCCGACGCGTTGCAGATCATGGAGGCGCCCGTCCTGCGCTGGCTGTACGCGCGGCGGCGGCCCGCACAGTCCTTCAAGGTCGCGTTCGACCAGGAGATCCACCGGCTGTACGACGAATGGGACGCGCTCGGGCGCCGGGTCGCCGACGGTGCGGCGACCCCCGGCGAGCAGGCGGCGTACGCGCGTTCGGTGCGGACCACCAGCACGGAGCTGCCGGTCACGGCCCGGCCGGTGCCCTACCGGACGCTGACTTCGATCGTGGACATCACGACCGGCAACGAGGAACAGCTCGCGCGGATTCTGCGCGACCTCGACCCTGACGGCGCCGGCGTGCCGCTGAGCGAGTACCAGCCGCGGCTTGGCTGCGCGGAGGCGTGGGTCGACACCCAGATGGCGGCCGACCAGCGCACGCGGGTGCACGCTGATCCTCGCGTCGACATGCTGGCCGCGCTCAGCGACGGCGAGCGCGAGATGCTCCGGCTGCTGGTGGACGGACTTGAGGCGAACTGGTCGCTCGAAGGGCTGACCACGCTGGTGTACGGAGTCCCGAAGGTCCACCTGGGACTGCCGATGGACATGAAGCCGACGCCCGAGCTGAAGGACGCCCAGCGGCAGTTCTTCGTGCTGCTGTACCAGCTGCTCATCGGCCGCGACACCGGGCCGCGCCTGCCGACCCTGCTGCTCGCGATCGGCGCGGACCGGGTGCGCAAGCTGCTCGGAACCTAGTACCGCGACGCTTGGGTTACCGCGATATTTCACCCCTTCCCTCCCGTGAGGGACTCTCCGTAACGGGTTAGCAACAAGGAGAGGTCCCCTGTACTCCGGGCGCCCGGTTTTGGCGTCAACCAAGCGGGAGTTACCTAAGGGGAGGGGCCTGGAGATGACGCAGTCCGGAAATTACGCAGAGGCGCAGGGCACACTATGGGCGGAAGAGTGCGACCTGCAGGCTTACTGGCAGCAGCTGAGCTATCCGCAGCTGCTCGCGCCCGGCCGGGCACGGAACTGCTACCGCCCGCGCAGGCACCGCATCGGCGGCCTCGTCGTGGCGGTCATCGGGTTCAGCCGCCGCTGCGGGCGCCGGCCGTAGGCCGCTGACGCCGGAAGACCGGGCTGCGACGAGATCGTTACCGCCGCGGCCCGCCTTCAGCCGGTGCGCGGACGAGCCGGGCGTCGAAACCGAGACCGTCGACCTGACTGACGAGGACTCCATCGCCGCCCTCGCCGGCAAGCTCGGCCCCGTCGACCACGTGGTGTCCACCGCGTCCGCCCGCGCCCGCGGCCGCCTCGACGGCGGCGAGCCGCTGACCTGAGGAGGACCTGATGGCTCACGCGCGTGACCAGAACACCCTGCGGGCACGGAACAGCCTCGCGCGGGCGGGCCGGGCCGCGGGCCGGAGGGCCGCGGCTTAGCGACTTTGCCGGTCTTCGGCGGCGAGTAAGCGGGGCTGAGTCCGCCTGCGGTCCGTGAACCGATAGTCTTCGAGCCGAAGGACGGCTGCCTGCGCTCGTCACCTGGGACGCGGCGTGTTCAGAGCGCCTCCGGGTCACGCCAGCGCCCGTGCGGGCAGGGGTGACGGCAGACGTGTCCCGACCAGACGGGTGGTTTCTTCGTTGACCGTTGACAGCAAGCCTCGCCCCTTTGGCGGCATCGGGGCGCCGGACCGTGATCCGAGGGACTCCGCGGGGCTGCTGCTCGGCCGGCTGACGGCGCTGCCCGCGCTGCTGCTCCTGCCGCTTCTGCTGGCTGGTTTCCCGCTGCTGCTTGTCGGCTACTTCAAGCCCGTCCCGGTCATCGCGCTGTGGCTG
Source organism: Trebonia sp. (assembly GCA_036501515.1). Classification (GTDB taxonomy): domain Bacteria; phylum Actinomycetota; class Actinomycetes; order Streptosporangiales; family Streptosporangiaceae; genus Trebonia. The sequence continues at coordinate 2,889 of DASYAD010000435.1, read as the reverse complement.
GTGCTGACCGCGCTGATCGTCCCCTACGCCTGGCGCCGCATTCCCTCAGTGACCGGAGCCGCCATCTGGGGCACCACGGGGCAGGGCAAGGCGAAGCCGACGCCCCGCTGGACGCTGTGGTCGCTGATCGCCGTCTCGGTCGCGTTCGGCGCCTTCAACGCGGTGTTCCACTCCCAGTTCGTGATCGTCGAGTACGACGCGGCCGCCTACATGCAGTTCGCCAGCTGGATCTCCGCGCACGGCACGACGATCATCGCGGAGAACGCGCAGGCCTTCGGCGGCCACCCGGACAGCATCACCTATGCGAGCGCCGCTTTCTTCCAGGTGAACGGCCACGTCGTGCCGCAGTTCATGGCCGGGCTGCCGATGGTTCTCTCGACGGGCTTCTGGGCGGGCGGCATGCGGCTGGCGGTGTTCTGGGCCCCGGTGCTCGGCGCGCTGGCCGTCTTCACGTTCGGCGGCCTGGTGGCGCGGCTCGTCGGCCCGCGCTGGGCGCCGTTCGCGGCCCTGGCGATCGGGGTCACGATCCCCATGCAGTACGTCAGCCGTAACACCTGGAGCGAGCCGCTCGCGCTGATCTTCCTCGTCGCGGGGCTCTCGCTGTGGATCGACAGCCAGCACGCCGACCAGGGCGAAGCGGACGCCGGACCGTGGCGGACCAGCTGGCGGCACCACTGGCGGTCCGCCTCGCACGTCCTGGCCTTCGGCGCCGGGCTGCTGCTCGGCCTCATTCTTCTCATCCGTATCGACGGGCCGGCCGACATCCTGTTCGTCATCCCGTACTGCGGCCTGCTGATCCTGCGGCGGCAGCGGCAGGTCGTCCCGCTCATGGCCGGGCTGATCGTCGGCACCCTGTACGGGGCCGTCGACGGGGTGGTCCTCAGCCGGCCGTACCTGAAGATCAACGGCCAGTCGGTCAAGGGCGAGGCCGCCGTCGTCGTCCTGATGCTCATCGTCACGGCCGCGGCGGTGTGGTGGCTGCGGCGGCGTGGCTCGGAGCTGCGCGCCGTGCCGAAGCCCTGGATGGTGGGGGCAGTCACCGCGCTCCCGTTCCTCGTGCTCGTCTTGGCTCTTATCCGGCCTTATGTCGAACGGGGCTGGGTCTCCGACTACCTGCACAGCTACGCGCCGCTCAGCCTGCACTGGATCTACTGGTACACCGGCGGTGCGGCGCTGCTGCTTGCCGTGATCGGCTACGCGGTGCTCGGCAGGCGCTGCGTCAAGGGCGAAGCGCCGACCTGGGTGCTTCCCATCCTCGTGTTCGCCTGTGCCACCTGCGTCTTCCTGGTGCGCCCGGCGATCACCCCGCACCAGCCGCTGGCCAGCCGCCGCCTGGCCGCCGCGGTGGTGCCCGGCGTGGTCCTGCTCGCGGTGTGGATGGCCGCCTGGATCGGCCGCAGAACGCGGAACGTCTACCTGGTGAACGTCCCCGCTTCCCTGACCCGCGCGCCCCGGGTGGTCGCCATCGCGGTGTGCGCGCTCGGGATCGCCCTGCAGCCGCTGGTCGGGAACCTCAACGGGCTGGCGTTCAAGCGCACCTTCGTCGGCGAGATCGCGGCGGTCAGCACGCTCTGCCAGAACATCCCCCAGGGCAAGTCGGTGCTGATCATCGACGCGCAGATGATGCTGAAGTTCGGCCAGGCCATCCGCGGAACGTGCAACGTGCCGGTCGCGGCGGCGCACACCACGATCCACGGCGGCTACGAGCCTGACGTCGGCAACGTCATCGAGCCCGCCACGATCGTCGCCGCGGTCCAGGCCATCAAGGCATCCGGCCACCAGCCGCTCGTGCTCGCGGCCACGCCAGCCGAGTTCGCGCCCCTCAACTCCGCGTTCGGCGACGGCACCGTGCGGCTGATCATGTACCAGTCCGTGAACGACGACGAGCACATCTTCTACGGCGCCCCGAAGAACACCGTCGCCGAGACGTTCGCGGCCTACAGCTGGGAGCCGAGCGGGTGAGCCGCACCGTCACAGCCATGGCCCTGATCAGCCGCATCCTCGCCAGCCGAGTCTTCCGCCTGGCTTCGTGGCCCTCACGCTGGCGTTCGCGGCCTGGTACGTCGTCGGCCACTGGGGCGGCATCGATGACGGCCTGACCCGCATCGGGCCGTCCGCGAGCAGTAGCCGCCGCTACCGGCGGGTGAACGTAACGTGGGTGACGCCGCTTGGCGAGCTCACCGACTCGACGGCGAACCGCTCCTCCATGCCTTCAAGTCCATCCCAGAGGGACTCGCCGCGACCGAGCACGATCGGCACCACCGCGACGTGCAGGTGGTCGACCAGGTCGGCGGCGAGGAACTGGCGGACGGTGTCCGGGCCGCCGCCGAGGCGTACGTCGAGGCCGCCCGCGGCCTCCCTGGCCGCGGCGAGGGCTTCCGCCGGGCTGGCATCGGTGAAGTAGAAGGTGGTGCCGCCCTTCATCTCGACCGGAGGCCGGAGGTGATGGGTGAGAACGAAGACAGGCGTACGGAACGGAGGTTCGGCACCCCACCACCCGTTCCATTCCTCATCGGTCCACGGTCCGCGCTGCGGCCCGAACTTGTTGCGTCCCATGATCTCCGCGCCGATGCCCGGCCCCCAGTTGCTCGCGAAGGCGTCGTCGATGCCGGTGCTGCCGCCTTCCTGGCCGATCATGGTGCGAAACGTGCGCGTTCCGGTGAACCAGTCCACCAGCCGGCCGCCGGCATGCCCGAAGGGCGCCTCCATGGTCTGGCCGGCGCCGGCGCTGAAGCCGTCGAGTGAGACGGAGAAGTTGTGCACGCGGACAAGTGACATGGCAGACAGGCCTCTCTGGTCGGAGCTGAGTTCATCGCTGCTCATGAGGTGGTCGTAGCCAGGATCGCATTCTCGACACCCGGGCACCGGGAAGAGCCGGCTACTGGTACG
>DASYAD010000434.1:0-30664 GCA_036501515.1 Trebonia sp. | reverse complement strand
AAACGGGGACCTTGAAGAGAACAGGTAGGCCGCTTTCGTTCGGGATGAGGGCTTTCTCTTTAAAATTGGTCGGGAAAGGGGGTGAAACAAAGTGTCGGCCGGGCATGGTTGGCTTGAGGTATGGCAGAGCCTCTTACCCTGATGGCAGTTCACGCGCACCCCGACGACGAAGCCTCCGGTGGCGGCATTCTCGCCAGCTACTCGGACCAGGGCATCCAGACGATCGTGGTCACCTGCACCAACGGCGAGTTCGGAGACGCACCCGGCGGGATCAAACCGGGGCAGGAGGGACATGACCCGGAGGCGGTGGCCAGGCTGCGCCTCGCCGAACTCGCCGAGTCGGCCGGCATCCTGAAGATCAGCGACGTGGAGACACTCGGCTACCACGACTCCGGGATGGAGGAGTGGGACTACAAGGCGCGGCCCGACGCCTTCTGCAACGTGCCGCTTGAGGCCGTGGCCGGGCGGATCGGCGAGCTGATCACCAAGTACCGCCCGCAGGTGCTGGTGACCTACGACGACGCGGGTGCCTATCAGCACCCGGACCACGTGCACGCGAGCCGGGCGGCCCAGGCGGCCGCCGCCGAGACCGGCATCCCGGCCAAGGTGTACCTCTCCACCATGAAGGGCTCCAACTGGCAGAAGATCTTCGAGGCGCTCCGCGCGGCCGGCGTGGAGGTTCCTGACTGGGCCGGCGACGACTCAGCAGAGGCTAAAGAGCGGGCCAGGCGGTCGCTTGAGTCGGAGGCGCGGATCACCACCACGGTCGACATCAGGCCGCTGCTCGACCGCAAGCGCGCGGCGCTGTTCGCGCACGGGAGCCAGATCAACGACTCGTGGTTCAGCAAGCTGCCGCCCGAGGTCGCGGAGCAGGCGTTCGGCTACGAGTACTTCATCAGGGCAGTCGACAAGACCGGCGCGCCACTGCCTGAGGATGACCTGTTCGCGGGGCTGCGTACCGGGGCATAACCGGCGGTGTGCCCGACGATGCCGCCAACCACGATGACCGGCTAGCAGCCGCCGTCGGTGAGCTTTACCAGGCCGCCCCCGAGGACTTCACCGGCCGCCGCGGCGAACTCGCCGCGGCGGCCAGGGACGCCGGCGACCGGGCGGCGGCCAAGGCGATCACCGCCCTGCGCAAGCCCACCCGGGCGGCCTGGGTCGTGAACCGGCTTGCGCATACCGACCCCGGCGCGCCGCGGCGGCTGGCCGAGCTCGCCAGCGCGCTGAGCGCGGCGCAGCAGGCCGGGCACGGCCCGCGGCTGCGCGAGCTGTCGGCCGCCCGCTGGGCGCTCATCGACACGCTCACCGCCCAGGCACTCGCCGCGGCCCGGCTGGCCGACCCGCCGCCGTCGCTGCGACTCGAGGTGGCGCAGACGATCACCGCGGCACTCGCCGATCCCGCGGTCGCGGCCGAGTTCGCGGCCGGGACGCTGACCAAGGCGGCCCAGTGGTCCGGGTTCGGGCTCGCACCCGGGCCAGCTGGCGCCGACGAGGGCGCTGCGGAGAAGCGAAGCGCGCAGACGGGGGCCGTGCCGGCGCAGCGCCGCGCCACCGACGTGCCGGGGACCGAGGAGAAGCCTGCCGCCCGCGGTAAGGCCGGCGCCGCATCCCCAGCCGCGACCGGGACGTCGGCGCGGCGGCCGGAAACGTCCGCGCGGCCGCAGACGCCTGCCCGGCGGCCGGAAACGACCGCCGGGCAGCGGGCGGCGCGGGCGCGCCGGCAAGCGGAGGAAGCACAGGCGCAGGCGGCCGCGGCCGAGCAGGCGGCGGCCGAGCAGGCGGCCAGGCGCCGGGAGCAGTACCAGGAGGCTGAACGAACGGTGGCCGCCGCCTCCGCCGCCTCGGCCGAGGCCGGCGCCGCCGAGGACCGGCTCGAGGCGGAGGTCCGCGACCTTGAGGAGCGCATCACCCGGGCGCGGGATGACCTCGCGGCGGCGCGGATGCGGGCCCGGCGGACGGAAGCCGCCGAACGGCGCGCCCGGCAGGCACTTGACCGGCTCCCGCGGTAAGTCGCCACAGCCTGAATGTCAGCGAAATACGTGGATAGACCAATTACAATGTAGGAAATCGTCATTACCTGGACAGCTGAGACCACCTGGGGAGCTGTTACTTGGCAGACTCATGGAGGCTTCGGTGACGCAGGTAATCGGAGCATCCGATGGTCGCCGCGTCGCCGTTGACTCCTATGGCGATCCCAATGGATTCCCGGTGTTCCTGCTACACGGAACCCCCGGCAGCCGCACCGGCCCGGTTCCGCGGCCGCCCTTGCTTTACCGGCTCGGCGTCCGGCTCATTTCCTATGACCGCCCCGGATACGGCGACTCGGACCGGCACAAAGGGCGCTCAGTGGCCGGCGCCGCGTCGGACGTGCTCGACATCGCCGACCAGTTCGGGCTGGACGAATTCAGTGTTGTCGGCCGCTCAGGCGGCGGTCCCCATGCCCTCGCCTGCGCCGCGCTCATCGACAGCAGGCGCCTGCGGAACGTGGCGGTCCTGGTCGGTCTGGCCCCCAGTGACGCGGAGGGACTCGACTGGTTCGAGGGAATGACTGACTCGAACACCAACGAGTACGAGATGGCCGCGGCCGGAGACGACGCCGTGGTCGCCGACCTGACGCGGCGCGCCGAAGAGATCAGGCGAAACCCGGACAGCCTGCTGAGCGCACTGGAAACAGAAATGTCGGAGGCCGACCGGCGCATCGTCTCCGACGTCGGGATCAGGCGACGGCTGCTCGAGACCTACCGGGAGGCGCTCAAGTTCGGGCCGTACGGGTGGATCGACGACGTGCTCGCGTTCCGCTTCGCCTGGGGCTTCGACCTCGGCGAGATCACCGTCCCGGTCTTGCTCTGGCACGGCGACGAGGATGTCTTCTCCCCGCCCAAGCACTCCATCTGGATGGCGAGCCAGATTCCAGGCGCGACGATCGAGCTCCAGCGCGGCGCCGCCCATTTCGGCGCCATGGAGATCCTGCCGCAGGTGCTCGCACGGCTGAAGACCGACAGCGTCCAGCCGCGGAGTTTAGGGCGGGCGGCGTCGGGCCGTAAGCCCGCGGGGAGGGCGTCCGGCCGCGGGGCCGGGGGCGGTCGGCCGCGGGGCCGGGGGCGGCTGCGGGGCCGGAGGGCGGCAGCGCTTGACGGCGCGAAGGGGAGCGAGTGAGATCAGGGCATGGGGAGTTTTATAGCGGTTCGTTGCCGCACGTCCGTTTTTGTCGGTGATGCGACGCCGTGACCATATTCGTACGCTCGGCCGACGGCCGTCAGCTCGCCGCGCGTGAATCGGGGGATCCAGCCGGGCGTCCGGTGTTTTACCTGCACGGGACGCCGGGCAGCCGGGTGGGACCCGTGCCGCGCGGGCGGGTGCTCTATGAGCTTGGGGTTCGCCTCATCAGCTTTGACCGGCCCGGCTACGGCAAGTCCGACCGGCAGCAGTCCCGGCGGGTGTCAGACGTGGCGGGCGACGTGCGGTCGATCGCCGATGATCTCGGGATCGAGCGGTTTGCGGTGCTCGGCCGGTCCGGCGGCGGGCCGCACGCGCTGGCTTGCGCGGCGCTGCTGCCGGGCCGCGTGACCAGCGCCGGGGTGCTGGTGTCGATAGCGCCGTGGAAGGCCGAGGGGCTTGACTGGTTCGCCGGGATGGCGGAATCCAACGTCCACGAGTTCACCACGGCGGCCTTGCGGCCGGAGTCGCTCATCGCCCAGCTCGCGCAGACGGCGGCGCAGATCAAGGCCGACCCGGCGAGCCACGTCGCCACCCTCGGCCCGGAACTGCCCGAGGCCGACCGGCGGGTCGTCGCCGACGCCGGCATCCGGATGCTGCTGGCCAAGAACTTCGCCGAGGCGCTGCGCGACTCGGCCGCCGGCTGGATCGACGACGCGCTGGCTTTCTGCGCGCCGTGGGGGTTCAACCTTTCCGATATCGCCGTGCCTGTGCTGCTGTGGGGCGGTGAGGACGACGTGTTCTCCCCGGCCGCGCACGCTCGCTGGCTGGCCAGCCGGATCACCGGCGCGGAACTGTGGGTCCGTCCGCACACCGCCCACTTCGGCGCGCTTGAGGTGGTCCCCGATGTCCTCGCCTGGTTGATCAGACGGGGCGGGCAGGACAGGCCGGGCCGGTTAGCAAGGGGTTAGGTCGGCTGGACCTCTAGGTCCCGGTTCTGCACGCGCCACTGGCGCAGCGCCATGATGTTGGGGTGCTCTTCGCCGAGCACCTCGCGCATCTCGGTGATCACCAGGTGCTGCAGCCGGCTGGCGTCCTCCGACCGCCTGCTGGCGTGCAGGGTCACGGCCAGGTTAGCCTCGCAGATCAGCGTGTCGGGGTGCCGCTTGCCCAGCGTCTTGACCAGGAGTTCGTGCGCTTCCCTGAACGCCGCCTCGGCCTCATCGAAGCGCCCGAGGTCGTACAGGCAGTTCCCCCGGTTGACGGCACAGCACAAGGTGTGCGGGTGCTCGTCGCCTAGGGCGGCCCGCAGCCCGAGCAGCGTGCGGTCAGCCAGTTCGAGCCCGGTCCTGACCGAGCCGATGCCGCGCAGGTACGTCGAGATGTTGTTGCGGGCTGCCAGCGTGAACGGGTGATCGCCGCCGAGGGTCTGCTCGAAAATGCCGAGCACCCGGCTCGCGGTCTGGTACGCGCCCTGTTTGTCGTCACGCGCCGACAGGTCAGCGGCGAGGTTCAGCCGGCAGGCGAGGGCATCCGGCTGGTCACTGCTGTAGGCGCTCTCGTACCGCTCGGCGGTCTGGCTGGACAGCAGGAAGGCGTCCTCCAGCCGTCCCATTTTGCGCAGCGACACGGCCAGGCTCTTGGCGGTCCGCAGGGTGTCCACGAAATCCTCGCCGAGGATGGCGTGGTAGCGGTCGAGGGTGGCCCGGGTGATCTCGATGGACTCGGCGTAGTCCCCCAGCTCGCGCATGTCCCGTCCGAGCATCGCGGCGGAGTGCAGCGTATAGGGGTGGTCGAGTCCGAGCACCCGCTGCCGCTGGGTGAGCGTCTCCACGTCGTATTCGCGCGCGCCGGGGAAGTCGCCCACGAGCCGCAAGTCGACCGCGAGGTTGTTCGCCGCGGAAAGCGTCGTCGGCTCGTCAGGGCCGACCGTGTTGCGCAGCTGCTCGTAGGTTTCCCTGTCCATGGCCAGCGCCTCACGGAACTTGCCGAGAGCGCGGAGGTCGGCCGCGAGGCTGCCCGCGGTCTGCAGCACGTGCGGATGACTGGCACCGAGCGTGCGCTGCTGCTTCTCCAGTATCTCGCCGTCGGCCTCGTACGCTTCGCGGTTCCGCCCCTCAGAGCGGAGCACGTTCGCGATCTGGAAACGCAGGTGCAGGGTCTGCCGGTGATCGGGGCCGATCTTCCGCTGCCACTGAGCCTCGAAGTCCGCCCCGGTCTCCAGCGCCTCCTCGTACTCGCCGCGCTTCCACAGGTACCGGACGCGGTCGATGAGCAGCCGCCTGGTCTCCTCGTAGTCGCAGTTGGCCGCCTCGGAACCGCTCAGGTGCGGCCAGATGAGGTCATAGCGCTGCCAGTTCTCCGGGTCGTCGGTACCGCCCTGCCTCGGCCTCGCGCCGACCAGGATGCGGTGCACCTCGTGCATCACTACCTCGCGGTAGTCCGGCGTCGGCATCTGGGCCCGGACCACGGCCTGGACCAGCCGGTGAATCTCGATCGTGTTGTTGCCCCGGTCGATCTTGGCCAGTGAGAACCGCGTCAGGTCCCTGATCAGGACCGCGAGGACGGAGCGCTCCTTGAGCCTGCTGTCGAACGGCAGCAGGGAATCGATCATCTCGTCGCTGTACAGCAGCGACAGCGAAATCGGGTCGGGCGAGAAATACGCGCACAGCTCGAGCAGGCGGGCCGCGCCCGGAGACTGCTCGCCCAGCCGGTCGAACGACAGCCGCCAGGTCGCCGCGACGGTGGAGGGGTAGTCGATCGTCTGGTCCGCGACCAGCGCGGCGGCCAGCTGGCTCTCCAGGCGGTCGACGTACTCGCCCGCGGCCATCCCGGTCTCGGCCAGCCACGCGCTCGCCTGTTCGATCGCGAGCGGCAGGTCACCGAGCGCCTCGGCCACCCGCGCCGCGTCACCGGCCGAGAGCCCGGAGACGCGACGGCGCAGCAGGTCAAGCGACTCCTCGCGGGAAAAGACGTCGATTTCGAGCGGCTCGGCCACCGTTGACCAGGCGGAGTTACGGGTCGTCACGATGACGTGCCCGCGGCCGCCGGGGAAGAATTCCTTCACTTCTTCCGGGTCGTCGGCGTTGTCGAAGATCAGCAGCCAGCGGTCGTAAGGCCGCCCGAGCCGCAGCGCTTCCTTAACGGCCTGCGCCGTCTCGGGGATAGAGTCCCTGCTGCGGACGCCGAGCGCCTGGGCCATCGGGGCGAGCACCGGGTTGATCAGCTCGTCCTGCTCGGCCGGTATCCACCAGACCAGGTCGTAGTCGGCCATGTAGCGGTGTGCGTACTCGAGCGCGACCTGGGTCTTGCCCACGCCGCCGAGGCCGTGCAGTGCCATCGGGGCGACAACCGCCATGCTCGTGCCTGCCAGCCGGTCGTGCAGCTGCTCGAGCACCTCGGCCCGGCCGGTGAAGGCCGCGTTCCTGGTCGGTACCCGCCAGACCGGCGGCGTGGTGTGCGGGTACCGTGCCTGCCTGGCCGCGGTGCCGGGAGGCTGCACCGTCAGCTTGGGCGGGTACCCGAGCGCCTTGAGCAGCTCATCGGTTGCCTGTGCCTCGTCCCGGCGCGTCAGGTCGACGATCGTGCGGTCGGAGAACGGCGGGCCCACGGGGACGTCGGTCACCCGGACCGGGATCAGCCGCCGGCTGGCGCCCACGGGGTCGGCGGCGGCGATCGCCTCCCACACTCCCTCCGCGTCCGGTGAGGAGAGATAGCCGGCCGACAGGATGGCAATCGTGCGGCCGGCCGTGCTCGCGCCGCGCTGCGCGTCCTCGCGCGCGCTGTTGCCCGCGGTGGCACTCGCCGACGAGCGCAGCACGCGGATGCCGCGCTGGGCGAGCAGGGCGTCGATCCAGTCGGCCCACATCCGGTCCTGCGGGACGTAGCTCAGGTAAACGTCGCCGGGCGGTGGCTGGCGCGGCCGGATGAACGCGGAGCGGTGGGAGAGCCGGACATCCTCGCCCATCTCGCCGAGCGCACGGACCCGGCCCGCGGTGATCGCGGCGGCGAGCCGCTCGTAGGCGCCAAGCATCGACAGCGGCGACCGCGGGGCGTCGCCGAACGCCGCCAGGGTTTCCTCGAACGCGTAGAACGGCTTGTAGGGGATCACGACCGACGCCCAGTAGTCGTTCTTCTCGTACTCGCCCATGCCCTTGGGGAACGGCTCGAACCGGGTCCTGGCCAGGTCGAGTCCGGCGTCCGCCTTGTCCTTCTCCGCCTCGTCAATGCGCATGGGAACCGGCAGTACGCGGATGTTCCGGTAGTGGTAGCGCTCGTCCACGTTCCTCGCCACCGCCGCCGCCCCGTCGATGGACTGGTCATTGAGGGTGAAGCAGTCCACCAGGATGTCCGGCAGGTGCACGGTGCAGATGTCGGCGACGTCCGACCACCCGGTCCTGCTGTCGATCAGCGTGTAGTCGTATTTGGCCTTCATGTCTTCGCGGAGCGCGTCGATGAACTGCCCGCCGCCGAGCCGGTCGTAGAAGTTGTCCCAGTCGATCGCCGTCAGGGACGAGGAGTAGTCCCGGTTCTGACGGCCAGCCGACACGTAGTCCAGGGTCCCGCCGGCTGGAAACCCGCCCCAGTTCAGCGAGATGGCATGGGGCAAGATCTTGGCGTACTGACGGTGCCAGTCGGCCGGCCGGCTCTCGCGCGCGGTCGCGGCCCACTCGTAGTCGTTGATGAGCTCGATGACTCCGGGCGTCGCGGCCGCCAGCTTCGGGTCAAGGAACGGGTGGAAGTAGCGGTGCAGGCCGGGAGAGTCGAGATCCCAGTCGATGGCCAGGACTTTCAGTCCGTTGCTGGCCAGGATCCAGGCGACGTTAGCCAGCGCCATCGTCCGCCCCGTTCCGCCCTTATACGAGTAGAAGGTGACGATCTTGCCGTTGGCGTTCAGCTCATCAGCCATTTCCCGCTCCCGGGGTGTCGGAGGAGTGGCTTGCGCCGGGCGGATGTCCTACGGCGTATTTCAGGTACTGCCGTCCGGCGTGCCGCATGGCGTCCTTCAGCGCGGGGGTGATGTCGCTCAGCGAAGGGACGCCTTGCGCCGCGAGCTTTGACGTCATGCGCCCGCTCGCGTTGAATCTGGACGGCATCGTTTCCGCCAGCGCCTGCCGGAGCTCGGCCTCCGCCGCCGCCATCTCGCCGTCCTTGCGGTTCCAGACGACAACCACCTGCACCCAGGGTTTGTCCAGCGCGTCGAGTTGTGCCAGTACCTGCCGGCACCGCGGCTCGAGGACCGCCCACGGGTCGATGAGGAGCACCGCGGCGGCGCCGTTGGTCGGCCCCTCGTCGCTCACCAGGTCGTCCGCCTGCTCGTAGAGCCCCGTGACCTCCGGCCGGAAGCCTTCGCGGCGCGCCAGCACGAAGGCATGCTCTGCCAGCGGCTCCACCGACTCGGGCGAGTACGGATTCCAGTCGGTCGCCGACTGCCCGTAATGGTCATCGCTGCGGCCGTCGGGCAAGTTAGCGTGATCGGGCGCGGCGACGATGATGCGCAGGCGCTTGTCGCCTGGCATATCCGGAGCCGACCTGAACGCGCTTTCCAGCGCGCTGTAGTCCATGGCCGGGCTGGGATCAGGCGCGTTCTCCGCGACCCGCAGTATCTCCCGGCCGAGGTTATAGACCGCCCACTCGTAGTCGTCCCTGAACCGGGTCAGCTTCATGATCCCGTAGAAGCCATGCTCAGCGTAAGACGGGCTGATCGCACCGGGGTTGAAATGTATGCCGTTGGCCGTACCGGGAAGCCGGTCCTGGGGCACCGGGCGCCAGAGGGCCGGGATAATCGATTCAACATGACGCGAAGCCTGCGCCGAGCCGTTCAAGGCGCGCTTGCTGAACGCTGTCCATTCCTTGCCGCAATGTTCACTCTGGAAGTAGCGCCGCGAGAACAGCGGGACGAAGACACGGCAGGTGGCCAGGTTCCGCGACAGCCGCCACGGCCACTCGTCACCGGGGCGCAGCTCCCGGTCCATGAACCCCGTCGTGGTCGCGGGCAAGCCGGTCTCGTCCGAGATATGGTTGCACAGATCCTTGAACAGCCGTCCGATCAGCTGGTCCGGATCATCCGGGTCGATCCCCTCGTGCCTGCGGGTATGCGCGTAACTCAAAAAGAAAAACGGCCCGTCATCGGTGGCACCCCCGTGCGCTGGCACTCAACCACCCTCCAGCCGGACGGCAAGTACGCCGACATTGGATAGGACTCATAAATATATGAGACGGAACCCAACGTTGGAAAGGTCTTGGCCGGCCAATAACGCCTTGTTACCAGCGGCGGTGCGTTACCATCCACTCGCGGGCGAAGTCGACGGCGTACCGCAGCGGTATGATACGCGACTCCGCGCCGCCGACGTTACCCGGGGGCTTCTTAATTTCATCGTCCAAGTATTTGCCGATGATCTCGAATTCTTCATCGTCGAGGACGACGTCCTGGTAAGTAAGCCAGCGTCGCTTGCCTTTTGACATGACAACACAGGAGTACGTCTGCAACGGAGGATGTGCGGTGTAACGGTATTCAGCGAGGTGAAAGGCGGTGCAGGTGTTAAATCCGACACCAAGCAGCAGTACCGATGCGTCCTGCTCGTACAGCTTCGCCAGCGGCGAGCTTTCGCCAAAGTGACAGTTGGGCTGGTGCCCGTCCATCAGCCGGGCTGCCCGGCGCCCGATAGCGGCGAACGACGCCTGGGGATGGGCGCTGCGCACCGCTCCCGGTGTCGTCCGCAGCGCTTCCGCCACGGCGCCGACGGAGGTCGGGGTGGTCGCGCGGTCGAACGCGGGCATACGGCCGCGGAATCCCTTGACCTGCGCTGGCGTGAGGCCATCGGTCACCGCCTGGTGCGCGCGCGAGGTGACCGAGTTCTCCGACGTGCCCGCGCCCGCCACCAGGGTGCCGTCCGGGCCGAGCGCGTCGCGAAGGGCCGCGACGACCGTGGCGGCGCCGCCGTCAACCCAGCCGATGCTGCTCAGCGACGCGTGGACGAGCAGCGTCTGGCCCGGCCGCACGCCGAGCACCCGCAGGTCGGCCGCCAGCCGCTCGCGGGTCACGGCCGTCCAGGTCTGGTGGTCCTGCTGCGCGGAGGTCGCGGTCGTCACCGGTCCGGCTCCCGCCGCCGCTCGAACGCGGCCCGGTGGCTGGCCGCCCGGTCGCGGGCCGCGGTCACGGCGGCCTGCTCGACCGGCTCGTCAAGCCACGGCTGAACCGTGCCGTGCATCCCCGCGACGAAGCGGGCGCCGTCCGCGGTGAGCGCGCCCGAGCCGGCCAGGGTCTCGATCGCCTCGGCGGTCATCGTCCGCCAGCGGGCGAACTGGACGGCGGCGGCCAGGGCGTCCGCGCCGGCCAGCCGATGGCGGCGGACCCGCCAGTAGTCGGTCACGCCCAGGTGCGCGTAGGTGCCCTGGAGCAGTGGCTCGAGCGGGCGCGGATCCTCCCGCCAGGGGGCGTAGTAGTGCCGCCTGTCGGCAGGATCGCACAAGTCGAACAGGTCCAGCAGGCCGCCGAGTTTCACGTGCTGGAACTCATGGATGACGAGCAGCGCGAGGGCCGCGCTGTCGGCCGGGAGGGCGGCGCCGACCGCGCCGAACGCGGGGCGGGCGGCGGCGCTGATCTCGCGCCCGGGAATGTCGTTAGCGAGCGGCGTCAGCGCGGTGAGCCCCGCTGCCAGGCCTTCCGCGTAACGGGGGTAATCCTGCTCAGTCAACGACCACGCTCCCGCGAAGAGCTCCTGCCAGCGCGCGAACACCGCATCAGGCAGCCGCGAGGCGGTCGGCCACTGGTGACAGTCCCGGTAGGGGTCGGTGTCTTCAAGCGCGATCGTGAACTGCCCGGAACGCAGCAGGCGGACCGGCTCCCAGTCCGGGCCCGCCACCGGGTCAGCCAGCTTGACGTGCCACTTGCCGGTGTGAGCGCGCACCTCGAAGCCGCCGTCGGCGACGCTGACGGTGGCCGCGCCGGCCGGTCCCGTCCGCAGCCGGCCGAGGGTCGGCAGAATCAGAAAGCCGTCGGTCACAGGGATATCGATCTCCGCCGGGACACCTGCCCGCACGGCGACCGCCGCCGCGATCGCGGCGAGGTGACCGGACTCGGGCGGCAGCGGGGCCGGCTTCCCGTCTGGCTTAGTCGCCGCGCGCAGGCAGCGCTCGGCCCAGGCCCGGACGTACGGGTGGGCGAGAACGTCGTTCACCGCCGCTTCGCTGCCTTGCTGTAGCAGCGCGAGCAGGTCCCAGCCGGCCAGGAAGACGCTGTCCGCGCCAGCGCTGGCCCGTTCCCGCAGCAGCCCGAGGAGCTCACGGCGCATCGTGCGCTGGGCCCCGGCGAGCCTGCCAACGGCGGCGCCGTCACCGTAGCCGGCCGCGACGGAGTCGAAGTCGCTCACGGGAAGCTGGTAGGCCGGCCGTCCGCCGGCGGACGGCCGGGCAGCCGCGCCCGGGGCCGTCCCCAGCCCTGACCGCACGTGAGTAATGATCTTCTCCAGGTCAGCACAGTAGACCGACGGATTGTCGAACCCGTTTGCCGCCCGGTAGCGGTGGGCGTACAGGCCACCGCCGCAGCTGGCGACCAGGGGGCACTGGCGGCAGGTCGCCGACAGCTCCGCGACGCCGTGCTGGCGGGCGGCGATGGCGGGGTGCGCGGCCGCGTCGTCCAGGGTGGAGGTGAAAATGTCGAGACCGGTAGCCGGGGCACCGTCATAGGCGACCTTGATCGAGTCCGCCTGCTCGATGGTCCCGTCAGTCTCAATGACGGCGATGTCGGCCGCTTCCACGCCGAGCGCCTCGGTCAGGCTGCTGCCGCCCACGGAAGTCCGGCGGATGGACTCGAAGATCCGCACCGGGACGCGCTCCCCGTCCGCCCGCCAGGCCGCATAGACGGCCGCGAGCCAGTCGCCGTACGGGGTCGCGCCTGGCCCGGCGCCAGGCGGCGGTTCGTCGTAGGTCGCGTGCGGCAGCAGGAAGTCAACGGCCGGGGGTTCCAGCCGCGCCAGCGCCTGGTAAACGGCGGCCGGGTCGCTGCGCACGTCAATGGTCGCGAGAATGCCGGCGAAGATCTTCCTGTAGCGGTCGCTGCGCAGCAGGGCAACCGCGTTCAGTACCTGGTCGTAGCTGCTGCGGCCGTTGGCGAACCGGCGGTGCAGGTCATTCGCGGCCCGGTCACCGTCGAGCGAAAGGCCGACTTTGACCCGCTCGGCCAGGAAGACTTCGCAGAGCTCTTCGTCGAGGCGGACGCCGTTCGTGTGAATTCGCAGGTCGAGCTGGCAGGCCGACTCGACGGCGGCGCGCAGCGCCTGTGCGATTTGCGCCAGCCGGGATGCGCCCGCAAGCAACGGCTCGCCGCCGTGCAGGACAATGCGCACCCCGGGCAGCGCGTGCTCCCGGGCGTGCTCCGCGATCCGCGCACCCGCCTGCGCGACGGTGTCAGCCGCGATGACCTTCGGCTTGCCACGCCAACTCTGATCGGCGTGCTCGTAGACGTAGCAATGGTCGCAGGCGAGGTCGCAGCGGCTGTGTACCTTCAGCACGAACTGCCGGAAGGGCAGCACGCGCGCAGACATGGTCAGCTCCGGGTGAACAGCTGGGCCTGGGTCAGATCGACGAGTTGAAGGCGGAGACGGGGGTGACCGATTCGCCGTCCTGGATACCGATCCTTCGCATAATACGCATATATTCCAGACCATCAATATTAACATCCGCTCGAAGCGGCACATCACTAACATCGGTGACGCCGGATAGGACAACCTCGTCCTGGAGTGCAACAGTCATGGATCGGCTCCTCTTGCGGGCCTGCGACGACGTCGCCGCATCATATTGATAACGCAGCGTACTACGCGCTGCGGGGCTACGTTGCTGCAGCGTACCCGTTGCGCGTGCAGTTGCACGCGCTCATTCCAGATTGACACGATCAATTTCTGCGCAGAATAGCTGGCCGACGCGACAACGGCAGCATATTCGGCTTGACGCAGGAGCCGTCGTCATACGTTTCACGAAGGTTTAACCCCGCCGTAAGACATGGTGATCGCGAGCTGATAGGGGCCGCCCGGGGCATTAGTCACGATGCGTGACGCCGGCCGGCCGCCGGCATCACGGGCGAGCGGTCTCGATACCCAGCGATGTCAGAAACGCGGCGTTGCGTTCATTGAGAGTGGCGTAAGCCGCGTTCTCGCCGATGGCGTAGTCGATGCCCCCGGCCTGAGTGCCGTCCCGGTTGACCTCCGCGGCATAAACGACCGTCGCGTTGCCTTCCAGGACGGGATACCACTGGCCGTCGCGGACCTGGATGGAGGCGGCGGCGACACCGCCCGCGTTGCGGACCACCAGGCGCTGGGCCGGGTCGAGGCCGGTCACCCGCGAGTAGGCGGCGCGCGAGGCGACCACGCCTGAGCCGCAGGACGGGGTAAGGCCGGCACCGCGCTCGAACGTCCTGACGAAGACTTCCTGGTCGTCGATGGGACGCAGGAACGAGACGTTGGCGCCGGCGGCGAAGACGTCCTCCGCCCGCTTGCCCAGCTCGATGAGGTCTGGCTCTGAGTACTCGCGCACTACGGAGATCACGTGCGGGTTCGGCACCGCCACCGCCGTGAAGCCGTCGAACGGCTCGGGTAGCGCGGCGTCGTCGAAGCGGAGCGGCGGGAGTTCAAGCAGCACCTGCCTGACTCCCTCCTCGGTCGACGGCGCCCGGTGCACGGTGTAGTCACGGCCGCCGCTGCGGACGACCTCGGCGCCGGTACCGCGCAGGTCGAGGATGAGCCGCCCGAGCCCGCGCATGCCGTTGCCGCAGAACTCAGCGGACGACCCGTCGGGGTTGAAGAACCAGGCCTGGGCGCGGTCCTCGCTCGCGTCGTACAGGTAGATGCCGTCGCTGCCGCCGGTCCAGGCGGAGCGGTCGCAGACGTGCCTGACGAACGCGCGCAGCGCGGCATCCGACGCCCAGCTTGACGGCAGCGCGTCCAGGGCGAAGATCTCGTTCAGTGACCCGTGGGTCTTTACCAGGCGCATCGCGTTCGAGCCTACCTGCCTGCCTGCCGCCGCGCGCGGCAGGCAGGCAGGGGCAGGCGGCAGGCAGGCCAGCTACATGCCGAAGGCGGGGTAGGTGGAGAAGCGCGCGCCCGCCGCGTAGTTGCGGACGGCGACGCGGGCCCGGTCGATCATGTTGGCCGGCAGGTCGCTGAGCGGGTACCAGCCGAAGTCGCTGTAGCTGCCGGCTCCGGCCGGCGCCGGCGCGGGGCCGGGATCAGCCGGCCATCCCTCCGCGGTCAGGAAGAACGCCATGCGGCCCGCGCCTGACACGTCATGCAGCACGTGCGCCAGCGACATCTGGGCCGGAGCGAGCGCGACCCCGAGCTGATCCGCGGCCACCCGGACCGCGGCCTCCACGAGCGTCTCGCGCTCGGTCAGGCGCCCCGAGGGGGGCTCGTAGGCGCCGTCGCCGTAGCCCGTGTTTGCTCGCCGCCCCAGCAGCAGGTCCTCACCGCTGACCAGCAGCAGGTGAATGTCGACGATCAGCTGGAAGTGACGAGAGTGCCTGGCCGTCTCGGCGGCCAGCGGCTGCGTCAGGGTTCTGGTCATGACTTGATTTCCCGCCCGGCTTGCCATCGTGTTTCCCCGGTCCCCGTTGGGCAGTTCGCCGCCGCGGCGACGCGTCGCGGCTTGCTGCTCCCCCGGGACAGGTAACGTACTCCAGCCGCGCTGTGGATCACCATGTGCGTAACCGGGCTCCGGCTGTGGAATACTGCCCGGCTAGCGCCGCCTGGCTGTGGACATCCCGTGCCTGTCAGCCCGCGCACGCTTGGGGTCCGCGCTGTGGACAAGGCACCAGGGCTGTGGATGACCTCGGCGCGAAAAACTTGCCCGAATACGCGGTCAGGACTGCTTGTCGGAGTTCCCGCTGATCTTCTTGGTCTCCTCGTAGATGCGGAAGACCACCATGAACGCCTCAAGCACCACCCGGTAGACACCGAGCGTCAGCAGCACGAAGATCGGCTCGACGACGATCAGGGTGAACAGGCCGCCCGCGAGACCGCCGGTCTTGAAGCCGATGACGAGGATGATCAGCGCGATCAGCGCGGTCCAGATGGTGACCAGGACGTACAGGACTTTGATGATCTTCGGGGTAACGAAGGTGTCGAAGCTGAAGTCGAACAGCGAGCCGATGAAGCCCCGCTCACCGTGCTGCTTCGTCTTCGGCGGCGCCGCCGGGGTCACGCCCGCGATCCCCTGCCACTGGGGCGGAGGGGTTGGCTGCCCCTGGGCCTGGCCCTGGCCCGGCTGGGCGCCGTAGCTCGGCGGCTGGTAACCCTGGTATCCGGGGTACTCCTGCGCCTGGACCCGGGCCTGGCCCTGCCCCTGGCCCACCGCGTAGGCCTGGTCCTGCCCGGCGTACGTCTGGTCCTGCCCGGCGTACGTCTGGTCCTGCCCGCCGTAGGGCTGCTGCTCCTGGGCGGCGTACGGCTGCTCCTGCGGCGTGTACGTCGGCTCCTGCGGCGTGTAGGCCGGCTCCTGGGAGTAGGACGGCGCCGCGTAGGGCGGCTGCTGGCCGCCGTTGCCGGCGGGCGGGGTGTAGGTGGTTGGCTGCTGCCAGGAAGGCCTGCCCTGGGTCAGGCCTGGATCCTGACCGGACGGCTGGAAGGAGGGTTCTGGTGGCTGACCAGCCATTGCGAGCTCCCGGGGGTTGGGCATCAGACAATCGGGTTCACGTTATCCTGCCTGAGGCCGGTTAGGAGGGTGAGCTCCGCAGACACACGCGGACAAACCCGGCAGACAGCACTATATCCGGCTATCCGGCGGCGGCCCTCATTGTCGGCCCGCTGACGGTTGGCTAGGTTGGGCGGCGTGACCACATCCGCCGAATCCGCCGAATCCGGCGCACCAGGCCAAGTCGCCGGCCGCACGTTCCTGATCACCGGCGGCAACACCGGGATCGGGCTGGCGACGGCCGTGGTCCTGGCACAGCGAGGCGGCCGGGTGTTCATCGCCTGCCGCTCGGCCCCGGCCGGCGAGGCCGCCCTGACGCGGATCAAGGCGCAGTCCGGTTCCTCCGACGTCTTCCTGCTGCCGCTCGACCTGGCGTCGCTGTCCTCGGTCCGCGACTGCGCGGCGGCGTTCCTCGCCCGCGACGAGCCGCTGCACGTGCTGTTGAACAACGCCGGCGTTGGCGGCCAGCGAGGCGTCACCGACGACGGGTTCGAACTGCACTTCGGCGTGAACCACCTCGGGCACTTCGCGCTGACCCAGCTGCTGCTCGGGCGGCTGACGGCGACCGGCCAGGGCGCGCGCGTCGTCAACGTGTCGAGCGAGGCGCACTACGACGCCCGCGGTATCGACTTCGCGGCGGTCAGGCGGCCCACCGCGACCTTCGCCGGCATGCGCGAGTACTCCGTCTCCAAGCTGTGCAACGTGCTGCACGCCCAGGAACTCGCCCGTCGCACCGCGGGGAGCGGCGTGCAGTCCTGTGCGCTGCACCCGGGCGTGGTGGCCTCCGACATCTGGCGGCGCGTGCCGCGGCTGGCGCGGCCGTTCATCACCAGGCGCATGCTCACCGTCGAGCAGGGTGCGGTCACCTCGGTCTACTGCGCCACCTCGGCCGAGGTCGCCGCCCGTAACGGGCTCTTCTACGACAAGTGCGCGGCCAGAACCGCCAGCCCGGTCGCCACGCCGGAGCTGGCGGAGCTGCTGTGGAAGCACAGCGCTGAGTGGACCGGCCACCTTTAGCAGGTCACCGCGTTAGCAGGTCACCGCGTTAGCAGGTCACCGCCGCGTCGCCGCGCGGAGCGCGTATGCCACGCTGTGTACATGGACCTGCCAGTGATGCCGCCGGTAGCGCCGATGCTGGCCAAGGCGGTGCCCGCGATTCCTTCTGGTGAGTACGTCTTCGAGCCGAAGTGGGACGGGTTCCGGTCGATCGTGTTCCGCGACGGCCCCGAAGTGGAGATCGGCAGCAGGAACGAGCGGCCGATGACCCGTTACTTCCCCGAGCTCGTGGACGCGGTGCTGGCCGAGTTCCCGCCGCGCTGCGTAATCGACGGCGAGATCGTGCTGCCTGACTTCAGCGCCGGGCGGCTCGACTTCGAGGCCCTGCAGCTGCGGCTGCACCCCGCCGCGAGCCGGGTCCGGCTGCTAGCCGCGCAGACGCCGGCCCACTTCGTCGCGTTCGACTTGCTCGCGCTCGGCTCCGATGACTACACCGAACGCCCGTTCGCCGAGCGGCGGGCCGCCCTGGAAGACGCCCTCGCGGGCGCGCGGCCGCCGGTGCACCTCACCCCGGCCACGACCGACCGCGACCTGGCCGGCCAGTGGTTCACCCAGTTCGAGGGCGCCGGACTCGACGGGCTGATCGCCAAGTCGCCCGACGGCGGCTACGAGCAGGACAAGCGGGTGATGTTCAAGATCAAGCACGAACGCACCGCGGACTGCGTAGTGGCGGGCTACCGGCCGCACAAGAGCGGCGACGACGCGGTCGGCTCGCTGCTGCTCGGCCTTTACCGGCCGTCGGGCGAGCTGGCCAGCATCGGGGTGATCGGCGCGTTCCCGATGGCGGTGCGGCGGGAACTGCGGGCCGAGCTAGAGCCGCTTGTCACCACGTTCGAGGGCCATCCGTGGGACTGGGGCGGGCGCGCCGCGGCGGCGGCCGACGGCGAGGGTGTCCGCACCCCGCGCAGCTCCGAGTACAGCCGCTGGAACGTCGGCAAGGACCTGTCGTTCGTCCCGCTGCGGCCTGAGCGGGTGGTCGAGGCCCGCTACGACCACATGGAGGGCACCCGCTTCCGGCATACCGCGCAGTTCGTCCGCTGGCGGCCGGACCGCGCGCCGTCCTCGTGCACGTTCGATCAGCTGGAAGAGCCGGTCAGCTTCCGGTTGTCCGACATCCTGGGAAAGAACTAACGCAGCGCGCGCGGCCAACCGGGGGCGCGCAGCCGGCTACGTCAGGAAGGAAGGGGTTCGGCGATGGCGAGCCCGAAGACCGTGCTCGAGGTGGCGGGGCGCGAGGTGGCGGTCTCCAACCCGCAGAAGGTCTACTTTCCGCGCACCGGGCATACCAAGCTCGACCTGGTGCGGTACTACCTCGCGGTCGCCGACGGGGCGCTGCGCGGGGCCGGCGGGCGGCCGATGGCGCTCAAGCGATTCGTCAACGGGGCCGAGGAAGAGGCGTTCTTCCAGAAGCGGGCTCCGTCGAACCGCCCGGCCTGGATCGAGACCGCCGAACTGCGCTTCCCCTCGGGGCGGACCGCCGACGAGGTGGTGCTGCGCGACGCCGCCGGCCTGGCCTGGGTGGCCAATCTCGGGTGCATCGACCTCAACCCGCACCCGGTGCGGGCGGACGACCTCGACCACCCCGACGAGCTCCGGGTGGACCTGGACCCGGTGCCCGGGGTGGAGTGGCCGCAGATCGTCGCGGTGGCCTTGCAGGCGCGGGCCGTGCTGTCCGACTTCGGGCTCACCGGCTGGGCGAAGACCTCGGGCTCACGCGGCATGCACATCTACGCCCGCATCTCCCCCGACTGGCCGTTCGGCGACGTGCGCCGCGCGGCGGTCGCGGTTGCCCGTGAGATCGAGCGGCGGGCGCCCGACCTGGCCACGGCCAAGTGGTGGAAGGAGGAGCGGCACGGCGTCTTCGTCGACTACAACCAGAACGCCAAGGACCGGACGGTGGCGTCGGCCTACTCGGTCCGCCCGCTGCCAGACGCCCGGGTGTCGACGCCGCTGACCTGGGACGAGGTGCCTGGCTGCGATCCGGCCGCGTACACGATCGACACCGTGCCCGGCCGCTTCGCCGAAATCGGTGACCCCTGGGCGGGCATTGACGAGGCCGTCGGCTCGCTGGCCGGACTGCTCGAGCAGGCGGACGCAGACGAGGCGGCCGGCCTGCCTGACGCCCCCTGGCCGCCGCACTACGAGAAGCAGGAAGGCGAGGAGTCCCGGGTCCAGCCGTCCAAGCGGCGCGCGGCGCCGGCCAGCGGCGCCGCCCAGCAGGCCAGCACCGCCCAGCCGGGGGCAGCCGGCGGCACGGGCACGCCCGGCGGCACGGGCACGGGCCGCCGCAAGCCGACCAAGCCGCTGATCGAAGTGGCCCGCGCGAGGACCAAGGACGAGGCGATGGAGGGCCTGGAACGCTGGAAGGCCCGCCACCCCGCCGTCTGGCCGCTGCTCGAGCCGCCCGACGTTCTTGTCGACTCGATGCGCGGCCGGTCATCGACCTGGTTCAGGATCCGGCTCAACCTCCAGCACGTCCCGGCCGGGCAGCGCCCGGAGCAGGAGACGCTCGAAGTCGACTACGACCCCTGGGCCGGAGCCGACTTCGGCCGAAACACGCCGTGACAAATCGTCATGTCGCTGTAACGTACGCCGGGACTCCCGGGGTTATTGTGCTCGCATGCTGATCTCCCCGCACGAGCAGGAGCGGCTGCTCATCCACGTGGCGGCCGGGCTGGCCAGGGAGCGCCGGGCACGCGGGCTGAAGCTGAACTACCCCGAGGCGGTCGCCCTGATCACGTCGTTCCTCCTCGAGGGTGCGCGCGACGGCCGCCCGGTCGTCGAGCTGATGGCCACCGGGCGGACGGTACTGGCGAGGGAAGACGTCATGGACGGGGTGCCCGAGATGCTGACCGAGGTCCAGGTCGAGGCCACCTTCCCCGACGGCACCAAGCTCGTCACCGTGCACGAGCCGATCCCGTGAGCGAGCTTGCGAGCGAACTGGTAAGCACTGCGCTTTCGCGAACGGGCCCGGCGAGCGCCAGCGAGGAGGGATCGTGAGCGAGCTTGCGAGCGAACCAATGAGCACTGCGCCTACGCGAACGAGCCCGACGAGCGTCAGCGAGGAGGGATCGTGAGCACGGACCGCGTCATCCCCGGCGAGATCCTGCCTGGCGACGGCCCGGTCACGCTGAACGCGGGCAGGACGGCGGTCACCCTGACGGTGGCGAACACCGGCGACCGCCCGGTCCAGGTCGGCTCGCACTTCCACTTCGGGCAAGCCAACGCCGCGCTGCGGTTCGACCGTGACCTCGCCTGGGGCTGCCGGCTGAACGTGCCCGCCGGCACGGCCGTACGGTTCGAGCCGGGCGTCGAGCGCGAGGTGTCCCTCGTGCCGCTTGGCGGCCGGCGCGCGGTGCCCGGCCTGCAGGTCGGCGGACGCCGCCTTGACGGTTCCGACGACCTTCCCGACGACCTTCCCGACGACCTTCCCGGCGACGAGGAGAGCCCGTGACTGACCTGAGCCGTGAACGGTACGCGCTGCTCTACGGGCCGACGGCCGGCGACCGGATCAGGCTGGCCGACACCTCCCTGCTCATCGAGGTCGAGCGGGACCTGTGCGCGGGCGGCGACGAGGCGGTGTTCGGCGGCGGCAAGGTGATCCGCGAGTCGATGGGCCAGTCCCTGGCCGCGCGTGCGGACGGGACCCCTGACCTGGTCATCACCGGGGCGGTCATCCTCGACCACTGGGGCATCGTGAAGGCGGACGTGGGCGTCCGCGACGGCCGGATCACCGCCGTCGGCAAGGCCGGCAACCCCGACATCATGGATGGCGTCCACCCCGACCTGGTGATCGGCCCGTCCACCGAGGTGATGGCGGGCAACGGGCTGATCCTGACGGCCGGCGGCATCGACTGCCACGTCCACCTGATCTCGCCGACTCAGCTGCCCGAGGCACTCGGCGCCGGGATCACCACGCTGATCGGCGGCGGCACCGGCCCGGCGGAGGGCACCAAGGCCACCACGGTCACCCCCGGGGCCTGGAACCTGGCCCGGATGCTCGAGGCCACCGACGCCTGGCCGATGAACATCGTGCTGCTCGGCAAGGGCAACACGGTTTCCTCCGACGCCCTCTGGGAGCAGCTGCGGGCCGGCGCGGCCGGCTTCAAGCTGCACGAGGACTGGGGCACCACGCCCGCCGCGATCGACGCCTGCCTGCGCGTATCGGTCGCCGCCGGCGTGCAGACCGCGATCCACACCGACACGCTCAACGAGGCCGGATTCGTCGAGGACACCTTGCGCGCGATCGGTGGGCGGCCCATCCACGCGTACCACACCGAGGGCGCCGGCGGCGGTCACGCCCCGGACATCATCACCGTGGCCTCGGTGCCCAACGTGCTGCCTTCGTCGACCAACCCCACCCGCCCGCACACGGTCAACACCGTCGACGAGCACCTCGACATGCTCATGGTCTGCCATCACCTGAACCCGGCCGTTCCCGAGGACCTCGCTTTCGCCGAGTCGCGGATCAGGCCGTCGACCATCGCGGCCGAGGACATCCTGCACGACATGGGGGCCATCTCGATGATCGGCTCGGACTCGCAGGCGATGGGCCGGATCGGCGAGGTCGTCCTGCGCACCTGGCAGACGGCGCACGTGATGAAGGCGCGGCGGGGTGCCCTGGCCGGGTACGGGACGGTCGGGGCGGACGCCGGCGGCAGCCGCGGCGCGGACAACGCGCGCGCCCGCCGGTACGTCGCGAAGTACACGATCTGCCCGGCGGTCGCCCACGGGCTCGACCGCCAGGTCGGCTCCGTTGAGCCAGGCAAGCTGGCCGACCTGGTGCTGTGGCACCCCGCGTTCTTCGGGGTGCGGCCGCACGTGGTGCTCAAGGGCGGGTTCGTGGCCTGGGCGGCGATGGGCGACGCCAACGCGTCCATCCCGACCCCGCAGCCAGTGCTGCCCCGGCCGATGTGGGGCGCGTACGGCAAGGTGCCCGCCCGCACGTCGCTGTCGTTCGTCTCCCCCGCCGCCATCGAGGCCGGACTGGCCGAGCGCCTGCAACTGACGCGCGAGCTCGTCCCGGTCGCGGACGTGTCAGGCCGCGGCAAGGCGGACATGGTCAACAACGACGCGCTGCCGGACATCCGGGTCGACCCGGACACCTTCACCGTCCGCATCGACGGCGAGGTCATCGAGGCCGCCCCGGCCGCCGAGCTGCCGATGGCCCAGCGCTACTTCCTGTTCTGATGGGAGGCGGCTCGTGAGCGTCGCCGGGTTGCTGCTCGGGGACTCGCGGTTCCCGGCCGGCGGGCACGCCCACTCCGGGGGCGTCGAGCCCGCGGTGACGGCGGGCACGGTGACCGGGCTGGACTCGCTTGAGCTGTTCCTGCACGGGCGCCTGCGCACGTCGGGGCTGGTCGCGGCCGCGGTCGCCGCCGCCGCCTGCGCCCACGTGGCCGCCTGCGCCCACGCGGCCGTGCGGGAGCCCCGGGCGGGCGAAGAGTCAGCCGCTCCCGTTACGGATCACTTCTGGTCTCAGCTTGACGCCGAAACCGACGCGCGGACCCCGTCCCCCGCCCAGCGCGAGGCGTCGCGGCGGCAGGGGCGGGCGCTGCTGCGGGCCGCCCGGACCGCCTGGCCGGAGGCCGGGTGGCTGGCGGAGCTGGCCGCTGGGAGCCGGAACAGGGAGCCGGGCAAACGCGAGTACCGGGGCGGGGCGCATCACGCGGTGGTGCTCGGGGCGGCCGCCGCGGCGGCCGGCTGCGACCCGGGCGAGGCGGCCCGGATCGCGGCTTACCAGGCGGTCGCCGGCCCGGTAAGCGCGGCGGTGCGACTGCTCGCGCTCGACCCGATGCGGGCCACCGGAGTGCTCGCCGGCCTCACCGCCGACATCGGCCAGGTCGCGGAACAGGCCGCGGCCTATGCCAGCGGCCCGCCGTGCGACCTGCCCTGCCCGTCGGCGCCGGCCCTTGACCTGCTGGCGGAAGCGCATATCAGAGCGGAGGTGCGGCTCTTTGAATCATGAAGGCAGCCACGAGAACCACACGGACCACGACCACGGCTACGGCCCGCACGATCACAGCACCGACCACCACGCGGCGCCGCCACGGAACGGGCGGGCGCTGCGGATCGGCATCGGCGGGCCGGTCGGCTCAGGCAAGACGGCGCTGGTCGCGGCGCTGTGCCGGGCGCTGCGGGCCGACGTCGAGCTGGCCGTGGTCACCAACGACATCTACACCACCGAGGACGCGGACTTCCTGCGCCAGGCGGGCGTGCTCGACCTGGAGCGGATCATCCCGGTCAGGACAGGCTGCTGCCCGCACACCGCGATCCGCGACGACATCGCGGCCAACCTCGACGCGGTGGAGGATCTCGAGGCCGACTTCGGGCCGCTGGACCTGGTGCTGGTGGAGAGCGGCGGCGACAACCTCACCGCGACGTTCTCCCAGGGACTGGCCGACCTGCAGATTTTCGTGCTCGACGTGTCAGGCGGCGACAAGGTGCCCCGCAAAGGCGGGCCAGGCGTCACGTTCTCCGACCTGCTGGTGATCAACAAGACGGACCTCGCGCCGCTGGTCGGCGCGTCGCTCGCGGTGATGGCGAGCGACGCGGCGGCGGTACGCGGCGGCCGGCCGGTGATCTTCACCTCGCTGCGCGAAGACCCGCTGGCGGCCGAGGTCGCCGCCTGGGTGCGGGCCGCCGTCGGCAAACCCGTCACGATCTAACCCCGGCCATCATCCCGAACGGAGCTCGATGACACCGGTCACTCCCCGGCTCCTTCCGGGCGCGGGCACGCCGGGCGGCCTCGGCGCGGAAACGCCGGGCGGCCCGGGCCGGCCCGGCGAGCGGACGGGCCGGAACCGGGTGATCGCCGCGGCGCGGATCGAGGCGGTCGCCGGGCCCGGTGGCAGCACCCGGCTGCCGGTGCTCGCGTCGCAGGTGCCGCTGGTGCTGCGGCGCACGCCGTCGGCGGTCTACCTGGTCGGCGGGGCGGCCGGGCCGATCGGCGGCGACGAGCTCACGCTGACGGTCAGCGTCGGCCCGGGCGCGTTCCTGCGGCTGCGGAGCGCGGCGGCGTCGATCGCGCTGCCCGGGCTCGACGGGCTCGAGTCGGTGCTGCGGGTGTCGGTGACCGTCGGGGCCGGCGGGCGCCTTGAGTACCTGCCAGAACCGCTGGTCGTCACCGCGGGGGCACGGCACGCGACGGTGGTGTCGGTCGCGCTCGCCGCCGGGGCGTCGCTCCTGGTGCGCGACGAGTTGCTGCTCGGACGGCACGGCGAGGCCGGCGGCGCGGCCCGCTCGGTGCTACGGGCCGACTACGCGGGCCGGCCGCTGCTGCGGCACTCGGTCGCCGTCGACGGCGCCGACGCGGTCAGCCGCGGGCCCGCGCTGCTGGCCGGGCACCGCGGCGTCGGCACGCTGCTGCTGGCCGGGCCGGATGCGGGGGCGGCGCTGAGGGACGTGGGGCCAGGTCCGCCCGAAGTCGCGGTGATGCCGCTGGCCGGGCCTGGTGTGCTGGTAACCGCGCTGGCGGGCGACGCGGTCACGCTGCGACGGCGCCTCGATCAGGCTGGTATGGCGGCGTAGGCGGTGGTGGAGGGCAGCCCGACCGGGCCGGGCCGCAGCCGGAGCAGGCGGCCGGCCAGCGGCTGGGCGGCCAGCTCGGCCTCGCTGAGCCCGATGCTGGCGGTGGTGACGTAAAGCTCGGCCATGCCGGGCCCGCCGAACGCCATGCTCGTCGGCTGGGAAACCGGCATCGGGACCACCGCGTCCTGCGTGCCGTCAGGCGCGAAGCGGCGGAGCACGCCGCCGCCCCAGACCGCCACCCAGACGCAGGCGTCCGCGTCCACGGTCAGGCCGTCGGGCACTCCGTCGAGCGCGGACAGGTCGGCGAACAGGCGGCGCTGGAAGGCCTCGCCCGTCGCCGGGTCGTAGTCGAACACGTCGATACGGCGGGACGGGGAGTCGACGTAGTACATCAGCGTGCCGTCCGGTGACCAGCCCATACCGTTCGACACCGTGACGCCCTTGACGACGGTGGTCAGCACGCCGCCGGGATCGAGCCGGTACAGCTCGCCGAGCGGCTCGGACTCGGCGGTGTGCATCGAGCCGACCCAGACCCGGCCCGCCGGGTCGACGCCGGCGTCGTTGAACCGTACGCCGTCGCGCGCGGGCACCTCGGCGATGACCCGGGTGACCCACCGCTCGCCTCGTTCGGCGGGCAGGTGCAGTGCGAGCTTGCTGCCGCCTGCGGTCAGCAGGCCGCCGCCAACCGCGGGAAAGGCCGCCGACGCGGCGTCCAGGTCGAGGGTGTCCGTGCTGCCTGACGGGAAGTAAGTGCGGTGCAGCTGGCCGCGGTCGATGTCCACCCAGAGCAGGCAGTCGTCTTCCCCCACCCAGTACGGACCCTCGCCGAGTACCGCCTTCACGTCGCCGACTGGCTCGGCCTGCGGCGCCGTACGCACTTCGGTCACCTGATCACTCCTCACACTTCCGCACCTGAAACTGCGGATCAGGTTACGTCTACCCAGTCCAGAGTGCGTTCCACCGCCTTGCGCCAGCCAGCGTAGCCGGTGGCGCGGCGGTCTTCTGTCCAGGTCGGCTCCCAGCGGCGGTCTTCGGCCCAGTTGGAGCGCAGTTCCGCGGTGCCGCCCCAGAAACCGGCCGTCAGGCCCGCCGCGTAGGCGGCGCCGAGCGCGGTGGTCTCCGCGACCACCGGGCGGCTGACGGGGACGCCCAGGATGTCGGCCTGCAGCTGCATGCACAGGCTGTTGGCGGTGACCCCGCCGTCGACCTTCAGCACGTCAAGGGTGACGCCCGAGTCGACCGCCATCGCGTCGACCACGTCCCTGGTCTGGTAGCAGATCGCCTCGAGGGTGGCCCTGGCCAGGTGCGCGTTGGTGTGGAACCTGGACAGGCCGACGATGGCTCCGCGCGCGTCCGCCCGCCAGTAGGGGGCGAACAGACCGGAGAACGCGGGCACGAAGTAGAGGCCCTCGGTGTCGTCGACCTGGGCGGCCAGGCTCTCGCTCTGCGCGGCGCCGCTGATGATGCCCAGCTGGTCCCGCAGCCACTGCACGGCCGCCCCGGTCACCGCGACCGAGCCCTCGAGCCCGTAGACCGCCGGCGTCTCCGCCAGCTGGTACGCGACGGTGGTGAGCAGCCCCGACTTGGACGCGTAGCGTTCCGCGCCGGTGTTGAGCACCAGGAAGTTGCCGGTGCCGTAGGTGTTCTTCGCCTCGCCAGGCGCGAAGCACACCTGGCCCATGGTGGCGGCCTGCTGGTCGCCGAGCACCCCGCCGACCGTCACCGCTCCCCCGGCCGCGGCGGAGCCGAGCGGCCCGTCGCCCGCGGTGACGCCGAAATCGTGGACCGACGGCGCGATCTGCGGCAGCATCGCCCGCGGCACGCCGAAGATCTGGCACAGCTCGTCGTCCCAGTCGAGGGTGCGCAGGTCCATCAGCATCGTCCGGCTGGCGTTGGTCACGTCGGTGCGGTGCACGCCGCCGCCGGCGGCGCCGCCGGTCAGGTTCCACAGCAGCCAGCTGTCGACGGTGCCGAACAGGGCGTCGCCCGATTCGGCGTCGGCCCGCAGCCGCTCGTCGTGGTCGAGCAGCCAGCGCAGCTTGCCGCCGGAGAAGTAGGTCGCGGGCGGCAGCCCGGCCTTGCGCCTGATCACCTCGCCCGCTCCGGTGCGGTCGAGCGCCGCTACGATCTGGTCGGTCCTGGTGTCCTGCCAGACGATCGCGTTGGCATAGGGCTGGCCGGTGCGCCGGTTCCATACGACGGTGGTCTCGCGCTGGTTCGCGATCCCGAGCGCGGCCAGGTCGCGGCCGGACAGGCCCGCCGTGTGCAGCGCGGCGGCGATCACCGTCCGCGTCCGCTCCCAGATCTCGACCGGGTCGTGCTCGACCCAGCCCGCCCGCGGCAGGATCTGCCCGTGCTCGAGCTGGTGGCGGGCGACCTCGCGCCCGTCGTGGTCGAAGATCATGAACCGGGTGCTCGTGGTGCCCTGGTCGACGGCCCCGACGAAGTCGGCCACAGCGGACTCCTCACTGGTCTCGCGAGTGTGCGACGAGCGTACGCCAGCCGGGTATTAGTTTCACCGGGCATTTGTTGACCCGTCAGTAAGCGGATGCTTAGCTCGTCTACGATAGATCACAGAGGTTCCTGCACAGGGCCTGGGAGGGAGCGTCGTCGATGCCGGGAGTTCTTGACGCGCGAGACCGTGACGAGGCCGTCCGCGCGCTGGCCGCCGAACCGCTTGACGTGCTGGTCATCGGCGGCGGCATCACCGGAGCGGGCGCGGCCCTCGACGCCGCGGCGCGCGGCCTGCGGGTCGGCCTGGTGGAGTCTCGCGACCTCGCGGCGGGCACCTCATCGCGGTCGTCGAAACTGATCCACGGCGGCCTGCGCTACCTCGAGCAGCGCGACTTCAAGCTGGTCAGAGAGGCCCTGCGGGAACGCGACCTGCTAGTGAGCAGGCTGGCGCCGCACCTGGTACGGCCGGTCCCGTTCCTCTACCCGCTGTACAAGAAAGTGGTCGAGCGGCCCTACGTGGGCGCCGGACTGGTGATCTACGACGCGATGGAAGGCATCAGCCGGCCGGTGCCGCACCACCGGCACCTGACCACCCGGGGCGCGCTGCGCCGGGCGCCCGCACTGCGGCCGGAGCGGCTCGCGGGCGCGATGATGTACTACGACGCCCAGGTCGACGACGCCCGGTACACGATCACGGTGGCCAGGACAGCCGCCAGGTACGGCGCCCAGGTGGTCACCAGGGCAACCGCCGTGTCGCTGCTCCGCGACGGCGCGAGCGTGACCGGCGCCACGGTGCGGGACGAGGAGAGCGGCCGCGTCTTCGACGTGCGCGCCGCCCGGGTGATCGTCTGCGCCGGGGTCTGGTCGGACCTGGTGCACCAGGCCAGCGGCGTGCAGGCCGGCTATCAGGTGCGGATGTCCAAGGGCGTACACCTGGTGATGAAGCGTTCGGCGATCGACGCCGACACCGGGATGATCGTGCGCACCAGCAAGAGCGTCTTGTTCGTCATCCCCTGGGATGACCGGTGGATCGTCGGCACCACCGACACGGAGTGGTCGGGCGACCGGGCCGAGCCCGCGGCCACGGCCGAGGACGTCGATTACATACTCGGGGAGGCCAACCGGGTGCTGGCCCAGCCGCTGACCAGGGACGACGTCGTCGCCGTTTACGCCGGGCTGCGCCCGCTGATCGCGGAGCCGGCCGTGGACAAGCATTCGGGCGACAAGCGCGCGGGCGACAAGACCCCGGGCGGCGACAAGCGCTCAGGCGACACAACGGGAACCGGCGAGAAGCCCACCACCAAGCTGTCGCGCGAGCACGTCGTCGACGCACCGCTGCCCGGCCTGGTCTCGGTGGCGGGCGGCAAGTTCACCACGTACCGGCTGATGGCGCGGGACGTGGTGGACGCGGCCGTGGCCGGCCTGCCGGGCCCGGTCGCACCGTCGGTGACCGGCCAGCTCCCGCTGCTCGGGGCGGACGGGCTGCCCGCGGTCCGCGCGTCCGCGCGCCGGCTGGCGGCCGACTACGGGGTCAGCGCCGCGGTGACCGAGCACCTGATCACCCGCTACGGAACCCTGGCGGCCGAGGTGCTGGAGGAAATCCGCGGCGACAAGACCCTGGCCAGGCCGCTCGCCGAGGGCTATACCTACCTGCGTGCGGAGGTCGCTTACGCGGTCACCCACGAGGGCGCGCTGCACGCCGAGGACGTGCTGGCGCGCCGGGTCAGACTGCTTATCGAGGCGCCGGACGCCGGGATGTCGGCCGCACCCGAGGTGGTGGCCATCATGGCGGGCCTACTCGGCTGGAACCGCCGGCGGCGCGCCGCCGAGCTCCGCCTTTACCAGGACTTCGCGGCCGGCAACGCCGTCGCGCTGGCGGCCGTGCCGCCGCTGCCCGACATCGCGGAGCCGGTAGCGGTCCCGGCTTAGCGCGTTGCATTGCCCGTTACATTTTTACGATCTGTTTACAAGAGATATATTAGCCACCGAGATAGTAGGGAGTCCGGTGGCCTGGCGGACTCGGTGAGGAGTCGGCTGGTGGATCTCAACCCCTATGTGGTGCTGGGCAGCGCGGTCGTCGGGCTGCTGGTCGGGCTGACCGGCGCGGGCGGCGGCGCGCTGATGACGCCGATGCTGATCTTGCTGTTCAACGTCAAGCCGGGTGCCGCGATCTCCAGCGACCTGGTCGCCGCCGTGGTGATGCGCCCGGTCGGGTCCGTGGTGCACATGCGCCGGGGGACGGTCAACTACCGCCTCGTCGGCTGGATGTGCGCGGGCTCGGTGCCGATGGCGTTCCTCGGCTCGTACCTGCTGCACCTGCTGGGCGGGGGTGCGGCCCAGCAGCAGAACGTGGAGTACGCGCTGGGCGGTGCGCTGCTCGCGGGCACCGCCGCGATGGTGCTGCGCAGCTGGCTCGACCGGCGGTCGGGCAAGCCCAGGACCCAGCTGATCGGCGCGGTCAGCGTCCGGCCCGCGGTCACCGTCGCGATCGGCGCGGTCGGCGGCCTCATCGTCGGGATGACCTCGGTCGGGTCCGGGTCGCTGATGATCGTGCTGCTGCTGTTCACCTACCCGGCGCTGGCGGCCGGGCAGCTGGTCGGGACCGACCTGACCCAGGCCGTACCGCTGACGGCGGCGGCGGCGCTCGGCGCGCTGCTGTTCGGGCACGTGCAGTTCGGGCTGACCACAGCCGTCATCGTCGGCTCGGTGCCGGCGGTGCTTGTCGGCTCCTTCCTGTCGTCGCGGGCCCCTGACCGGTACATCAGGCCGGTGATCACCTTCGTGATCTTCGCCTCCGGGCTCAAGTACGCCGGCCTGGGCACGACCGCGCTCGGCTGGACGCTCTGCCTCGCCTTGCTCGCCTGCGGCGGGTACTGGCTGGTGCGCAACAAGCCCTGGCGCGACGAGACGCGGGCAGAACGGGAGCCAAGCGGGACGACGGCCGCGGAACCCGGGGACTCCCGGGAGCCCGAGCTGGCCAGCGAACCCGGCTGACGGCGCGACGACGCCAGGCGGCTGACATCCTTAAGTGGTGACCGACGAACCACGCGACGCCGCCGAGGCGCCGGCCGCCATGCAGGACGCCAGCAGGGACGAAGGGCGGCAGTACGCGCTGCCGCTGGTCGTCCGGGTCGAGCGGGCGACGCCGCCGGCCAGGACCGACGCGCTTGAAGCGGCGGCCGGCGCGGTGCTGAGGTTCCTGTCCGACCCGCGGGTCACCGAGGCAGGCGGCGAGTGGGCCGACGCGGCCGCCGCCTGGCAGGACGCGCGGATCAGGAAGGTCGTCAGGCGCGCCAGGGGCGCCGCCTGGGCGCGGGCGGCCGCGCTGCCGGGGATCACCGTGGCCCGCGGGACGGCCGAGCTGCGGGTCTTCCCGCCGGTCCCGGTGGACGACTGGCCCCAGGACCTGGCCAGGCTCCAGGTCTCTGGAACCGACTTCGAAGACCCGGCGGCGCCCGGCGAGCCCGCCGCCGGCACGCCGGTGCTCTGGCTGAACCCGGAACTGCCGATGACGGCGGGCAAGGCCATGGCCCAGGTCGGCCACGGGGCCCAGCTGACCTGGTGGGAACTGCCTGACCAGGCCCGGTCGGAATGGGCGGAGCGCGACTTCGACCTGGCCGTGCGGACCGCGGCCGCCAGCCAGTGGCCGAGGCTGCTGACCAGCGGGCTTCCGGTGGTCACCGACGGCGGGTTCACCGAAGTAGCGCCCGGATCTGCCACAGTGGTGGCAGATCACCCGGTGCTGCGCGCGGCACTCGGTTCGTCGTTTGCCACATTTCTCACC
>DASYAD010000433.1:0-1879 GCA_036501515.1 Trebonia sp. | reverse complement strand
ATGAACTTGCGCGGGAAGCTGATCACCGACGAGGCGGGGCGCTTGTGGTTCCGGACGGTGAAGATGGCCGGTTACCCCATCCCGACGAACACGGTCGTGGGGCGCCTGCTCAAGGCCCAGAACCGCCACCCCTTCCGGCCGGCGCACCTGCACATCCTGATATTCAAAGAGGGCTACAAGACGCTGATCTCGCAGGTGTACGCGCCCGACGACCCGCACCTCGACACTGACGTCCAGTTCGGCGTCACCCAAGCGACGATCGGCGCCTTCGGGCGCCACGACGAGCCGCACCCAACCGATTCCAGCGTCGAAACGCCCTGGTACTCCCTCGAATGCACGTTCACCCTCGAGCCGGGCGAAGCCAGGCTGCCACGTCCTCCCATCGAGTAACTGACCCAATGGTTAGTTCGTCCGGGAATCTGGCAGTGTGGTGGATCATGGAGACACGGCGCTACGGAATGCTGCCCGCGGACGTTTACCGGCTGACTGGGGTCGCGGAACCGCACATCTCACCGGACGGGACGCGAGTCGCCTACCAGGTGTGGTGGGTTGACGAGGAAGAGAACTCGTACCGAGGCGCGATCTGGTCCGCGGCGCTGGGCGGGCCGGCGCCGGACGGCGGCGCGCCGCCGCGGCGGCTCACCTGGGGTGAGCGCAGGGACGCGGCGCCGCGCTGGTCTCCCGACGGGAAGTGGCTCGCGTTCACCTCCAGCCGAGACGGGCACGACGGCGGCAAGGCACCGCAGCAGCTGTACGTGATGCCGTCCGACGGCGGCGAGGCACGCAGGCTGACCGACGGCGGCGAAGACGTCTCGCAGCTCGCGTGGTCGCCTGACTCGACGCGGATCGCGTTCACCAGGCGGGTACCTGACGACCCGGAGGAGGACGAGCGCAAGCGCGCGCCGCGGCGAGTGCGGCGGTTGTTCTACAAGCTCGACGGCGCGGGCTGGCTGACCGGCCGCCGCGCGCACATCTTCGTCGCGAGCCTGGACGGCGGCGACGTCCGTCAGCTGACCGACGGCGACTGCGAGGACAGCCTGCCTGCCTGGTCACCGGACGGCGGGCAGATCGCGTTCAGCTCCATGCGCGGCGAGCGCTGGGACGCCGAGCTGCGGGACCGCATCTACCTGGTCAGTGCCGATGGCGGCGAGCCGGTGCCACTGACCGGCACCGACGGGTCGTGTACCGGCGCCTCCTTCTCGCCGGACGGCACGCGGATCGCGTACTACTTCGACCTCGACGACGGAACCGACCCGCATAACACGCAGATAGCCGTGACCGCCGCGGACGGCTCGGACCACCGGCTGCTCACGGCCAAGCTGGACCGGCACTGCCGTCCGGTCTCTGATGCGATGCGGTTGTGCTGGGACAACGGCAGGATCGTGTTCACGGCCGAGGATCATGGCAGCCGGCACATCTACGCCGTGGCCGCCGACGGCTCGGCGGAGCCCGAGCTGATCCTCGGCGGTGAGCTGGTCATCTCAGGTTTCGACGCGCGTGACGGGCGCGTGGTCTACGTTGCCTCCACCCACACAGCGTTCCCGGAGCTCCACGTCGCGGAGGCGCGTTCCTCCGCGGCGGCAGGGCGGCCGCTCACCGGCGTCGGCGCGGGCTTCGCCGCCGATCGCGAACTGGCCGAACCGGAACGGTTCACCGCCGAGCGGGCGGATTCGGCGACAGAGGAAACCGGGGTCGACGCCTGGCTGGTGCGTCCCGCGGGATTCACGCCCGGCGGACGCTACCCGGTCCTGCTGTCGGTACACGGCGGGCCGTTCAGCCAGTACACCACCGGATTCTTCGATGAGTTCCAGATGTACGCCGCGGCCGGGTACGCGGTCCTGTTCGCCAACCCGCGCGGCAGCTCCGGCCGTTCCGAGGA
>DASYAD010000432.1:0-1759 GCA_036501515.1 Trebonia sp. | reverse complement strand
GCCGTGCTCGCGGTCGGCGCCGCCCGTCCGCAGGCGACCGTGCCCGTCGCGTCGTCGTCGGCGACGATCATGCTGGCCCTGGACGTCTCGGGCTCGATGTGCTCAACGGACGTGAAGCCGAACCGGATCACCGCCGCCGAGCAGTCGGCGAGCACCTTCATCAAGTCCCAGGCGGGCGGGCCGCGCATCGGCCTCGTCGTCTTCGCGAGCACCGCCGTCGTGCTCGTCCCGCCGACCGCGAATACGCAGCAGCTGCTCACGGCGCTCGAGGGCCTCACCACCGACGACGGCACCGCCATCGGCGAGGGCATCCTCAC
The DNA here is from genome assembly GCA_036501515.1 of Trebonia sp. Classification (GTDB taxonomy): domain Bacteria; phylum Actinomycetota; class Actinomycetes; order Streptosporangiales; family Streptosporangiaceae; genus Trebonia. The sequence continues at coordinate 1,442 of DASYAD010000432.1, read as the reverse complement.
GTCGCTCGACGCCATCGCGCAGGTGGACCCGTCGGTCGCGCCGACGGGCGTGACCGTTGCCCGTAACAAGAACGCCGGCTACGCGGACGCCGTGATCGTCGTGCTCACCGACGGCTCGAACAACCGGGGCGTCGCCCCGCAGACCGCCGCGAAGGACGCCGCCGACCGGGGCGTGCGCGTCTTCACGATCGGCTACGGCACGGACAACCCGGCGCCGCTGGCGTGCGGCTCCGGGCAGTTCGGCGGTTTCGGCGGCGGGGGCGGCGGTTTCGGCGGCGTCGGCTTCGGCGGCGGCGGCTCCGGCGGGGCAGGCAACCCGTTCGAGGCCGACTACGGCGCGCTGAAGCAGATCTCCCGCACCACCGGCGGCTCGTTCTACCGCGCGCAAGACGCCAACCAGCTCAGCAGCGCCCTGGACCACCTGCCCGCGGCCTTCACGATCGTCCGCAAGCACCTCGACCTCGCCAACTGGTTCGCCGGCGGCGGCGGGCTGCTCATCGCCGCGGCGGTGGCGCTCTCGCTGTGGTGGAACAGGACCCGGCGCGCGCCTGCCAGGATCGCGGGTCACTGACCGGCGATCCTGGCGGTGCTGGCCAGGCCGGGGATGACGACCGCCCCCGGCTCTGATTCACTTCTGTTCCGTGCAGAGCATCGATGAGTTCGTCAGCGGGCAGCTGGCTGCCTGGGAGGTCCCTGGGTGCGCCGTCGCCGCCGTCAGGGACGGGGACGTCGTCCTGGCCGCCGGCTGGGGCCACCGTGACCAGGCCGCGGAAACGCCGGTCACCAAGGACACGCTGTTCGCCATCGGGTCGGTCACGAAGGCGTTCACCGTCGCGGCGGTCGGCGCCCTCGTCGACGACGGCCTCCTGGAGTGGGAGCGCCCGCTCCAGGACTACCTGCCCGGCCTGCGGCTGCACGATCCCGTGGTGACCGGCCGGGTGACCATCACCGACCTGCTGGCGCACCGCTCCGGGCTGCCCCGCCACGACCTGACCTGGATCGGCCACCCGGACCGGTCCCGCGCCGACCTGGTCCGCCGGCTGCGGTTCCTGCCGCTCAGCAGGGACCTGCGCCAGCAGTTCCAGTACTGCAACCTCGGCTACCTGGTGGCCGGGCACCTCGTGGAGGCGCTGTCCGGCATGCCGTGGGAGGAGTACACGCGGTCCCGGCTGCTGACGCCGCTCGGGATGGGCCGCTCGAACCTGTCGGTCGGCGAGATGCTCACCGACCCGGACCACGCCACCGCCTACGAGCGCCGTTCCGGTGTCGTGGTTCCTGTGCCAGCCCGGCCGGTGACCGCCCTGGCGCCCGCGGGCGCCATCAACTCCAGCGCCGCCGACATGACCCGCTGGCTGCTGGCCCAGGTCGGCGGCCGCGTGCCCCGCGTGCCCCGCGCGCCCCGTGCGCCCGGCCAGCCCGACGGGCAGCCGGTCATGTCGCCG
>DASYAD010000431.1:0-2418 GCA_036501515.1 Trebonia sp. | reverse complement strand
TCAGCGGGCGCCAGGCCTGGAAGATCGAGTTCGCCATGGACTACACCAACGGCGCCAGCCAGGGCCTGACCTGGACCACCGAACTGGGCGCCGTGGTCGTCGTGGACCGCGGCGCCGGCCAGTTCCCCGCCGTGTTCTACGCTTCGGTACCCGCCAGCCTCGGCACCCAGAACGTCGCCACGTTCCTCAGCTCGCTGCGGGCGAGCTGACCCGGCGGGTGCGTCACCTGGCTACGGCGAGGCTGATGTTGCCGCCGCCGCTGTCCACCTGGATCAGATGGCGGGACGCGTCGTTGGTCGGCACCCCCGCAGCGCCGTAATCGCCGCCGCTGGCGTTGCTCTTGATGTGGTAGCTGGTGGTGCCGGGCGGGAGAACGATGCTGATGTCGCCGCCGCTGCTGCTGACCTTCACGTAGTCAGGAACCGCGGTGAATACAAGCGTGACGTTGCCGCCGCCGGAGCCGGTGCTGACGTGCCGCGAGAACAAGCCGCTGCCGTTGACGTCGCCGCCGCTGGTGGTGAACGTCAGGACGCTGCCGAGGTCGCTGGCGGTCAGGTTGCCGCCGCCCGTCTGCACGTTGGCGACGCCGCCGATCCCCGAGATCCCGGCGTCGCCGCCGCCGCTGTCCAGCGTGACACTGCCCTGGATGCCGCTGACCTGCATGTTGCCGCCCCCGGTGTTCAGGTCGACGGCGGTGTGCGACGGGACGTCGAGCGTCGCGTTCAGCCCGCAGTTACCGGTGGGCAGGCGGCAGTGCAGGCTGATGCCGCTGCTGCTCACCGTGAACGTCGGGCGGACGAGGCTGTACTCGACGGTGCCGGTCAGCCGCGCCGTGCCGGCGCTGACCCGGCCCTGGTGCACCGTGATGTCGCCGCCACCGGTGCCGACCGCCAGCCGTCCGTTCTGGACGGGGAGGGTGGTGCTGACGGGGAAGCTCGCCTGGCCGATGTCGGATACGAGGCTGAAGGCGGACAAGCCGATCAAGGCGAGCGCGATCGGCACGCCGATCGCCAGGGTGGCCCAGCGACCCGGCGTCATACGCAAGGCGGCGGGCGGACGCGGCGGGCTGGTCACGGGCCCGGTCATGGGCGCGGTCGTCATGGCGTTTCCCCGTTTCATCCGGTGCCCAGGTAGCGCAGCACCGCGAGCACGCGACGGTGGTCGCGGTCGCCGGGCGCCAGCCCGAGCTTGGTGAAGATGTTGTTGATGTGCTTTTCCACCGCACCGCCACCCACCACGAGCGCGCCGGCGATGGCGGAGTTCGACCGGCCCTCGGCCATCAACGCCAGCACCTCGCGCTCGCGCGGGGTGAGCTCGCCGAGCGGGTGGCGGCTGCGGGCGAGCAACTGCGCGACGACTTCGGGATCGAGCGCACTGCCGCCCGAGGCCACCCGGTGCAGCGCGTCGAGGAATTCGGCGACGTCCGCGACCCGGTCCTTGAGCAGGTAGCCGACCCCCTGCGGGCGCCCGGAGATCAGCTCGGTGGCGTACCGCTCCTCGACCCACTGGGACAGGACGAGTACGCCGGTGTCAGGCCAGCGGTCACGGACCACCAGGGCCGCGCGCAGGCCCTCGTCGGTGAAGGTGGGCGGCATCCTGACGTCGACGACGACCGCGTCCGGGCGGTGCGCGTCGACCGCGCGCAGGAACTTCTCGGCGTCGCCCTCGGCCGCGGCCACTTCGTGCCCGGCCTCGGTGAGCAGCCGGGTCAGTCCCTCGCGCAGCAGCACGGAGTCCTCCGCGATCACTACCCGCATGGCAGTTCCGCCGCGATAATCGTGGGACCGCCGGACGGCGACTCGACCGAGAGCCGCCCGTCCACCCCGGTTACCCGGTCCGCCAGGCCGGACAGGCCGGGGCCGTGCGCGTCAGCGCCTCCTATGCCGTCGTCGCTGATCATGACGGTCAGCGTGCCCGGGTATCCGTGGCCTTCGACTACCACCTTGGCGTGGCTGGCGCGAGAGTGCTTGGCCACGTTGGTGAGCGACTCGGCCACCATGAAGTAGGCAACCGCCTCGACCGAGGACTTCGGCCGCACCGGCACGTCCACGTGCACCTCGACCGGCACCGGGCACAGCGCGGCCAGGCCGGACAGCGCGGCGTCCAGGCCGCGCTCGGTGAGCACCGGCGGGTGCACTCCGCGGACCAGGTTGCGCAGCTCGACGAGGGCCTCCTTGGCCTGGGCGTGCGCCTGGTCGACCAGGCCGGCCGCCGCGTCGAGGTCGTCGGCGAACCTCGCCTTGGCCCGGCCCAGGTCCATGGCCAGCGCGACCAGCCGCTGCTGCGCGCCGTCGTGCAGGTCACGCTCGATCCGCCGCCGCTCCGTCTCGGCCGCGTCCACCACCCGCTCCCGGCTGATCTCCAGCTCGGTCACCCGGGCGGCCAGGTCGCGGCGCGGGCCGAGCAGCCGGCGGGACA
>DASYAD010000430.1:0-37720 GCA_036501515.1 Trebonia sp. | reverse complement strand
CGGACGGTGGGTCGGTGCGGGTTGAACGGTGCCGACGGGTGGGGCTGGCACCGCGGGTGGAGGTTGGGGCTGGCTGAAGTCGCTGGCACCGGCAGGTATGGGCTGGCGCTAGCTGGAGTGCCTGGCGGCGGCAGGTGAGGGCTGCACCGGCGCATGGAGGCTTGCGCTGGCGGGGGCTGGTCTCGGGAGGAGGAGGCTGGCGGGTGCCGGCGATGGAGGGACTTGAGACGAAAATGGGTGGACCGGCGGTAGGGGGCTGCCAGGGTGGCTCCGTGACGATAAGCCCGGTGGTTCAGCACTTCGACGGCGTGGCCGATGTCTACGACCAGGTGATCCCGTTTTTCGCCAGCTTCGCCAGGCAGGCCGCCGCCGCCCTCACTCTCCCGCCTGGCGCCCAGGTGCTCGACCTGGCCGCCGGCCGCGGGGCGCTGAGCAGGGAGCTGGCCGGGCGCGCGGGCCGGCTGGTCGCGGTTGACGCCGCGCCGCGGATGGTCGAGCTGCTGGCCCGCGACCTGCCAGACGTGGAGACACACGTGATGGACGCGGCCGCGCTCGACTTCCCCGACGCTACCTTCGACCTGGTGACGGCGGGCTTCGCCGTGCACATCATGGCCGACCCCGTCGCGGCCGTGGCCGAGGTGAAGCGGGTGCTGCGGCCCGGCGGGCAGTTCGCCTTCACGATCCCCGGCCGGGCCGACGGCGAACCCGACCTGCGGGACGACCCGTTCGACGACCTCATCAGTGAGTACCGCCAGTACCGGGTCGCCGGGGCCGGCTTCCGGGGCAACGACGCGGACTTGGACGAGCTGCTCGACCAGGCCGGGTTCACCGGCATCAGCTGGCAGACGCTCGATATCGCCATCCCGGTCCCCGACGGGGAGACCTACTGGCGGTTCGAAAGGAGCCACGGGACGGGCTCGATGATCGACAGCCTGCCCGACGACAAGCGCACCGAGCTGCACGACCGGCTCGTCCGCGCCGTCGACGCCGCTGGCGGCACCACCCTGCGCCGCTCAGCCACGCTGGCACTCGCCCGCCGCTCCTAGGGGATAATCCGGAGCGTGCGCACTTACCGGCAGCCCGGGACGGTCCTGACCGACCACCACTTCAGCGTTCCGCTCGACCACGGCAGGCCCGACGGCGACCGGATCGAGGTGTTCGGCCGGGAAGTCGTCGCCGCCGGCAAGACCGGGGGCGAGCGGCTGCCGTGGCTGGTGTTCCTGCAAGGCGGGCCCGGGTTCGCCGCGCAGCGGCCGGTTGGCCGCTCGACCTGGCTGGACCGCGCCCTTGACGACTACCGGGTGCTGCTGCTCGACCAGCGCGGTACCGGGCGCTCGACCCGGCTCACCGCCCGCTCCCTCGCACAGGTCGGAACGCCGGCCGCCCAGGCCCGGTACCTGGCCAGCTTCCGGGCCGATTCGATCGTGCTCGACTGCGAGCTGATCCGCCGGCAGCTGTGCGGTACCGAGGTGACCTGGACGGTGCTCGGGCAGTCGTTCGGCGGGTTCGCCGCGCTCACGTACCTGTCGTTCGCGCCCCACGGCATGACCGCGGCGCTGCTCGCCGGCGGGCTGCCCGGTCTCGGCGCGCACGCGGAGGACGTCTACCGCCTCACCTACGGGCTGTGCGCGGGCCGCAGCCTCGCGCACTACGACCGCTATCCCGCCGATATCGACTCGGCCCGGGCGGTGGCCGGGCACCTGGCGACGCATGACGTGCGGCTGGCGGACGGGTCGCCGCTCAGCGTCGAGCGGTTCCAGTCGATCGGCGGGCTGCTGGGTGGCGCGGCGGGCACCCACGAGCTGCACTACCTGCTCGAAGACCCGTGGGACGGCGACGGCGGCCTGTCCGACGCGTTCCTGGCCGAGGTCGCCGACAGGACCAGCTTCGCCCGCGCCCCGCTGTACGCGGTGCTGCACGAGGCCTGCTACGGCCAGGGGCGGGCGACCCGCTGGGCGGCTCAGCGGGTGCGGGCCGAGTTCCCCGCGTTCGACCCCGCGGCGGCGGTCAACGGCGACGCGCCGCTGCTGTTCACCGGGGAGATGATCTACCCCTGGATGTTCGACGCCGACCCCGCCCTGCGTCCGCTGCGGGAAGCGGCCGAGCTGCTCGCCGAACGGGAGTGGCCGCCGCTGTACGACCCGGCCCGGCTGGCGGCCAACGAGGTGCCCGCCGCGGCCGCCGTCTACCACGACGACCTGTACGTGCCCGCCGCGCTGTCGCTGCCCACCGCGGCCGCCGTCCGCGGGCTGCGGGCCTGGGTGACCAACGAGTGGGAGCACGAGGGACTGCGGGTCAGCGGCGGCACGGTGCTGTCCCGGCTGATCGCGATGAACGACGGCGACGTGTGACCGGGAGACAGTGCGACCGGGAGACAGCCTGACCCGGAGACAGCCTGCCCCGGAGACAGTGTGACCAGGTGACAGCGCACGGGCAGGGGGTGATCCGCGGCCCGGCGGGACGTATACATAGACATCATGGAAACCGTCACCGCGGGCACCGGCCCGCTTAGCTTCGCCGACGTCGTCGCGGTCGCCAGGAACGGCGCCCCGGTGACGCTGTCGCCCGAGGCCGAGGCCGCCATCGCGGCCGGCCGCAAGGTCATCGACGCCCTCGCCAGCGACACCGCCCCGCACTACGGGGTGTCGACCGGGTTCGGCGCACTGGCGACCAAGCACATACCGGCCGAGCTGCGCGCGCAGCTGCAGCGCTCCCTGGTCCGCTCGCACGCCGCCGGCTCGGGGACCGAGGTCGAGGCCGAGGTCGTGCGCGCGATGATGCTGCTGCGGCTGTCCACGCTGGCGACCGGGCGGACCGGGGTGCGGCTCGAGGTCGCGCGCTGCTACGCGGCGATGCTCAGCGCCGGGGTCACCCCGGTGGTGCGCGAGTACGGCTCCCTCGGCTGCTCCGGTGACCTGGCGCCGCTCGCGCACTGCGCGCTCGCGGCGATGGGCGAGGGCACCGTCCGGGTCCTCGGCGGGCCGGAGATCCCGGCTGGCGAGGCCCTGGCCGCAGCGGGCATCACGCCGGTCGTGCTGGCCGAGAAGGAGGGCCTGGCGCTGATCAACGGCACCGACGGGATGCTCGGCATGCTCATCCTCGCCTCCGCCGACCTGCGCGCCCTGCTGCAGACGGCCGACATCACCGCCGCGATGTCGGTTGAGGCGCTGCTCGGCACCGACGCGCCGTTCGACGCCGCGCTGCAGGCACTGCGCCCGCACCCCGGCCAGGCCGCGTCGGCCGCGAACCTGCGCCAGCTGCTGGCCGGCTCCCCCATCGTCGCCAGCCACCGCGGCCCAGAGGACACCCGGGTGCAGGACGCCTACTCGCTGCGCTGCGCGCCGCAGGTGAACGGCGCCGCCCGCGACACCCTGGCCCACGCCAGGACCGTGGCCGAGTGCGAGCTCGCAAGCGCGATCGACAACCCCGTGGTCACCGCCGACGGCCGGGTGGTGTCCAACGGCAACTTCCACGGCGCCCCGGTCGGCTACGTGCTCGACTTCCTCGCAATCGTCGCCGCCGACGTCGCCTCGATCTCCGAGCGGCGCACCGACCGGATGCTCGACGCGGCCCGCTCGCACGGGCTGCCGCCGTTCCTGGCCGACGACCCGGGCGTGGACTCCGGGCACATGATCGCCCAGTACACCCAGGCCGCGATCGTGTCGGAGATGAAGCGGCTGGCCGTCCCCGCCAGCGTCGACTCGATCCCCTCGTCGGCGATGCAGGAAGACCACGTGTCGATGGGCTGGTCGGCCGCCCGCAAGCTGCGCCGCGCGGTCGACGGGCTCACGCGGGTCCTCGCCATCGAGCTGCTCACCGCCGCCCGGGCGCTCGACCTGCGCGCGCCGCTCGAGCCCGCGGCCGCGACCGGCGCGGTCGTCGCGGGGCTGCGGGCCCAGGCCGGCGGGGCGGGCGTGGCCGGGCCTGGGACCGACCGCTTCCTCGCCCCGGAGATCGAGGCGGCCGTCGGTTACGTGGCTTCCGGCGCGGCGCTCCGCGCGGCCGAGAGCGTGACCGGGGGCCTGGAATGACAGCCGGCTCCGTTCAGGGCAATCATGGAGTTGAACTGAGAGGAGACCGTTAAGCATGGAAGGCGCCAGAACGGTCCGCGCGGCGCGCGGCACCACGCTCACCGCGCGGTCCTGGCAGACCGAGGCACCGCTGCGGATGCTGATGAACAACCTCGACCCCGACGTCGCCGAGCGCCCCGACGACCTGGTCGTCTACGGCGGCACGGGCCGGGCCGCCCGGTCCTGGGGGGCGTTCGACGCGATGGTCGCCACGCTCACCGAGCTGCGCGAGGACGAGACCATGCTGGTCCAGTCGGGCAAGCCGGTCGGGGTGATCCGCACCCACGAGTGGGCGCCGCGGGTGCTGATCGCCAACTCGAACCTGGTCGGCGACTGGGCCAACTGGCCGGAGTTCCGCCGCCTGGAGGCGGCCGGGCTGACCATGTACGGGCAGATGACGGCCGGGTCGTGGATCTACATCGGCACCCAGGGCATCCTGCAGGGCACCTACGAGACGTTCGCCGCCGTCGCCGCCAAGCGGTTCGGCGGCACCCTGGCCGGGACGCTGACCGTGACCGGCGGCTGCGGCGGCATGGGCGGCGCGCAGCCGCTCGCGGTGACACTCAACGACGGCGTGTGCCTGGTCATCGACGTCGACCCGGCCCGCCTGGTGCGCCGGGCGGCCAACCGCTACCTGGACCTCGTGGCCGACGACCTGGACGACGCGCTGCGCATGTGCGCCGAAGCCAAGGCGGCGCGACGGCCCCTGTCGGTCGGGCTCGCCGGCAACTGCGCGGTTGTCCTGCCCGAACTGCTGCGCCGCGGCGTGCCGGTCGACATCGTCACCGACCAGACCTCCGCCCACGACCCGCTGTCCTACCTGCCGGAAGGTGTCGCGCTCGAGGACTGGCACGACTACGCGGAAAAGAAGCCAGTCGAATTCACCGAACGAGCCCGGCTTTCCATGGCCGCCCACGTGGAAGCGATGGTCGGCTTCATGGACGCCGGGTCCGAGGTCTTCGACTACGGGAACTCGATCAGGGACGAGGCGCGGCTGGGCGGCTTCGCGCGGGCGTTCGCGTTCCCCGGGTTCGTCCCGGCGTATATCCGGCCGCTGTTCGCCGAGGGGAAGGGGCCGTTCCGCTGGGCGGCGCTGTCCGGCGATCCGGCCGACATCCGCGCCACCGACGACGCGGTCTTGTCGCTGTTCCCGGACAACGAGCACCTGCACAAGTGGATCCACGCCGCGCAGGAGCGGGTCGAGTTCCAGGGACTGCCCGCCCGGATCTGCTGGCTCGGCTACGGCGAGCGCGACAAGGCCGGGCTGGCCTTCAACGACCTGGTCGCGTCCGGCGCGGTCAGCGCGCCCCTCGTGATCGGCCGCGACCACCTCGACGCGGGCTCGGTCGCCTCCCCCTACCGGGAGACGGAGTCCATGGCCGACGGGTCCGACGCGATCGCCGACTGGCCGCTGCTCAACGCCCTGACCTCGACCGCCTCGGGCGCGACCTGGGTGTCGTTCCACCACGGCGGCGGCGTCGGCATCGGGCGGTCGCTGCACGCCGGCCAGGTTTCCGTCGCCGACGGCACGGCGCTCGCGGCGGCCAAGATCGAGCGGGTGCTTTCCAACGACCCCGGCCTCGGCGTGCTGCGGCACATCGACTCGGGCGACGCCCCGCACGGCCAGGAAACCCTTGCGGCGCACCCAGAAGGAGGCGTCCGCCTGCCGTCGTAGCGGCGCGGCCGGCGCGGCCGGCGTCCCGTGCTGGCGTCGCGTGCTGGCGGCTCCCGCCGCTTCTTGCTGTTATCAGATGGCGAGCGTTATCGGGTGTTGTTCCGACCACATACGGGCGGAAACAACACCCGATAACGCCGGGTCTGGGCGGTTCCGGCGCCAGAAGCTGCGCCAGCGGCGGGGGCGGCGCGGCTGGGCCTGCGCTTTCCCGGTGGAATCGGTCGCGGCGGGCCGCTCGGCGGGCGGGGGCGCGGCGGCGCGCGCGGCCTGGGCCTTGCGCCAGGTGGCGACGAGGTTGTCGGGGTTCACCAGGCTGACGTGGATGGGCGGGCCGATCGGGATGCGCCGCCACTCGACGATGCGGCGGTTGAGCTCGGCGGCCGCTTCGCGGACCTCCGCCTCGGTGCGGAACTCCCCCGCCGTCTGCGCCAGCCGCTCGATCTGCCTGCGCAGGCGCAGCGGGGTCGGCAGCATCTCCTCGACGGACACGCCCTCGCGCTGCGCGTAGTCCCGCGCCCACTGGGCGCCGTAGTCGCCGTCGACGGCGCCCGGCTTGAGTTTGAGCGGCTTGCCCGCCCCCGGCAGGTCATCGAACACGCCGCGGCGCTCGGCGTCGGCTACCTGCTGGTCGATCCAGGTGGCGAACTTCATCTGCGGGGGTTTGCGTTCTGTCATCACCTACCAGGGTAATAAACCGGCCGCGCGACGCCAAAGGAGCGTCAGGGCAGGAGCTTGACCGCGCTCGCCCAGTCGAGCCCGAGCGGCCCCTGCAGGGTCATGTGCAGCAGCTGGAACGCCTCAAGCTCGCGGGCCCGGCGCAGCGGGCCGGTGTCGACCGGGCGCATCCCGCCGTCGCTGATCAGCGCGGCCACCTGCTTCTTGGCGTGCGCGTGGTCGCCCGCGAGGAACACGTCGACGGGCAGCCCGCCCACCCACCCGGCCACCAGGGACGACGCGAACGTGGTGTTGAACGCCTTCACCACCCGCGCCGTGGGGTTCGCGGCGGCGATCTCCTCCGCGGCCGACATCCCGGGGCTGGTCAGCAGCGAGTCGAAGGTGGAGAAGTCAACCGGGTTGCAGGTGTCGACGACGGTGACCCCGGCCAGCGCCGCCCCCTGCTCGCGCGCGACGATCCGGCCCTCCGGGTAGGGCAGCGCCAGCACCACCACGTCGGCGCCGGCGATCGCGGCCCCCACGGTGGCTACGCTCAGTGATGACGAAGCGACTTCAACCGCCCCCGTCGACCAGCCGCGCGCGGCCAGGCTCGCGGTCAGCGCGTCCGCCTTGCCTGGTTCGCTGTCGGTGATCCGAAGCCGGTGGCCGCCCGCAATCGCCCGTACGGCCACGCCTTCGGCGAGCCGCCCGGCCCCTACGATGGTCACGATCATCTGTCCCCCCAGGTATCACACCCTACCCAGGCGTTACGCGCCTCAAGATCGTTTTCGGTCACACAAAGTAACTATCTTTGCCGCCTCTAAGGACGGGGTACGGGAGAAGGTACGGGGCGTGGCCGGAAAACTGTGCTTTTCATTAAGACCGCCGCCGGGGCGGGAGAGCGCCAGGCCGCGGCCGCCGGACGGCTTTGTAGGCTGCGCCAAACATTGTCCGGTAAATACGTGACAACACCCGAAAGTCCCTGATGCGGACCACAAATCTGCACTAGGTTCGTGTGGTCATTACGAACAACTGCGCACGGCGCGTGCGTGACCCGCGCCACTGCGCCCGCGGGCCCCGTGTGGATTCCCTGACGACGAGAGCGACTACGCCATGACAGCGACAGACACCGCCGCCCAAGCTGGCGGAAGCACCGGGACCACGGTCCTGCCCTTCACCGGCGAGGAGTACCTGGAGAGCCTGCGGGACGGGCGCGAGGTCTGGATCTACGGCGAGAAGGTCCGGGACATCACCGAGCACCCGGCTTTCCGCAACAGCGCCCGGTCGGTCGCGCGGCTCTACGACGCCTTGCACGACCCGGCGCAGCAGGCGGTGCTGACCGTGCCGACGGACACCGGCAACGGGGGCTTCACCCACCCGTTCTTCAAGGCGCCGCGGAGCCAGGAAGACCTGCTGGCGTCCCGCGACGCGATTGTCGGCTGGCAGCGCCTGGTCTACGGCTTCATGGGCAGGACCCCGGACTACAAGGCGGCGTTCCTCGCCACCCTCGGGGCCAACACCGAGTTCTACTCGCCTTACCAGGAGAACGCGCTGCGCTGGTACGCCAAGGCGCAGGAGCGCGTGCTGTTCATGAACCACGCGTTCGTCCACCCGCCGATCGACCGCAGCAAGCCGGCCGACCAGGTCGCCGACATCTGCGTGCACGTGGAGGAAGAGACCGACAACGGCCTCATCGTCACCGGGGCCAAGGTGGTCGCGACCGCGTCGGCGCTCACCCACCAGACGTTCATCGCGCACGCCGGCCTGCCGCTGAAGGACAAGCGCTACGCGCCGATCTTCATCGTCGACATGAACACCCCGGGCGTGAAGCTGCTCGCCCGCGCGTCCTACGAGCTGGTGGCGGCCGCGACCGGCAGCCCGTTCGACTACCCGCTGTCGTCCCGGCTGGATGAGAACGACTCCATCTTGATCTTCGACCGGGCGCTGATCCCGTGGGAGAACGTCCTCGCCTACGACGCCGAGCAGGCCAACATGTTCCTGCAGCGGTCCGGGTTCATCTACCGGGCGATGTTCCAGGCGCTGCTGCGTCTCGGGGTCAAGCTCGACTTCATCGCCGGGCTGCTGATGAAGGCGACCGAGGCGGCGGGCAACAAGAAGACCCCGCGCGTGCAGGCCAACATCGGCGAGGTCATCGCCTGGCGCGGCATCATCTGGTCGCTCACCGACGGCATGATCCAGTCGTGCGAGCCGTGGGGCAACGGCAGCATCCAGCCGAACCCGGCCACCGCGCTGGCCGCGCAGCCGCTGATGCCGCAGATCTACGGCCGGATCAAGGAGATCATCGAGCACACCGTCGGCTCCAGCCTGATCTACCTGAACTCCAACGCCGTCGACTTCAAGACCCCCGAGGTGCGCGGCTACCTCGACCACTACCTGCGCGGTTCCGACGACTACAGCTCGGTCGACCGGGCGAAGACGATGAAGCTGCTGTGGGACGCCCTCGGCAGCGAGTTCGGCGGCCGGCACGAGCTGTACGAGCGGAATTACGTCGGCAACGTCGAGGACACCCGCCGGGCGGTGCTGTTCGGCGCCCTGGGCAACGGCGACGCCAGCCGCTTCAAGGAACTGGCCGAGCAGTGCATGTCCGAGTACGACCTCGACGGCTGGACGATGCCCGGCTTCGTCAACCCGGACGACATCAACCTCTGGGGCAAGCGCTAGTCTCGCCGTTCGGCCCGCGGCGCCGAGTCCCGCGGGCCGAACGGCCCCCTCTGGGGTGCGATCCCTGCCAATCCGCCCGCCCGCGGGCGGCGCGGGTGGCAGCATGGGCAGGTGCGAATCCTAGTCCTTGGCGGCACCCGGTTCGCGGGCCGCGCAATCGTTGAGGCCGCGCTCGGCCGCGGCGACACCGTCACGATGTTCAACCGGGGACAGTCGAATCCCGGCCTTTACCCCGGGGTGGAAACGGTCCCGGGCGACCGGACCGCGGACCTGTCGCCGCTTGACGGCCGGGAGTTCGACGCCGTGGTCGACGTCGCCTGCTACGACCCGGAGCCGGCCCGGCTGTCGGCCGAGGCCTTCAGGAACAGGACCGGCCGCTACGTGTTCGTCTCGACCGTCTCGGTGTACGCCGACCAGTCCACCACCGAGGCACAGCTTGAGGACGCGCCGCTGGCGGTGCTCAAGCCGGACGTGACCGACCCGCTGGAGAACTACGGCGCCAACAAGGCGCTGTGCGAGGGCATCGTCCGCGACGTCTACGGCGACCGGGCCCTCATCGGGCGGCCCGGGCTGATCAGCGGCCCGCATGATCCCACTGACCGGTTCCCCTACTGGCCGCGGCGGATCGCCCGCGGCGGCCGGGTACTGGCACCCGGCGACCCCGGCGACCTGACCCAGGTCATCGACGTGCGGGACCTGGCGGCGTTCCTGCTCGACGGCATCCACCGGGGCAGGACGGGAGTCTACAACCTGACCGGGGCGCCGCGCCCGTTCGGCATCCTGCTCGACCTTTGCCGGACGGCGACCTACAGCGACGCCGACCTGACCTGGGTCCCCACCGACCAGCTGGTGGCGGCCGGCGTCGACCCGGGAGCCGGCATACCGCTGTGGGTCGGCGAGCCCGGCTACGAGGCGTTCAACAACGTGGACTCGTCCCACGCGGTCGGCGCGGGCCTGGCCTGCCGGGCCGTCACCGAGACGATCCGCGACACCCTGGCCTGGGACCTGGGCCGCGGCGGCCCGGCGCAGGAAGGGCTGGCCGCCGCCGAGGAGGCGCGGCTGCTGGCCGAGCTGGCGGGGGTCAGCTAATAAGAGTCAGCCGACTGGGGGGTCACCCCATCGTGAGTCAGAACGGAGGGGGCTGTCACCGTCCCCCCACGGGTTCCGCGGCGGCCGCGTCCGGCTCGGCCGCCGCGGCCACCGCCCGGGCCGTGTCCCGCGCGCGGGCGGTGGTGCTGAGGAAGCCGGCCAGGGCGACGAGCAGGCCGCAGGCGAGGCCCAGTGCCCAGGCGCCGTGGGTGGCCGCGGACAGCGCTGCGGCGTGGGTCTGCCCGGACGCCAGGCCGCGGCTGAGGCCGGCGCTGACCAGGTCGCCCATCACCGCGACGCCGATGACCGAGCCGATCTGGCGGGTGGAAGAGACGACCGCCGAGGCGACGCCAGCCTGAGCCGGCGGCATGCCGGATACGGCGGTGCCGGTGATCGGCGGGTTGACCAGGCCGAGGCCCGCCCCGAGGACGGCCAGCGCGACCGCCAGGTAGAGATAGGAGGTGCCCGGGCTGAGGGCCAGCAGCAGCGCCATGCCGGCGGCGGTGAACAGGCCGCTGCCGACGAGCGCGATCCGGGGACCGCGGCGGCTGGTCAGCTGGCCGGCCACCGGAGCGGCGGCGGCCATGACGAGGGTGGCGGGCAGCAGGGACAGGCCGGCCCGCAGCGGCGAGTCGCCGCGCACCTGCTGCAGGTACAGGGTGATGACGAACAGGAACCCGCCGAGGACGGTAAACGCGAGCACCGCGATGACGGCGGCGCCCGTGAACGGGCGGGAGCGGAAGAAGCGCAGCTCAACGAGGGGCTCCGACCGGCTGCGCTCGACGACGAGGAACGCGGCCGCGGCCGCGGCGGCCACCGCGAACAGGGCCAGCACCGGCGCCGCGGTCCAGCCGGAGACCGGCCCCTGGATGACCGCGTAGGTGAGCGAGCCGAGCATGGCGATCATCAGCAGCTGGCCGGGCACGTCGACCCGCCGCGGCCGCGGCGCCCGCGACTCGGGCACGTAGCGAAGCGTCGCGACGAACATGGCGGCGCAGATCGGCACGTTGAGCCAGAAGATCGAGCGCCAGCCGATGGTGGACACCAGCACCCCGCCGACGACCGGGCCGCAGGCGGCGGCGACGCCGAAGATGCCCGACCAGATGCCGAGGGCCTGGACACGTTCCCTGGGGTCGTGGAACGTATTGCGGACGATCGACAGGGAGACCGGGGTGAGCATCGATCCGCCGACCCCCTGCAGCATGCGCAGCGCGATGAGCGACCCGGTATTGGGCGCGAGCGAGCACAGCAGGGAGCCGGCGCCGAAGCCGGCCAGGCCGGTGAGGAACAGCTTCCTGCGGCCCAGGCGGTCGGCGGCGGAGCCGGTGAGCATCAGCAGCGACGCGACGACGAGCAGGTAGGCATCGGCGACCCACTGGAGTCCGGACAGCGAAGCGTGCAGGTCTTTCTGCAGGGTGGGCAGGGCGACGTTGAGTATCGTGCTGTCGAGGTAGACGATGAACAGCGACGACGAGCAGATCAGCAGGATGACCAGCCGCTGGCGGCGGCCCTGCGGTCCCTCGGGAACGGTCACGTCGCGGGCGAGGGACGCCATGTTCACGCCGCCGCGGCGGTCGCAGCGGGCTCGGGCCGGTCGGCGCTCTCGATGAGCGTGGCCGCCCGCTCAGCGCTGGCCCGGCCAGCCCGGCCGGTGGTGACCATCGCCAGGACAAGCACGCAGCCGCCCATCGCGGCCACGATCCACCAGGCCGGGCGGGTGGCCGCGGTGAACCCGGCCGCGTAGGACGAGCCGTGCAGGCCGGCCGCGAGCACCGAGCCGGTCACCGCGACGCCGAGGGCCGAGCCGACTTGCCGCCCGGTCGAGACGGTCCCCGAGGCGGTCCCCGCCCGCGCCCGGGGCATACCGGACACCGCGTTGTTGGTGGCCGGCGCGTTGACCCAGCCCATGCCGGCGCCGAAGACGACCCCGCACAGCACGATGAACCAGACCGGCGACGCCGTGGTCAGGAACGTGAGCAGCACCCCGCCCGCGGTGATGCCGACGCCGGCGATCAGCAGCGGCACCCGGCTGCCGATGCGCGCCAGCACCCGGCCGCACACCAGCGCGGAGGCGGCCATGACGGCCGCCATCGGCAGCAGGAACAGCCCCGCCGTCAGCGCGCTGTAGCCGCGGACGTCCTGCAGGTACAGCGTGATGAGGAACAGGAACCCGGCGAACGCGCACATGCCGGTCAGCGCCGTGAGCACGGCGCCAGAGAACGGCAGCGAACGGAAGAACCGCAGCTCGACCAGCGGTTCGGCGATCCGCCGTGACCAGGCGATGAGCAGGGCGCTTGACGCCGCGGCGGCGGCGAAGCAGGCGATGACCGGCGCGCTTCCCCAGCCCAGGTCCGGGCCCTCGATGATCCCGTAGCTGAGCGTGATCAGCGCCGCGATCACCAGCACCTGCCCGAGCGGGTCGAGCCGCCGCCGGACCGCGGCGCGTGACTCCGGCACGTAACGCGCGGTCAGCGCCACCGCGGCGGCGCAGACGGGGATGTTGACCCAGAAGACGCTCCGCCAGCCGGCCGAGTCGACCAGGGCCCCGCCGACCACGGGGCCGAGCGCGACGGACAGGCCGAACGTCGACCCCCACAGACCGATGGCCTTCGCACGCTCGGCGGGCTCGGTGAACACGTTGGTGACGATCGCGATCGCGACCGGGTTCATCATGCTTCCGCCGACGGCCTGCAACGCTCGGAACGCGATCAGCCAGCCCAGACCGGGCGCCAGGGAGCAGGCAAGCGAGCCGAGCGCGAAGAGCGTCAGGCCGATCTGGAAGACCCGGCGGCGGCCCACCCGGTCGCCCACCGACCCGGACAGCATCAGCAGGCTCGCGATCACCAGGAGGTAGGCGTCCACCGTCCACTGCAGCCCGGAGACGGGTGCGTGGAAGCTGCGTCCGATCGACGGCAGCGCGACGTTGATGATCGTGCTGTCCATGCCGACCAGGAACAGGCTCAGGCAGCAGATGGCCAGCACCAGGTACTTGCGCCGGCTGCTCAGCTCAGACAGCGGAGACCTCCGTGGTGCGGGCCGCGGCGGCGCGGCAGGTTCGGCCAGGACTATTTCGCAGGCTACAACTAACGATATCGGTGCCTTATGCCCGTCTCACCCGGCTGGCCCGTGACTCCAGGTAGCGCTGCTCGGCGAGGCTGGCGGTGGCCTTCGCGGCCCGCCGGTAGTGCTCGTAGGCTCCGCCGGTGTCACCGGTCTTCTCCAGCAGGTGCGCACGGACCGACAGCAGCCGGTGGTGCCCGGCCAGCCGCTCGTCGCCGTCCAGGGTGGCCAGCAGGGCCAGCCCGGCGAGCGGGCCTTCGGTCTCGGCGAGCGCGATCGCCCGGTTGAGGGTGACCACCGGGTTGGGCGCGATCCGTTCGAGTATCAGGTACAGGGCATGGACCTGCGGCCAGTTGGTCTCGCCCGCGGTAGGCGCGCTGGCGTGGGTGGCGGCGATGGCGGCCTGCAGCTGGTAGGGCCCGAGCTCGGGACCGGCCAGCGATGTCTTGACCAGCTCGGTGCCTTCGTCGATCAGCGCGCGGTCCCAGCGCGTGCGGTCCTGCTCGTCCAGCGGCACCAGGTCGCCGGCGTCCGTCGTCCGGGCCGCGCGGCGGGCGTGGGTCAGCAGCATCAGCGCGAGCAGCCCCGTCACCTCGCCGTCGCCTGGCAGCTGCGCGCGCACCATCCGGGCCAGCCGGATGGCCTCGCGTGCGAGATCGGGGCGGTGCAGGGCGCTGCCTGAGGAGGCGGTGTAGCCCTCGTTGAAGATCAGGTAGAGCACGTGCAGCACGACCCGCAGGCGCTCCGCGCGCTCCGTGCCGTCCGGCAGCAGGAACGAGCTGCCCGCGCGCTTGATGCGCTGCTTGGCGCGGCTGATCCTAGCGCCCATGGCCGCCTCGGGGACCAGGAACGCGCGGGCGATCTCGGCGGTGGTCAGCCCGCCGACCGCGCGCAGCGTCAGCGCCGTCTGGGAAGCCGCGGTCAGGGTCGGATGGCAGCACAGGAACAGCAGCACGAGTGTGTCGTCGGTGCCCGGCACGTCCTCGGGCGCGGCCTCGGCAGCCGTCGCCGACTCCCGTTCGCGGCGCGCGTGGTCGCTGCGCACCTGGTCGATAAACCGCCTGTTCGCGACCGTCACCAGCCAGCCGCGCGGGTTGTCGGGCAGTCCTTCAGCCGGCCAGCCCGCGGCGGCGGCGAGGACCGCTTCCTGCACGGCGTCCTCGCACCCTTCGAACTGGCCGTGCCGCCGGACCAGCACGCCGAGGACCTGCGGCGTGAGCTCGCGCAGCAGGTCCTCGACGGCCGTGGCGGTCACGCCTCCAGTTGCCCGGCTGCGAACATCACCGGCCGCACCTCGACGCCCAGGCCTTCGATCGCCGCGTCGGGGATCCGGGCCGCCAGCTCGATCGCCCGCTCCTTGTTCTCGCAGTCGACCAGGTAGAACCCGCCCAGGTACTCCTTGGACTCGGCGAACGGCCCGTCGGTCACCACCGGGTGCCCGTCGCGCACGGACACGACAGCGGACTGGGACGGGTCGGCCAGCGCCTGCGTGGTCAGGAGCTCGCCTGACTTCCGCAGCGCCTCGATGAATTCGCCGTGGCCGCCGCCGAGGGCGGCCTTCTCCTCGTCGGTCAGCGCGTCAAGCACGGCCGGGTTGATATGCAGGCTGATCAGGAACTGCATCGCGCACTCCTCGTGGTTCGCCGGGCCCCGGCGGGGCCCCTCCGCCCGCTAGTCGTCGCCGCCACGCCCATTTTGACATCCCGTCAGGGGGCGGTGGAGACCTGATGCCAGCCGGGGGCGACGGTGACGACGGCGAGGCCGCCCGTGGCGGTGTCGTCGAGCGCGGTCGCCGTGCGCGCGGCGCCGTCGACCCAGACCCGCTGGCCGACGCTGACGCCGGGCAGGGCCACCCGCGCGGTCGCGGTGGGCGGCACGTCCACCTCGGCCGTGAACCGGGAGCCGCTGCTGGTGAACTTGACTGTGACCGTACCGCGCGAGGTCGGCACCTGGACCGAGCCGCTGGTCAGGCTGGCCGGCTGCGGGTGGATCAGCACCGTGCCCCAGCCCGGGGTGAGGGCGGACACGCCGAACGTGTACTGCGGGACGATGAACGCCGGCGACGCCGCCCAGGGATGGGAGTAGGTCAGGTTCGGCTTGAGCGCGGGGGTCCAGGCCTCCATGGTGGAGCCCGCGCCGACGGCGATCATGTGCAGCCAGCTGGTGCTGTCGTCGGCCGTCAGCAGGTTGAGCGCGGCCTGCGGCTGCCCGCCGTCGTACAGCGCCTCGAGCAGGTAGCCGGCGCAGTAGACGCTGCACGCCATCCCCTGGCGGGCGATCGCGGCGGCGGCCGTCTTCGCCTCCGCGGGGCTGGCCGCCCCCAGTGCGACCGCGTACACGCTCGACTGGACGGCCTCGTGGGCGATGCCCGTGCCGTCGCGGAACGCCCCGGTCTTCGGGTCGTAGAGCTTGGCCTGCACCGCGGTCTGTATCCGGGCGGCGGTGGCGGCGTCGGCGGTGGATCCGCTCTGGTCGCCGACCACCGCGGCGATCTTGGCCATCGCCGCGTAGGCGGCGTAGCCGAAGGCGTTGACCACGGTGTTCTCGCGGGAGAAGACGAACCCGTCGCGCTCGGTGGCCGGCCAGTCGACCAGCTGCGCGGGTTCCCCGGCGACCGGACGGGCGCCGCCGA
Source organism: Trebonia sp. (assembly GCA_036501515.1). Classification (GTDB taxonomy): domain Bacteria; phylum Actinomycetota; class Actinomycetes; order Streptosporangiales; family Streptosporangiaceae; genus Trebonia. Next base: position 21,858 of record DASYAD010000430.1, on the reverse strand, counting down.
ACGGGTTCACCGGCATGTCGATCAGGCCGTCAGCGCCCAGGTACTTGCCGGGCAGCAGCTGCTTGAGCAGCGAGTACAGCGAGGTCAGCACGGCCGGGTCGCCGGTCTGCTGGTACTGGGCGAGCGCGGCCACCGGCGCCAGTTCCTCGAACTCCATGATCGGGGTGGCCTTGTTGATGTCCAGGGCCATGTAGGTCATCACGTACTGCTGGGAGAACTGGGCGAGCGCGCTGTCTCCGTCGACCGCGGCCTGCGCCAGCTGGTGGACGTAGTCGTCGCCCTCGTAGGCGCCGGACCGCTCCCTGGTCGGTGAGTCCATGTAGAGGTTGAGGTTGAGGGCCTCGATCGTGTTCTTGCTGAACTGCCACACCTGGTCGAGGCTGGCGCTGCTCGACGTCACCGAGGACCCCGTCGGCTGATCGGGGTACACGAGGGCCACCGCCGCCGCGTTGGCCGTGGTCAGCGGCTGCGGCACCCCGGTGACCTCGACGTAGCGGAAGACCCGGTAGCCCCAGTACTGCAGGGTCTGTTTCCCGGCCCGCAGCGTCCAGGTGTCGTCGTAGACGTCGCCGGTGTTCAGCTTGTACTGGACAGAATCGGGGCTGGACAGCACCTCGCCGCTGAGAATGCTCACCTTCTCGCCCGCGGTCCCGTTCAGCGTCAGGCGCAGCCCGCCGACCTGCGTGGTCCCGAAGTCGAGCAGGTACTTGCCGGTGCCCAGCGGGGTGATCTTGACCGGCTTGTGCACGGCGAGGGTGTCGTTGGCGGCGGTGTACGGGGTAAGCCCGGTCAGCGGCGCCTTCTTGACGGCCGGGGTCCAGCCCGCGGCGGCGGTCGGCTTGAAGCCGGGGGTGTCGAAGCCGAACGGGTAGCGCTCGGCGTCCAGGTTCTCGACCGGCGCGGTGTAGTACTGCGGGCTGATGCTGCCGGCCGCCGGGTAGACGGACCCGCCGTCCAGCCCCTTCCAGTTGGAGCCGCTTCCCCAGACCTGCCGTTTGCCGTCCTTGTACTGCACGACCAGCTCGAACTGGAAGGCCGCGTGCGCGCTGGTGTAGCCGAGCACGCCGAAGCTGTCGGTGCCGGCCCGCAGCAGTTTGGTCACGTCCCAGGCCGAGTACTCGTTCTCGGTCGCCGGCTGCGCGGGCCTGGCCGGGCCGACGCCGATGACCTGGCCGTTGACGGACAGGCGGAACACGTACTGCCTGGTCGTCTCCGTGGACGCGCCGGCCGCGTAGACGGTCGCGGCGAGGATCGGCTTGTCGTCAACGGCGAGCTGTCCGCGCAGGAACGCCCAGCCGCTTGTCGTACCGCCCGCCGGGGTGCGGGCCCAGATCGGGGTGGTCTGCCACGCGCCCAGGGCCGTGCCGAACGACACCGGCGCCGACCACTGGCTCGTGTGCCCCTGGTCGTCGATGGTGCGCACCGACCACCAGTACCTGGTGCCGGCGCTCAGCGCCGGGCCGGCGTAGTCGGTGTCGGGGACGGAGCTGGTCACCGTGCCGGTGTCCCACACCGTCTTGCTGGCCGTCAGCAGGTCTTCCGGGCTGGCGGCGACGCGCAGCTCGTAGCCGTGCTGTGTCTCCCCTGTCCGAGGGTCGCGGGCCACCCAGGAGAAGTAGAGCCCCTGGCTGGCCTGGACCGCCATGGGCTGGCTGACCAGGTTGACCTCAAGCTGGCCGGGCTTGTCGGGACCGGCCCCGCCGGCCGCGTCAGGGACGATCACCGCGCAGGCGAACAGCACGACGATCACGGCGAGGACGCTCACGCCCGCCGCAAGCCACCGCCGCCAGTGCGCCCGCATATCGTAAAGTCCCGGTGTCTCCGCTAATGCCCGATTTGAACAGGCCAGAAGTGTAGACCTGACGACAACTAGCCGCAGTGCAGGTGCATAGAAGTCGGATTCTGGCTGTTTCTGTAAGTTACCAGCCGGGCGGCGGCGGTTCATCCCGGATTGGCCCGTTACCCGGCCCGGAGCAGATCCACCAGCAGCGGCCGGTACCAGCCGAAGTCCGGGACGTCGGCCTCCGGGTCCTTGGCCGCGTCGTCCCAGCGCCGGACCGCGACCGCCGCCTCGCCGTGCGGGCCGGCCTTGAACCCGGCCGCCTCGGCCTCGCTCATCGGGCCGCCCTGCAGGGACAGGGTATAGACCGAGGCGGGCGACAGCAGCGCCAGGTAACCGGGCTCGGCGGTGCACAGGTAGCGCTTGGCCGCCACGTGCAGCCGGACCGGCTCGGTGACGGCCGGCGGGAACCAGCGGGCGAGCCAGGCGGCGCCCCGCTCGCCGTGGTCGTTGTCGGTGCCCGCCATCAGCTCGCGGCCGCTCAGCTCGGTCTCGTCGTCGCGCGGGTCGGCGCCGCGCAGGTGGCCGACGTCGTGCAGCAGCGCGGCGGCGGTCAGCGCCGGGCCCGCGCCCGCGGCGTGCGCGAGGGCGCCCGCCTGCAGCAGGTGCGCGCCCAGGGTCACCGGCTCCGCCAGGTAGTCGGCCGCCCCCTGGGCGGTGAACAGTTCCGCGATCCGGTCCACCGGTGACATCATCGTGGGCATGCGCCCGCCCTTCAAGGTCATGTCATGTCCGGCCGCGATGGTATCCGCCGGAGATGAACGGCAGCTTTCTGTTCCGCGCACGGAAGCCGCGCTCTGGTGACCGTCGCGCTCACCAGGTACGGGCCGGTCCGCGGTGCGGAGATCGCTGACGGCGTGGTGTCCTGGCGCGGCGTTCCTTACGCGCAGCCGCCGGTCGGTGACCTGCGGCTGCGGCCGCCGGCGCCGCCGCAGCGCTGGGCCGGCATCAGGAACGCCTTGGAGTACGGCAACCGCGCGCCGCAGCCCGCCCTGCCCGCCGTGCCCGGCGAGGCGGCCGGGCCGCCGTTGCCGCCGTTCGACGAGGACTGCCTGTACCTGAACGTGACCGCCCCGGCCGGCGCGATCCGGCGCCCGGTGCTGCTGTGGATCCACGGCGGCGGGTTCGAGATGGGCCACGGCCCGGACCTGGCGGGCGACGGCGCCGCCTTCGCCCGCAGCCACGGCCTGGTCGTCGTCACCTTCAACTACCGGCTCGGCGCGCTCGGCTTCCTTGACGTGCCGGGCGAGCAGCCGACCGGCGCGCTCGGACTGCACGACCAGGTCGCGGCCCTCCGCTGGACCAGGCAGAACATCGCGGCCTTCGGCGGCGACCCCGAGCAGATCACCGTGTACGGACTGTCGGCGGGCGGCAAGTCGGTCACTCACCTGCTGGCCTCGCCGCTGGCCCGCGGCATGATCGCCCGGGCGGCCGAGTCGAGCGGCGGCGACCACGTCAAGGACGCGGAGCAGGCCAGGGACGTCAGCGACCGGTTCTTCCGCGCCCTCGGCGCCGGGCCCGGCCGGATCAGGGAGGTCTCCGCCGACGACATCCTGGCCGCGCAGCTCGCTCTCGCGGTGCCGCCGCGGTCCACCTGGATCTGGCGGCCGTCGGTGGACGGCGCCGTGCTCACCGCCGCGCCGCTGGCCGCGGTCGCGGGCGGCGCCGCGGCCGGCGTCCCGCTGCTGCTGCAGACCTGCGCCCGCGAGACCGCCCTGTACCAGCTGCTCGGCCCCGACGCCCACGCGCAGGCAGACGGGGTGCTGACCAGGTACTTCGGCGCGGAGACGGCGGCCCGGACGCTGGCCGGCTACCGCGCCGTCTACCCCGCGCTCGACGACACCGAACTGCACGGGGTGACGGTGATGACCGACGAGCGCTACGTGGTCCGCACCGAGCGGCTGGCGGACGCCCAGGCCGCGCACGCCCCGGTCTGGCGGTCGCGCTACGACGGCGGGTACACCGGCATCGAAGACGACCCCGACCCGCAATTCGCGCAGTACGCGCCGCTGCTGACCGGGGCGCACGGGGCCGACGGCGCGGGCATCTGGCTGGGCGGCGGCGGCCTGGCCGGCCAGCTCCACGAGGCCTGGGGCCGCTTCGCGGCCAAGGGCGACCCGGGCTGGGCGCCGTACGAGCCGGGCGACCGCGACGCGATGATCTTCGCGCCTGACGGTCCCCGGCTCGACCGCGACCCGTTCGCGCACGCCCGGGAGGCCTGGGCGGGACTGGACTGGCAGCCAGGCACCTGGTGGCCGGTCAGCGGGCCGGCCTGATCGCGGCGGAGGTAACCGGCTCACATGGCTTCGGCCAGCAGCGTGACCGAACGCAGCCGCTCTTCGATGCCGGGCGCCTGGTGGACGACGATGAGCTCGTCGGCGCCCGTCTTCTTCAGGAAGCCGTCGAGATACCCGCTGACCTCGGGCGGCGTGCCGACGGCGGAGTAGGTGAGCATGCGGTCCACGTGCACCGCTCCCCCGGCGGCCAGCAGCTTGTCGGCCTGCTCGTCGGTGATGTCGGCCGGGTCGGCGCCGACCTGGCGCGCGAACAGGCTCGCGGCCCGCGCGCGGCGCACCGACTGGAACTGCGTCCTGGCGGCCTCGGCGGTGCCGGCGGCGGTCACGTTGACCCCGGCGATCACGTAGGGCGCGTCCAGTTGCGCGGACGGCTTGAACTCGCTGCGGTAGGACGCGAGCGCCCGGTCCAGCTCATCGGGGGCGAAGTGCGACGCGAACGCGTACGGCAGCCCGTACATGCCCGCTAGCTGCGCGCCGAAGGTCGACGAGCCGAGGATGTACAGCGGGACGTTCGCGCCCTTGCCGGGGATGGCGTCCACGCCTGGCACCCGGCTTTCGCCGGCCAGGAAGGCCTGCAGCTCAAGGACGTCCTGGGGGAACGAGTCCGATGCGCGCGGGTCGCGCCGCAGGGCGTACGTGGTGCTGCGGTCCGAGCCGGGGGCGCGGCCGAGTCCCAGGTCGATACGTCCCGGGTACATCGCCTCGAGGCTGCCGAACTGCTCCGCGATCGTCAGCGGTGAGTGGTTCGGCAGCATGACGCCGCCCGAGCCCAGCCTGATCGTCGACGTCTGCGCCCCCACGTGCGCGATCAGCACGCTGGTGGCCGACGACGCGATCGACGGCATGTTGTGGTGCTCGGCGTACCAGACACGGTGGTATCCGAGTTCTTCCGCTCGACGGGCGAGCGCGACACTCGCTTTGAAGCTCATCCTCGCGCTCTGACCGCGGGCGATGGGCGCCAGGTCCAGGATCGACAGGCGTGCACGCATCGTGATGATCACCTCTTCCAGATGACCCAACACCGGCAGGCCCGGCCGTATGCCGCCGGGCGCGCACCGGGCCGCGGCGCCGCCATTTCCTCCGTCACGGCAGCTGCCTTTTGTGTTTTCGCGTGGATTAACGTCCGGCCGGTTAATCCGGTAACAAATCGTTTCCCCTGGGTCATTAATGGCTTCGCCAGGCGGGCTTACAATCCATTTCGTGTATGCGCGCAGCCGCCTCCGGGTCGACGAGAGCATCGGGGAAGCGCGGGCACTGCGCGATGAGGTAACGGCCTGGCGGTCCGCCTGGGAACTGACCGACGCGATGGGCGGCCACCTCACCCAGCTCGACCTGCTGACCGGAGCGGTACTCGGCCTCGTCGACGCGATCGCGGGCCGGACGGCCGCCATCGACCTCGCCCTGGGCACCGGGGCGGTGTACGAGGAATGCCGGGCGGACGAGCGGCGGCTGCTGCACGCCCGGCGGCTGTGGCGCTGGTACGCCGATAAATTCGACCAGCGCAGCGGCCCCGGCGCCGGCGTCGCGGTGCAAACCCTGCGCGCGGCCGACGAGGTGATATGGAGTTGCTGGAAGGGGGCGTTCACGGCGCTCGGGGAAACGGTGCCAGCCGCGCCAATTCCGTACCTGGCCCCGCAATTCTCCGCTTCCGCGACGCCGCGCACCGATCCGCCGCCTGACATGCGCCCGGGGACCGATGACCTGCTGCGCGCGCACGTCGAGCGGCTGCCGGTCGCGGCCATCGGACTGCCGCCGGTCTGCTGCCGCCGGCCGTGGTGGCTGATCCTCAGCGCGCACGAGGTGAGCCACCACCTGCAGTTCGAGCTGGACGGCGTCGAGCGGAGCACTCAGGAGCGGGTCGTCTCCGCCGCCTATGCCGCTAGCGGTGACGCCGTCCTGGCGGAGTCCTGGCGTCCCTGGTGCCGTGAGCTGTTCGCGGACGCGTGCTCGGTGCTGCTGACCGGCCCGGCCGCGATCTGGGCGGTCCGCGAGCTCGAGACCCGCACCGGCCGCGGCATGCGCAAGAGCCCGTCGGCCAGCTACCCGCCGCCAGTCATCCGGCTGGCGCTGCTGGACGCGGTGGCGCGGCAGGCCGGCCTTCCCGCGGGGTCGTCCGGTCCTGAAGACCGTGACGAGCTTGACGACCAGGCCGAGGGGCACGTCAAGCGGCTGCTCGGCTGCGTCGACGGCGTCGCCGCGGCGCTGCTCAGGATGGAAACGCCGGCCGGGCGGCCGCTGCGCGCGCTTGGCACGTCGACGGCGGCGGCCTACGCGGACGACGGCGTTGTCGCCGGATGGCGGTCGGAACTGCTCGGCCAGGAGGAAGCGGTGCCGCGGCAGACCCTGGACGCCGCCCGGTTCTGCGCGGCGGCCGGCGTCGGCGCCTGGCAGCGGTCCGCCGGCCAGCAGCCCCCCGAGCCGCTGGCCGGCCGGCTGCGGTCGGTCCTGCCGGGCTGCCGCGAGCCAGGCACCAGGGCGGGCCAGGCGGCCGCCGACCCCGCCGCGGTGGCCAGGCAGTTCGCCGCGGACCTCTATGAGGGAGAACGGCGGGCGTGAGGGTACTTGTCGACCTCGCGGACCGCGCGGGCGAGCTGTTCGCCGTGGTCAGCACCCCGGCCAGGGCGGTGCCAGAACGGCCGGTGCGCTGGACGGCGGGCAGGCGGCTGCTGGTGGCGAAGGACGAGCCGGTCGGCGACGCCGAGGCGGCCGCGCTTGCCACGGCGGTCGACCTCGGCCGGTCGTCAGCGGCGGAACTCGAGCGGTACGGGAGGCTGCTGTTCGAGGCCGCCTTCGGCGCGCAGACCTGGCGCGAGCTCGTCACCGACGCGGCCGGCTCCCCCTACCTGGAGCTGGCCGTCCGCGGCCCGGCCGGCCAGGGACAGGCGGATCAGGAACAGGCCTGCGAGGGGCAGGCCGCCGCGGCCGGGCTGCAGGCGCTGCGCTGGGAGGCGCTGCACGACGGCACCGCGCACGTCGCCGCCAAGGGCGCCGCGACGGACCCGGAAACCAGGCACCGGCGCGGGGCACTGTCGGTGGGCATCGTGCGGCTCGTACCGCTGCCCCCGCCCGTGCTTCAGAACGAAGCGGGCCTGCTGTCTCCCATCAGCCGCATCCCGCGGGTGCTTTTCGCGGTCGGCAGCCGGCTGACCGACCCGCGGGTCCGGCCGGGCGCGGAGTTCATGGGAATCCTGCGCCACCTGGAGCGCCGGGGCGGCTCCATCCAGGCGCGCGTCCTGGAGTCAGCGTCGGCGCCGTCGCTCGCCCGCGAACTCGAGCGTTTCCAGCCGGATGTGCTGCACGTCATCGGGCACGGCCGCTGGTTCCCCGTCGATCAGTGCGTGAAACTGCAGCTGCGGGCGGAACAGCCGGAGGGCGGCGACGAGTACGTGACCGCCGGGCAGCTGCTTGACGTGTTCGCGGAAGCGGCTCACATGCCCACGGTGGTGATGCTGTCGGCCTGCCAGACCGGGGCGGCGGCGCCGGGGGCCGCGCCGGTGAACGCGCTGCCGTTCGCCGCCCAGCTGGTGGCGGGCGGTGTCCTCGTCGTGGTGGCGATGGCGGGCGACATCTCCGACACCGCCTGCCGGGTGTTCACCCGTTCGCTGACCCAGGCCATCGGTGAGGGAGGCCCGCTGGTCGAGGCCGTCATCCGCGGCCGCCGGGCCGCCTTCCACGCCCGGCCCGACCTGGACTCGGCCGACTGGCTGCTGCCGGCCGTCTTCCTCGCCGACCACGTCGCCAGCGAGTCGCGCCTAGTCGACGCCGGCGCCACCAGGGCCGCCAGGGACCGCATCAGGGACCTCGACTTCGACTGGGAACCGGTCTTCTGCGGGCGCGGTATCTTCATCGAGGCGATGGACCGGCTGCTGGACGGCGACGATCCGCTGAACGTCCTGGTCGCCTGCACGCCTGACCCGGGTAAGAGCTACGGCGGCATGCGGCTGCTGCGCGAACTAGGCGCCCGCGCGGTGCGCGAGGGCCGCCTGCCGGTGCTCCTCGGCCCGTTCGACGAGGACCCGCCGACCGACCGCGCCCAGCTGGCCGAGGCGCTGAGCGACAAGCTCGACGAGATGCGGGACAACCTGGGGCTCGCGCCGAAGCAGAACCGCATCGTCGAGACGGCCGGGCCGGGGGCGAAACGGCCGCAGGTGGTGCGCGCCATCCGCGCCGCGTTCGAAGAGCTGGTGGCCGATCTCCCGGCCGGCGACCCGGTCCTGGCCAGCCCGGAGCCGCGCGTCGTGCTCCTGTGCCACCGGGTCGATCAGTGGCAGGACGCACTCGACGACCTGCTCGGGATGATCGGCCAGAAGGGCCTCAGCCCGGGCGCCTACCCGGTCCCGGTCGTGCTGACCGGGGCGGACACCGGCGAGCTGGCACATGCCCGGCTGGTCAGGTACAACGGCGCGGCCTGGGCGAAGTTCGCGCCGCTGGGCCGGTTCCGTGATCACGACGACGACCCCGAGGACATACTCGCCTACCAGTGGTGGCTGCTCAACCCGCCCGAGCGGACCGCGGTCTACGTGCCGCGGCGCGGCGTCGGCCCTGGCTGGCAGGGCCAGCTGCGCTGGGTGATGCGGAAAGTCATCTACGACGAGGACGAGCTGTTCGGCTTCGCCCGCGCGTCCAGCGTCTTCTTCAGCTCGGAAATGGACGGCGACGTGCTCGAGAGCTACCGGAGGGCGGCCCAGTGACTACGCCCGACACCGAGCTCGCGGCCCGGGTGGCGACGGCGGTCCAGGCCGAGCGGGCGGCCAAGATCGACGAACTCGGGCGCGATGCCACCCTCTGGCTGGCGCTGGTGCCGCTGTGGACGCGGAGCGCCGCCGAGGCGGCCGCGTTCCCGGCCCCGTCCGTCGTCGAGTTCGTCAAGCGCGCGCGGGACGCCGGGTGGTGCGAGACGCGCGGCTCGCTGCGCGACGCCGGGTCCGCGCAACTGCGCTTCTGGATGCCTGACGAGACCAGGCGCGTGGTTCTTGACCTGCTCACCCGGCAGGAAAGGCGCACGCGGATCCAGGACGAGGCGGCGAATGTCGCGGTCCGGGTCGCCAGCCTGTCGAGCGCGACCGGGGCCGGCGCGGCGCTCAACGAGGTTGTCCTGCCTGGCGCGCTGCGCAGCTGGGCGGAGCTGGCCGTCACCGCGTCCGGTCAGGACCGGCTGCTCGTTGACCGCGTTCAGCGCGCCGTCGAGGCGGGTGACCTGGGGGCCGCGCAGCAGCTTGTCAGCGCGGGCGAGGCTCTGGCGCCCCTCGTGGCGGGCCCGATGGAGCTGGCGGTCGACCGCGCCAGGCGGCTGCTGAGCCTGGGCACGCGCCGGCGGCGGGACCACCGCGCACTGGAACGCTACCTCGACCGGCCCGAGCTGTCCGACGCGGTCACCCGGCTGCTGCGGCCCGAGACAGCACAATGGGCACTGCACCTGCGGGGCGCCGGCGGCGCCGGGAAGACCATGCTCATCAGGTACCTGGCGGCCGGCCGGTACGCCGCCGAACGCGGGCTCAGCGCCATCCCGGTCACGCGGGCCGACTTCGACCACATGAGCCCGGACTACCCGGTCCGCCGTCCGGTCCAGCTGCTGCTCGAGCTCGCCGACGAGCTCGCGCTGCACACCGCCGCCGTCAGCCAGGCCGACCGGGCGCTCGCCCAGTTCCGCGCCACCGCCGCCAGCGTCCACGAGTCGCTGAGCGGCCTGCGGGAAGAGCACCCCGCCCCGCTGCAGAACCCGCAGGTGCTCGACGCGATCGACACCTTCGCCGACGCGCTCGCCCAGTTCCCCGAGCAGGTCCTGCTGATCCTGGACACCTGCGAGGAACTGGCCAAAGCCGACTCAGGCGACCCCGCCGCGCCCGCCGTCCGCACCACGCTGGCCATCGTCGAGCGCATTCACGAACGCGCGCCCGGCGTCAGGGTGCTGTTCGCGGGCCGCTGGCCGCTGCCGCCGCGCCCCTACCTTGACGTCAGGGAGATCGCCGGGTTCACGGTGGACGAGGCCAGGAGGTACCTCGCGGAGTTCTCAGAACGGCCGCTGCCCGCCGAACTGGCGGACGCGATGATCCGGCAGTCCCCCGCGACCGACGCACCCGTGCCCGCCCCTGGCCAGCTGCCCGAGCGGGTGAGCCCGTTCGATCTCGCGCTCTACCAGTCCTGGGCAGACGAGGACCCGGAGCTCGACCTGGACCGGGTGGCCGAGGGCAGCGACGCGTACATCGAGGGCCGCATCATCGAGCGGCTGCACGACCCGGTCCTGGTCCGGGCGCTGCCGGTGCTGGCCTGCGCCGGGCGGTGCCGGGTGACGACGATCGCGGCGTTCCTCGGCGCCGACCCCGCGGTCCTCGGCCCCCGCCTGGCCGAGCAGGAATGGATCGACGCCGGCGGCGACCCGCCCGAGCACGTGACGGCCAAGCCCGGGCTGGCCCGGCGGCTGCGCCGGTACTTCAGCGCCGGCGGCCGGGCGGCGGGATTCAACACCGAAACGGCGCGCCTGGCGCAGCTGCTTCGCGGTCAGGCGAACGGCGCACCGGTCGGGGAGATCGACCCCGACGAGCTGCTCGCCGCGCTGCGGCTGTCCGGTCCGGCCGTCGCGGCGGCCCTGTGGGACGACATAGCGGCCAGGGCCGCGGCGTCCGGACGCTGGAACTGGACCCTCAACGTCACCCGGCGCGTCCTCGGCGAGTCCGCGGACGAGCAGTGGCCGTCGGCGGACGCGCTGCGATCTACCGTGCTGGCGTCCTACATCGCCGCCAGCAGGCGGGCCTCCCCGCTGTTCGACGCCCGTGCCGCCTGGGCCGAGGCGGGGGCCTGGTCCGGCCGCCATCCCGATCCGGTGGCGGGCACGTTCCTGGCGACCCGCGCGGCCCTCGGAACGCTGCCCTACGCCCCGGATGACGCGGCCGCCTGGGAGGCCGCGCAGAGCGGACTCTCGCTCATGTTCTATTCCGATGCCCGGTCAGCCGAGCTGGCGGCGGCGGCCGTCGACGCGCTGCACCGCCTGCTCGAAGAGGGGGCGGAAGCGGCCGCCGAGCGGCTCTTGTCCGCGGGCGGCGGCGCCGCGATGTGGTCCGCGCGTGCACCGGATGCGGCCGCTGCCCAGATCCGCGCCTGGGCGCTGGTCGCGCTGGCCCGGCTGCGGGCGGACGATGACCGGAACATCGCAGTTCGTGCCCTGGACGAGGCCGAGTCCCTGGTCGTGCGGCGCACCCGCACGACGCGGACGATCACTACCACGACAGCCGTACCGTGGACCGGCCGCACGAAAACGACGACGGACACCCTGACCAGTGAACACACGACGCAGGCGGCGGCCGCACCCGAGTGGCCGGACTGGACCCCGCCCGATGACCTGCTCGCCCGCGTGCGGATCGAGTACGGCCTGATCGCGCCGCCCGGTGACGAGGTGCTTGAGGCGTGGGAGGCCTACGCCGCGGACCGCCTCGGCAGCATCGACGGGGAGCGCCTTGCCTCACTGTGCCTCCGGATCCGGCTCGGCCGGGGCGTCATCGAGCCGTCCGTGATCGAGCGCTGGCAGGAGCGGGACAGCTACCAGCGGGACCGGGCCGCCACCTGCTCCGCGCACGACCTGGTGCCGCCGCTGTGCGCGACGCTGGCCGAGGCCTGGCTCGCCGCCGGGGACCCGCGACGCGGGCTTGACCTGGTGGCCGAGCGACGCGCGGCCGCGCTTGAGACCAGGGACGACGATGTGACCGTGCGGATCGCGGACGCGCAGACGGTCCGGATCGCGCGCCGGCTGCGGCTTTTCGACGAGCGGTCGCTGCTGCTGCGGCTGTCCAGCCCGCGCGAGTTCGACCCGTCCAGGGCCGACCTGGTGGACAGCGCCCGGCTCGCCTGGGCGGTGATCAACCGCACGGCGCCGCGCGGGGTGGGCGCCGAAGTCTGGGACCGCCCCGCGGGCTGGCACGCGTGGTGGCAGTGCCAGCCGAACTGGCAGGTCGCGCTGGCCTTTCCGCGCTGGCCCGCCGATAGCACCGGCACCGAGCTGGCGGCGGAGATCGAACTCGACCTCGAAGAGCTGCGGGCCCACGGCCATCCCCAGCTGGCGGACCTTGAAGCGGAGCTGGCCGGCTGGCTCGCCCGGCCGCGCGGGCGGCCGCGGGCCCGCTCCGCTGACCCGTACCGCGACGTCCGGGCCGGGCTGCGCCGGGCCGTCCTCGACGGCGGATCTCCGGCACCGCACCGCGAGCTACCGCAGCGCCTGCTGGCCGAGCTGGCCTTCGAGGAGGCGGAACTGCTCGCGCTGCGGTTTCCTGAGCCGGCCAGCACCCTGTTCCTGTACGCCCGCGACGCCTACCTGGCCTGCGGGGACGACCTCGGCTCACTCCTCGCGACGGCGTCGGCAGCGACGGCGGACCCGTCAGGACACCTGCCTCGCTTGCCCGCAGTGGCAGCGTCGGTCGCGCGGCTCAGAGCCAGCAGACCCGGCGTCGCCGCGGCGCTCACCGACGAGACCGCAGCTTCGGTCGTATGGCGCCGCTGGTCCGGGCTGCTGGATCAGCTAGGGCTCCCGCCGGCCAAGGCGCAGTCACTCGCGCCCGCCCCCGGCCGGAAGATCGCGGCCGGGGCCGACGCCGCGGCGGACGCGGTCGCGGCCCTTTTCCGTCTGCTCGGCTCAGCCGTCGTGGCCGCGTGCGCCGTCGCCTTCGCGGTCGCGGTGTGCCTGATCGTCGTGCACCTGGTCCGCTACGATCTCGTCCTCGTCCTGTCGCTGGCCGGCGCCTTCGCCGCGCTGGCGGCGGCCGGGGCGGCCGCGCTGCGCGTCCGGCGGGTGCGCAGCCTTGTCCCGCTCGCCGAGCACCGGGCGGTCGGGGCGGTCTTCGCGCCCCAGACCCTGGGCTTCAGCGTGCTTGTCGAAGGCGTCGGTCAGCCGGGCAACGGGCGCGTCGACCTGTGGGCGCACCTGCGGCCGCTCGCGGCCGCACCGCGAAGTCAGTGGCCCCGGCTCATGCTGCTGGCACTCGCCGCCTACCTGATGTCGCTCGTCATGGCCGCGTTCGGCGGGTCTTTCCTCGTCGGCTACGTCGGCCTGTTCCGCGATTCTGGAGCCAAGGACGGGCAGCTGACCTGGATCGACGATGCTCCGGAGGCCGCCGCCGGGTGGTGGGCAGACGGAACAGCGGCCGGCGTCATCTACCTGAGCCCGGCCGACGCGAGCTGGCCCTGGGAACGGATCATCACCGCGAGCCTCGGCCCGGACGCGGCCGGGCGGGTCGAGTGGCACCGGCAGCTGTTCGTCCCGGGCAGGCGTTCCGTTCAGCACGACGGGACCGTGGCCGGCCTTGACGCCCCCGACGAATGGCGGCGTTTCCTCGACGTTGACTACCAGGCGGGAGCGCCGGCCGCGCAGCCGCCGAGCCAGGAACAAGCCGCCGCCGGGGAACCGCCGGTCCAGGTACCTGACGCCGCGGTCGCGGCGGAGCCGCTCGTCCAGGTACGGCACGCCATCGGACGGGCGGTCGCGACGTCGGCGGGCCCCCGCCTCGATGTAGCCGACGAGCGGCCGGGCGCGAGCGGTGCCGGCGGCCTGCTCGGCCCGGACGAGCTCGGGCGCGGGGCGCCCTCGCTGATCGTGCTGCAGGCGGAGCCGTCGGCCGAACAGGCCGCGAGGGGCGCCCGCGACGACCTCGCCGAGAAACTGGCGCTGGCCGTGGACCTGCTCACCGCCGGCGCGGCGCCGCAGGTCCTCATCCTTCCCGCCCTGCGGGCCGACCTGGCCGCGAAGGCCGCCCAGAGCATCACCGGACACGCGGCCACGGGTGCGGGCGCCAGCGCGCGGGCACTGCAGGCCAACCTGCGGGACCGGCTCCGTCCGTCCGTCGCGCCCGCCGTACTCGATGACATCGTCCTGTTCGTGAACGTCTCCGGCTACAACGGGAGCAGACAATGACCGAAGGCGCGGCCAGCCGGCTGTGGGCGCGGATACGGCACCAGGTGGACGCCGACGCGGGCCATCTGCACCGGCAGTTCTTCCCGCAGGAGAACGCGGCCGCGATGACACCTAACGACAGCTACGTCAGGGTCTGGCTGAGCGAGCTGTTCCTGGCGAAAGAGGTGTCCTGGGGGGCTGAGCGCTCGCCGGCGGTGCAGGCGTCGGTGCGGCTGCTGTTCGGCGGGCCGAGCCCGAAGACCTTCGTCACGCTCACCCAGCCGCCGGTCACCACCGGCCGCGGGGTCTTCGAGGACTTCATGCTGACCGAGCTGATGCCGTACCGCGGTTCCACCGTCGAAGTGCAGGCCGCGCTGTACGGCATCCTCGGCAAGAACCATCTGGGCACCGCCATCGACATCCTCACCGGGTTCGCGTCGCTGGTGACGCCGCCGGTGTCCGCCGCGCTCGCCATCGTCGACCAGGTCGCCACGGGGGTGGAGACGATCATCGAGGCGAATGCCCAGGACCCGGTGCTGTTCCTGCAGGGCGCGCTGGCCGCGCCCGGCGCCGGGCTGGCCAACGAGCTGCGACCCGGCTGGCTCGCGGTCGTCCGCGCCACCCAGGACGAACTGCCCGCGAGCGAGCTGGGGATCCGCAACGGCCGGCTGTGCCGCAATGGCCGGCGGCTCACCGGATTCGACTACATGGTCTTGTTCGTCGAGGGACGCCACGAGCGCGACGACTGGCGGACGCCCGACCTCGACCGCGCGATCAACGAGGCGGCCTACGCGAATGCCCTGGGCCGGGTTCAGGACTACGAGCGGCTGCGGGCGGACGCGCTGAGCCGGGTCTTCTTCTCCGACGACCTCACCCCGCCGCAGCGCAAGCAGGTGGCACAGGCGGTCAAGGAGGAACTCGACGCCGCGGCGCCGGGCGCGGCCGCCGAAGGCGAGCTGACCGTGGCCGGCATTGTCGAGCGCCGCGGGCTCCCGTCCCGGGCGGCGGTCGCGCAGCTGACCATCAGCGAACTGCTCAGCGGCGGTCCCGCCGAGCCTGTCTGGGCCGGCGCGTAGCCGACGGCGGCGGCTAGCCAGCGGCGGGACCCGGCGCCTGACTGGCCGCACGCAAGTCTGTTACCTGCGCAGCACCGCCAGGGTCGACAGGAGCCCGTCGATGTCGGCGTAGCAGCCCTGCAGGTGCCGCTCGGCCGGGGTGCTCGCCGAGGCCGGAGCGCCGCCGCCCGCCGCGAACGCGGTCCTGGCGTGCAGCACCCGGGTGTTGTCGAACACCAGGCAGTCGCCGGGAGCCAGCCGCAGGGTGAGCAGGAACTCGGGCCGGGCGGTCAGCGCCGCCCAGGTCCGGTAAGCGGCGTAGGCCGCCTCGGCCTGGGCCAGGCGCTGTCCGGTGACCGGGTCCTGGCAGTCGGAGCACGGGCAGTTGTGCCGCAGCCAGACCGCGGGAAGTCCGAGCCCTGAGTCAGCCGCCGACCCGGTCACCGGCCGCCGTCAGCTCTCGTGCGCTTCGACCAGCACCGGCGTGGCCGGCAGCCCGACCTGTACGGCGGTACCCGGCGTCATGTCCGCCGCGGCGGTGGTGGCGACGTCCACCACGACCTCGGTGTCGCCCGACAGCCGTACCTTGAGCCTGGTGACCGCGCCGAGGAAGGTCCTGACGGTGACGATGCCGTCGCCGGTCGCGGACGGTTCTACGGTGAGGTTCTCCGGGCGGACGAGGGCGTCGACCATGCCGCTGGCCGGACCGCCCGGCTGGACCGGCACGGTGAGGCCGATGACGCTGACCGTGGTGCCGTCGCTGCTCAGCGCGCCGGGCAGCCGGTTCATGGTGCCGACGAACTCGGCCACGAACGGCGTGGCAGGCCGGGAGTACAGCTCGTCGGGGGTGGCGACCTGCTCCAGCTTGCCCGACCGCATGACGCCGACCCGGTCCGACATGGACAGCGCCTCTTCCTGGTCGTGGGTGACGAACAGGGTGGTGGTGCCGAGCCGCTGCTGCAGCGTGCGGATCTGCTCGCGCAGCTGCAGCCGGACCTTGGCGTCGAGGGCCGACAGCGGCTCGTCGAGCAGCAGCACCCGCGGCTCGACCGCCAGCGCGCGGGCCAGGGCCACACGCTGCTGCTGACCGCCGGACAGCTGGTGCGGGAACTGCCCGGCCTGCGGCGCGAGGCCGACCATCTCGAGCAGTTCGCCCGCGCGCTTGCGGCGGCCGGCGGCGGCCACCTTGCGCATCCGCAGCCCGAAGGCGACGTTGTCGAGCGCGCTCATGTTGGGGAACAGGGAGTAGGACTGGAAGACCATGCCCATGTCGCGCTTGCTGGCCGGGATGCCGGACACGTCCTGGCCGTCGATCAGCACCTCGCCTGAGTCGGCGAACTCGAACCCGGCGACGATGCGCAGCGCGGTCGTCTTGCCGCAGCCAGACGGGCCGAGCAGGGCGACGAGCTCGCCGGGGGCGATGTCGAGCGACATCTCGTTCAGTGCCCTGGTCGCGCCGAAGGTGCGGATGAGGCCGCGCAGCGACACGCTGGCACCCTGCCGGGCACCTTCGACGGTGCCGGCCCAGGCGGTACCAGCGGTGGCCTGCGCGGCCGCGGTGGTCTCGTTGCCCGCAATCTCGTTGAGTGGCATCAGTTTCCTATCGTCTGACGGGAGGTCGTGCTGAACAGCGTCACCTCTCCGCCGCCCTTGCGGCGGTTCTGGCGGGTGGCGACGACCGTGATCAGCATCAGGAAGATCCAGGTCACGACCAGGGCGAAGATCGAGGCGGCGACCGAGATCTGCGCGTTCTCCTGGTCGAACAGCACGATCCAGACCGGGAACGTGGTCTGCAGGTCAAGGCTGGCCATGGTGAACTCGCCGAGGACCAGCGCGACGATCAAGATCGTGGCCGACAGCAGCCCGGTCCGCAGGTTCGGCAGGATGACCCGCCACAGCGTGGTGAGCCACCCCGCCCCCAGCGACCCGGACGCCTCCATCAGCGTTTTGACGTCGATGGAGCGCAGGCCGGCGTCGAGGGCGCGGTAGGCGAACGGCATGGCGAGGATGACGTACTCGAGGGCCAGCAGCCACACGCTTGACCGCAGCGACAGCGGCATCACCTGCAGCACGCCGACGATGAGGACCACCGGGGGGATGACGATCGGCAAGATCGTGACCGACTCGAGCACCCGGCGCAGCTCCGGCAGCCGCAGGTGGATGTAGACCGTGGTCGGGATCATCAAGATCATCGTGATCAGCCAGGTCACGATGGCCAGCTTGGCCGACAGCCACAGCGCCGAGCCGAAGCCGGGCTGGGTGACGACCGAGCCGAACGCGTGCAGGCCGGCGAACCGGACCGCCGCGTACAGCGGGAGCAGGAAGTAGACGGCGGCGACGAGCAGGATCACCCAGCGCCAGGCCGGGAACGAGCGCCCCGGCCGCGCGGCGACCGGGGGCTTGTGGTCCGCGAGCTGGGCGGCTCTGGTTACCGTAGCCATTTCGCCGACCTCCGCTGGAATAGCACGTAGACGGACATGAGGACCGCGATGATGACGACCATGCCGAGGGACAGGGCCTTGCCGACGTTCTCCTGTCCGGCGATCACGTTGCCGTTGAGGAACGACCCGATCTGGATCGAGGTCAGCGGGATCGTGCCGGTGGTGAGCGCCTCCGCGGTCGCGTAGGCGGCGAGCGCCGAGCCGAACAGCAGCATCACGGCCGAGATGAACGCCGGGAACAGCACCGGGCCGCCGACGAATCGCCAGTAGCTCCAGGCGCTGGCGCCCAGGTTCTCGGCCGCCTCGCGCCACGCCGGGCGGAGCCCTTCGAGCGCCGGCAGGATCATCAGCACCATCAGCGGGATCTGGAAGTACATGTAGACGAGGGCGACGCCTGACATTGTGTACAGGCTGAAGCCGTCGTTGTATATGTTCAGCCCGATGTCCGTCAGCCAGCCGGTGACCAGCGCCGTCGAACCGAACGAGGCGATGAACAGGAACGCCAGCGGCACGCCGCCGAAGTTCGCGAACACACCGGACGCGGTGATCACCACCTGGCGCAGGGACGCGGCCGCGCGTCCCTTGGCGGTGAAGATCGCGTACGCGAGCAGCAGGCCGAAGACACCGGGGATGACCGAGGCGATCAGCGAGAGCTCGAGGGACTGCTCGTATCCCTTGAGGAACGAGCCGTGCACCGCGGTGTCGATGTTGGACCAGGTGAACGCGCCCGTGTCCGGGTTCTGGAAGGCGCCGGACAGGATCGCGATCAGCGGGACGATCAGGAAGATGACGATGTAGACGATGAACGGGACGGCGCCCAGGTAGCGGGCCGCCTCGCGCACCGGCTTGGGCGCGTTGCGCAGCGGGTTCTGGAACCGGCGAACCCCGGAGCCCGCGGCAGCGGGCTCCGGGGCCGTCGTGACCATGTCGGTCGTGTCAGTCATGTCAGCCGGCGACGGTGGGCCACTGCTGGGCGACGACACTTTCCGCGGTGGTGTTCTCCGCGTTGGTGGGCAGCAGCAGGGCGCCGCTGCCGGGGACCGACGGCAGCGCCGCTTCGGCGGTCTTGTTGATCGTGCCTGCCGTGATCATCGCGGGCATCTCGATCGGGCGGGCGGCGCCTTCCAGCCAGAGGTTCTGGCCGGTGGTGGAGTACAGGAACTCCTCCCACAGGCGGGCGGCGGCCGGGTCGGCCGCGGTCTTGCTGACCGCCTGGTAGTAGTAGCCCGCGTACTGGGCGTCGGTCGGGATGACGATCTTGAAGTTCTTGTCGACCGGGCTGACCTCAGACGCCAGCAGGTAGTCCCACCAGATCAGGATCGGGGTCTGGCCGGACTGCACGGTGGCCGGGGTGCCCTCGACCGGCACGAAGTTGCCGGCCGACTTCAGCGACTTGAAGTACGAGACGCCGGGGGCGATGTTGGACAGCGAGCCGCTGTTGGCCAGCGCCGCGGCGTAGACGGCGGCGAACGCGGACCCGGTCTGGGTCGGGTTGCCGTCGATCGCGACCTGGTTCTTGTAGATCGGGTTCAGCAGCGACTTGAACGAGGTCGGCGGGGTCTTCACCTTGGTGGTGTCGTAACCGATGGCCACGTAGCCGCCGTAGTCGGCGTAGTAGGCGCCGTTGGCGGCCTTGGCCGCGGCCGGGATCTGCGACCAGGTCGCGACCTCGTACGGCGCCCAGTCGCCCGCGGTGTCACCGGTGTCGGCGAACGAACCGCCGACGTCAACGACGTCGGGGGCGGTGCTCTGGCCCTTGAGCTGCTTGATCGCGTTCAGCTCGTCCTGGCTCGAGCCTTCCGGGTTCTCGTCGTTGATCTTGATCCCGTACTTGGCGGTGAACGCCTTCATGATGTTGCCGTAGTTGGCCCAGTTGGATGGCAGCGTGATGACGTTCAGGTGCCCCTCCTTCTCGGCCGCCGCGACGAGGGCGCTCATGCCGCCGCCTGAGGTGGCGGAGGTGGCGGAGGACCAGTCCGTGGTGCTGGCGGCGGCGGAACCGCTCGCGGTGCTGCCGCCGGCGGCGGCGGAGGAACTGCTGGAGGAGCTCGAGCTGCACCCGGCAGCGAGCAAGATCGACCCGACCGCGGCGGCAGTCGCTACGATCGCCTTTGATGCGCGCAAAGTAAAACCCTCCCATGCCTCCCCCCAGGGGTGAGGGGCAAGCGTTGGCATCTTGGCTAGACAAGTCGCATCTTGGCCAAGCAGGTTGAACGGAAGGTTGCCGCGTGGTTTCCCAGAGCCGTCCGTCTCGTCGCGATTTATCCCGACGTTTCCCGGCAGCGGCCCGCGGGCGCCCGGCGGCGGCACGCCGTCGCGCGGCGGTCACGCCGCGGCACTGACGGCGCGCACACAGATCGCCGGATGTGAATAAAGCCAGGTAACAGCACAGAAATCGTCAGCCGGGCGGAGATGCCCTGAAAAGGCCACCGGGCCGCCGGCGGTGGCCCCCCAACCCCCGCCGACGGCCCGCGTGATGCCACCGCCACTGGCCTCTGTGTGCCGTGACTGCCGTGGTCACCGATGGCGGCCGCCTCCCCGCCGTCGCCACCGGTGACCCGGCCGGGCAGCGGCTCCCCCCGGGCCGCTCCCCGTTTCCCCCGTGCGACGGCCAACTCCCCCAAGAAGGCCGTCGCTTTCGAACCGCTCCGTCCGCGCGTAACCGGGCAGAGCAGGTTCACTCGCTTCCGGCGGCGGCGTCCTCCACGGCGCTGCCGGAAGCTCCAGAAAGAACTAGGTAAAATCTCTGTCATACCGAACGGATGCGGCTTCCCCTGGTCCGCCCGCCGTTCCCGCCCGGCTCGGCCCGCTCCGGGCGCACCGGGTCCCGGTGCTGACGCTGCCCGTGCTCGTGCTGGCCGCGGTCGTGCTGCCCGTGCTCGTGCTGGCCGTGCTCCCGCTCCCTGCGTACGTGCACCTGGCGCTCTTCCTCGTCCATACCGCCCCAGACCCCGTGAGCCTGGTGCGTCGCCAGCGCGTACTGCAGGCACTGCCGTCGCACCCAGCAGGCGGCGCAGACCGCCTTCGCTTGTGCGATCTCCCCGGCGCCCGGCCCTACGGACGCGACCGGGAAGAACATCTCCGGATCCGCCTCCTGGCAGGCGGCCGACCGCCACCAGTCGTGCCGTTCCTCCTCAACCGCGGCACGCTGGGCTGGCAGCTTGGTAACAACAACCATGCGCAGACCCCCGAATCATTCCTGTCCCAGAGTCCCTGGTTACTCTCCGTGGCACATCGGTAACAATACCTATACTGGTTACCTATGTGAAGCCCCTGCATCACAGGTCACAGAGGCATTTCCGAATGCGGACAAAGACTGATTCGACGCCGGAGGCGCGGCGCAACCACGGCCGGCTGAACTCCGCGTTAACAGCGGGGACCGGTTACGCTGCGTAAGCGAATTGACGCGCGGTCGGGGCGGGCACAATCAGCACGCCCAATCAGGTGGGCTCGCGTCAGGCGGGCTCGCTTCATGCGGGCGCGCGTCAGCAGTTGAAGATGCGGGCGGCGTTGTCGTGGCAGACGGCGCGCAGCCACGGCGTACCGAGGCCGGCCCGCTCAAGCGCCTCCAGGGCATCCGCGTAGGAGTAGGGGATATTGGGAAAGTCGGTGCCGAGCAGTACCCGGTCGCCCAGGTCACGCAGCCGCGGCAGCTCGGCCCGTGGAAAGCGGGCCCCCGCCTCCTCGATGAACGGCGTGAACGCCATCGTGGTGTCGAGCAGGACGGCGGGATGCCGTTCAGCCAGGTCCAGGAATTCGGCGTACTCAGGCATGCCCAGGTGGGCGACCAGCAGGCGCAGCCCGGGATGGCGGGCCAGCAGCCTGCTGACGGGGCCAGGCCCGGTGAACCGCCCGGGCACGGGGCCGGACCCGCAGTGCGTCACGACGGGCAGGCCGGCTTCGGCGATCAGCCCCCAGGCGGCGTCGAGCAGCGGGTCGTTCGGGTCGAAGTCACCCACCTGGAGATGGCACTTGAAGACGCGGGCACCCTGGTCAACCGCGCGCCGCACGTCGTCCTCGGCCGAGGACTCGGCGAACAGCGTCGCGGTGTGCAGGCAGCCGGGGGTCCTGGCGGCGAAGCCAGCCGCCCAGTCGTTGAGCGAACGGGCCATGCCCGGCTTGTGCGGGTAAAGCATCGCCGAGAACTTCCGGACGCCGAGCGAGCCAAGCGTGGCGACGCGCGCCTGCTCATCCTGCCGGTAGACGATCGGCCACGGCCGGCCCACCAGCGGCCCGGCCGCGTCGAAGTAAGCCCACACCGCGGCCATGAGGCGCTCGGGCATGAAATGAGTGTGCACGTCTATGAGGTTGTCCAGCCCGTGGCGCGCCCGGAACCCCGCCACCCGTTCCG
>DASYAD010000429.1:0-12703 GCA_036501515.1 Trebonia sp. | reverse complement strand
CGGTCGTAACCGGGGACCGCCTTCTCGAAGGCCTCACGGAGCCAGTGGATGCCGAGCACCGGGTCCCGCTCATCCGGGTCAAGGTCGAACTGCCAGGACCGCCAGTCGTGCGTCGGCCCGCAGATCCCCATGGACAGCGCGTCTTCCAGCCCGAGCAGGCGCCGGACGATCATGGTCCGGTTCGCCCACGGGCAGCCGCGGGCGACCACCAGGCGGTACCGCCCCGCCTCAGCCGGCCAGCCGTCCCGTCCGTCCGCCGTGATCCGCCCGTCCAGGTACGTGGTGTCGCGCTTGAACTCGCCGGTTTTGCTCATAACTCAGAACTTAAGCCGTCGTCCGCGCCGCGGCGAGCCCGGGGGCCTGGCCATCCGCGGCGCGGACGAGTGCTAGCGGTGGGCGGCGGCGACCGATTCCACGTAGGCGGCCGCCTTGTCCGGGTCGAGCAGGAAGTCGTGGATGGTGGCCGGCTCGATGAAGATGTTCGCGAAGCGGTCGGCGATCTCCTGGAACTGGGCGCCCGCGCCGAGCACCTGCTGCACGTGCGGCGGCGGGGGCTCGAGCATCATCCGGGTGAGCGTGCAGGAGTTCTGCGCGTGAGCCCAGAACGTGTCGAAGGTCTGCTGCATCCACTGCGGCGTGAACGGCGCGCCGCCGCGGTCGAGGATCGCGTTGAGGTACATGCCCGACGCCAGCGCGGCGTTGTTGGCGCCCTGACCGCTGATCGGGTCGTTGACCACCACGACGTCGCCGATCCCGAAGACGTAACTGCCCGGCGCGACCTCGGCGTAGGGACGGCGAACGGTGCCGGGGAAGGCGCCGACCAGCGAAGCGCGGGCGTCGGTGGGCTCGGCGTCGCGGAAGAGCTCCCCCTCCCACGGGAGGTACTCGAGCAGCATGGCCTTGAGCCGGCGCAGGTGCTCGGCGGGCGCCGGACGGTCGGTGAAGATGTCGAACGGCCCGCCAGGGATCGCCTCCACCAGCAGCACGTCGGCCGGACCGCTCAGCGTGTAGGACGGCATATGCAGGTACTCGCCGATGCCGGGGCTCAGGTTCACCCGCATCCGCGGCTCGGTGACGCCCTCGGGGACCGCGACCCCGTTCGCGTAGATAACCGCCAGGTTCCTGGCGGGCCGCGAGTAGGACGAGTTCTCCGCGTCCCGGTCGAACATGTCGACGATCTCGCCTTTGCCCGCCGCGATGATCGTCAGGTCGTACATCGGCGCCAGCCCGGCCAGGTCCGAGGTCATCACCGAGTGGTAGATCACCCGGCCGCCGCGCTGCTCGAACAGTTCGATCCAGGTCGGCATCTTGACGCGCTGGTCGACCGAGTTGCCCGGCCGGGCCCAGGCACCGGAGAAGGAGAACGCCGAGACGCCGGGAGCGGGCGACAGGTTGAAGCCGATTCCGCCGATGGGCGTGGCCACGCCGTCCCAGAGGTTCAGCTTGACGTCGCGCTCGCGGTCGAGCGCGCGGTACATCATCACCTGGGTGGAGGTCGGCCACCCGTTCCTGATCTCGTCAGACGTGCGGGCGGACATAACGGTCACATCGTAGCCCTCGGCCTGCAGGCTCAGGGCTAGCTGCAGCCCGGCCTGGCCAGCGCCCACGATGAGAATCTTGCGCACGGGAATGCTCCTTGCGTGAGGGGGATAACGCTAGGTTCTACCGCTATGCGAAGTTTCGCATTTTACGCACGATTCAGCGAGCGCTCACGGTCGACGTTTTATCGAGCGTATTGTTCAGCCCCGCGAGCAAAGCGAGGATGGAAGAGCGCCGGTCGCGCGCGTCGACGGTGACGAGCGGCACCGTGTCCGCGACTCCTAGCGCGTCGCGGACCTGGTCAAGCGGGTGGGTCTGGCGGCCGTCGAATAGGTTCAGGGCCACCACGAAAGGCACGTCGGAATCGTTCTCGAAGTAATTCACGGCCGGGAAAGACACGTCGAGTCTGCGCGTGTCCACGAGGACCACCGCGGCGCTCGCTCCCCGGCACAAGTCGTCCCACATCGGCCAGAACCGTGGCTGGCCGGGCGTGCCGAACAGGTACAGGATCAGGTCCCTGGTGAGGGTGATGCGGCCGAAGTCCATCGCGACCGTCGTCGTGGTCTTCTCGTCTGAGCCGTGCAGCGGGTCAATCGTCTTGCCCGCCTGGGTCATCCACGCCTCGGTGTTGACCGGGGGGATTTCGGAGACGGTGCTGACCAGGGTGGTCTTCCCCACGCCGAACCCGCCCGCGACGACGATTTTCGCGGAGGTGACGTTCGGCGGCACGCGGTCAGGCGAACTCGCGAAGGCCATCAATGACTCTCTTCAGCAGCCGGTGATCGTACGGTGATGTGTAGGTGTCCTCGTTGATCTGCACGCGGTCGGCGGCGGCGAGGTCTTCGAGCAGCACCCGGGTGACGCCGAGCGACACCGCGCAGTGCGCCGACAGCTCAGCCACTGACTGCGGCCCGAAGGACGCCCGCTCGTAGAGCCGCCGCGCCTCGGGTGACAGCCGGAGCGCGGCCGCGGCGTCGTAGCGCTCGACCGAGACGAGCGTGTGCACGTACAGATGGTGCCTGGTCCTGGTCCGCCCGCCGGTCAGCACGTAGGGACGGACCCAGGGGTTCGCGGTCATCGCCCGGCCCCTCCGCTCATGGCGTTCAGCCTGCGCAGGTCGTCACGGAGCTGCGGGGTCAGCACGTGGCCGACGGCATCGACCAGCTGCGCCATCTGGTGCGCGACCACGCCGAGGTTCGCGCCCTCGCGGGCGAGCACGGCGAAACCAGCCAGGCTGCCGATGCTCATGAACAGGAAGTGGCCAGAAGGGAACTTGAGCATCACCTGGTCGCAGCCGGTCTCGCCGACCTTGCTCGCGATGTTGTTGCCCAGGCTGATGATCCCGCTCGTCATCGCCGCGAGCGGATCGGCGAGATCGGGCGACATCCCGCCCGCCGCGATCAGCGGCAGTCCGTCGGACGAGACGATCAGCGCGTGGCTGACCCCGGGAGTGGAGGCGGCGAAGTTGTCGAGCAGCCAGCCGAAATCCTGGGGATCGCGCGGCGGCAGCACAGCGGAGTTCGTCATGGCCTGGCCTCCTCCTCGGTAGCGATGTCGTCAGCGGCGTCGGCCCCTTCGAGCGAGGCCCCCAGCGTAAAGGCGCTGAGTTCTTCCGCGAAGGCCCGCCGGGCGGCTGACTGCTGCTCCGCGCTCGGCACGGGAGGCTGTTCCCGCGGTTCCGGCCGCGGCTCGTCGCCCCGCAGGCTGGCCCGCTCACGGCGGGGCAGCTCACCGGGCAGCCGCGGCTGCTCGCGGTCAGGCAGCTCGGGCGGCTCCCACGGCGGCGGCTGGTGCGGCCGCGTCGGCTCGCCTCGCGACAGGTCGGTGACCGCGGACGGCCGGACGACCTGCTGCACCGACGGTCCGGCCGCCTGGGCCGGCCGTCGCTGTGCCTCTTCGGCCGGCACCTCGCACAGCAGATGGGGCGGGAGGGTGACCATCGCGACGGTGCCGCTGCTCGGCTGCGGGCGGGCAGCCAGCCGGACGGCGATCGAGTGCTTGCGCGCGATCCGGTGCACCACCGGGAACCCGGTGTGCCTTCCGGTCCGCTCGTCAACGTCGGGTACCAGGCCCGCCAGGGTCGCGTTCAGCGCGGCGACCTGGTCCGCGCCGATGCCGATGCCGGTGTCCTCGATCCTGAACATCACGCCGCCGTCCTCGAGGAGGTGCCCGCTCACGCTCACGGTGCCGGGCGAGTACCTGGTGGCGTTGTCGAGCAGCGCCGCCATCAGCGCCCCGATGTCATCGGCGGCGTAACCGAGTACGGCCAGGTCGGTCACCCGTCCGACCGTCACCTGGGTGTACCGCTCGATCGCCGAAGCCGCCATCCGGATGACGTCGAGCAGCGAGGTGGTGAAGCCGGCCAGTTCCTCTTCGCTCCGTCCCGCCAGGGTGCGCAGGTCGCGGCTGGCCCGGCGCATCCGGGTGACCGCGTGGTCGACCTGGTAGAGCCGCCGAAGCCGCTCCGGGTCGCCTTCATCCGATTCGAGTTCGTCAAGCGAGGTCCGCAGCTGCTCGGCCAGGACCAGCAGGTGCAGCCCGAACTGGTCGCAGATGTCCGGCCAGGGACTGCCGGCCCGCGGCAGCGCGTCGGCATGGCCCTGCTCAGCCCGCGGGTCCCACGACGCGGCTGGTGCCGCGTCAGCGGGCGGCGCGGCCTCTGGCCCGGCGCCGGGCTGCGCAGTCCCGCCCGGTCCCGGTCCCCCCAGTCCCGAGGGAGCTTGTCCCTGGCTGGCTAGCCCAGGGCCAGCCACTCCGGGTCCTCTCGTCGCCGCGCCCGCCGGCCCGGTCCCGGCCGCGGCCGCGGCCGAATCATGCGGAACGGAGCCGGGCTGACCACTCACCGACGGCTGGCTGGCCGGCGGCGGACTGGCCGGCGGCTGGCTAGCCGGCGAGACGGGGGTCAGCACCGCCACGCCGCCCGGCTGGGTACCCGGGTACTGATTGGCAGCGAATTGGGCGCCTGCGTACTGAGTGCCCGTGTACTGGGCGCCGCCGTACAAGGCGCTGCCGTGCTTGGCCCCGCTTTGCTGGCCTGGCGGCTGGGCCGGCCCGGAGTCGGCCGGACCGTACGGGCCCGCCCCAGGCTGTGCGGGCCCCGGCTGGACAGGCCCGGACTGGGGGTGCCGTCCCCAGCCTGGGTCGAACCAGCCACTCGGCTGACCTGCTAGAGCCTGATCTGGCTGAAGCGGACCTGACGCAGGCGGGCCTGCCGGTGGCTGAGGGTCTGACGGGCGCCCAGTCACGGGCGCCGCCGCGACTGGCCGGTACTCGCCTTCAGCGTCTTCGGATATCCCAAAGAGGCGTCTGAGGCTCCACCGAGTCATGGGCAGCAAGCTCTTCCCGCGTCGTCGGAAAACGGACGTTGTTAGATTGGCACAACCTGGTCGCAATTGGGCAGCCTTCGATGCACGAATCCCCTTCTGTCGCAGGAAATTAATCACAGAACGGGCTGGCTACGCCTGGCCATACGGAGCATTTACTCCCAAAATAGGCAAATGCGACAAAGTGTCACGATGGCACACGGGAGTGGCCAGCGGGCGCGTACGAGAACGGCGAGCCAGCTCGCGCCGGCCCACGCCAGGCGGCCGGCGGTCAGCGCGCGCTGACGGCGGCCGCCATCCGGCGGACGATCTCCGCGAGGACCGGACGCGGAGTCGCGAAGTTCAGCCTGACGTGCCCCTGGCCGGCCGTGCCGCAGGCGGCGCCGTCGGTCAGCATCACCCGCGCCTCGTCCAGGAAGAACCCGGCCGGGCTGGCCGCGCCGCCCAGGCCAGAGAACAGCGCGCGGCAGTCCAGCCACGCCAGGTAGGTGCCCTCGGGCGGCCGGAAGCCGACCTCGGGCAGGTGATCCGCGAGCAGCCGGGCGAGCAGGGTGCGGCTCCCGTCGAGGTAAGCCACCACGTCGTCGAGCCACGGCCCGCCGTCCCTGTACGCCGCGGTCGCGGCCTGCACACCGGGCGTGGAGGCACCGTGCTCGAAGGTGTGCCCGCGCTCCGCCCAGACCGCCGCGTCCGCGTCGTTCGACAGCACCAGCTGCGCGCACTTAAGTCCGGGCACGTTCCAGCCCTTAGACGTGGCGGTGCCGGTCACCGAGTGCCCGGCGGCCGTCGGGCTCAGCGACGCGTAGGGCCGGTGGACGCCGCCCGGGTAGATCAGCGGCGCGTGGATCTCGTCGGCGAAGACCCGGCCGCCGTTGGCGTCCACCACCTCGGCCACCGCGGCGAGCTCGGCCGCGTCGTAGACCCGCCCGACCGGGTTGCACGGGTTGCACAGCACCAGCAGGTGCCCGCCGCGCTTGAACGCCGCGTCGATGCCGTCCAGGTCAAGGACGTGCCTGCCGCCGTCGGCGGCCATCGGCACCTGGATGATCTCCCGGCCCAGCGTGCCGGGGACGGTGAGAAACGGCATGTAGGCAGGGGTCGGCAAGATCACCGGGCTGCCCGGCCGTGAGAAGACGGTGATCGCGGCCGCGAGGCCGGTGATCACGTCGGGCAGCGGGCGGATCCGCGCCGGGTCCACGGTCCAGCCGTAGCGGTCCCGCTGCCAGGCCGCGCACGCGGCGGCCATCGCGGCGACGATCCGGTCGCTCAGGTACCCGAAGTCGGCCCGCCCGAGCACGTCAAGCAGTGCCGCCTCGACCGGCGGCGCGACCCCGAAGTCCATCTCGGCGACGAACGCGCCGATCACGCCGGGTCCGCCCGCCGCCCACTTGTGGCCGCCCCTGGCGCGCAGCTCGTCGGCGGTGATCTGGTCGGCGAGCTCGGCAAAGGTACTCATGGGCCGCCAGTCTAATTTTTCGCCGCCCGGGCCACGACTTCGTCCTCGGTGAGCGGGCTGGCCGGATGGTGGCTCAGGCACATCGGGGTGCGGATCTGCTGGAAGCCGCCGCCTTCCGCGGCCAGGTAGAACTCGCCTGCCGACAGCCGGCCGATGCCGGCCACGTCGCCGCCCTTGGCCCGGGCCAGTTCCCTGGCCGCCTCGATCTGAGCCGGCGCGTTGAGCAGGCCGAAGAACTGAGTCGTGGCGTTGCCGGGAATCGAGTTGTGCAGGGCCTTGGGCGACTGGGTGGCGAACAGCAGCCCGAGGCCGTACTTGCGCGCCTGCGAGGCCAGCCGCCTGGTCGACTCGCTGCACGCGGTGCTGCCCGACGCCGGCACCAGGTCCTGCGCCTCGTCCATGACAAGCAGCCCGCGCAGCGGCTCGCTGTCGGCCGGGTTGCGCTTGATCCAGGAGAACAGGGCCATCTGGAGCTGGTTGACGAAACCGCGCCACTGGTCGAGTCCGGCCATGCCGCTCATGCTGATCACGCTGACGCGGGCGCGCTTGCCGGGCGGCGGCGTGAGGAGCAGGCCAGGGTCGGCCGTCTCGGCCGACCCGCCGAACAGCGGGTCAGTCGCACGGACGGCGCGCAGCCGGTCAGCGAGGTCGGTGGCGATCTGCGTCGCCCTCGTCTGGTCGGAGACGTGTCCCGGCAGACCCGCGAGCAGGTCGATGAACGCACCCAGGTCACGGCCGGCGCCACGGCCGAAGTACCGCATCGCCTCGGTCAGCACCGCCTTCTCCTGGGCGCTGCGCGACCCCTGCCGCGCGATGATCCGCGGTGCGAGCGCCTCGACCGCGGAGTCCACCGCCGCCTCGAACTCGTCGACCTCGTCGATGACCGCACCGAAGTCAGGGAGCGGCTGGAAGGTGAGCGGGCGGCCGCCCGCGCGGCGCGGGGTCCAGACCACGACGTCGGTCTCCGCCAGGTAGCGCGCGGCCCGCCCGGCGTCCTCGCCCAGCCACTCCCCCGGTGCGGCCGGCCACGCGTCACCCAGCCGGGCCAGGTCGTTGTTGGGGTCAAGGACGATC
The DNA here is from genome assembly GCA_036501515.1 of Trebonia sp. Taxonomy (GTDB): domain Bacteria; phylum Actinomycetota; class Actinomycetes; order Streptosporangiales; family Streptosporangiaceae; genus Trebonia. The sequence goes on along the minus strand of DASYAD010000429.1, from coordinate 5,311 downwards.
GACGAGACGCCCTGCAGCGCGCATTCCTCGATCACCCGGCGGAGCAGGACCGTCTTGCCGGAGCCAGAGCCGGCGAAGACCGCCAGGTGGCGGCGGAGTGAACGCAGGGCGAGGGTGGTGCCGGGGCGGCCCTCGCCAGGTAGGCCGACGCGGATCACCGGCGCCTCGGTGGCCCGCGACCGGGCCGCGCGCGGGCTAGCCGCGGGCGTCGCGCGGAGGCGGTCCTGGCCCGGCCCGGGGGTCTCGCGCGGTGCCGCCTCTCCCAGTGCCGCCCCGAGCAGCGCGGTGGCGTGCGCGGGCCCGCGGGCCGCCAGCCAGATGTTGAACGACGGGTGCGGCTCAGCCGCCAGCGCCGCGAGCGCCGCGAACGTCACCAGGTCGGCCGGCGCCGCGGTCAGCACGACGCCGCCCTTGGCCGTCAGGCTGGCGGTCTCCTGCCCGGTCACCTTCCCGGACGGCCAGGCCTCGTTGCGCAGCACGAACAGGTGGCGGTCGCCGCGGCCGGCGTCGAGCCCGGCCGCTTCCGTCGCCTTGCGCAGGCGGCTCTGCACGGCACCGGGATGGCTGGCCGCGATCGCGCGGAACGCCCAGCGGCGGTGCCGCTCGGTGCGGGCGTCGAGCACCAGCCGCAGCGACGCGTGCAGGCGCGGGTTCTTACCGGGCGGCGGGTCCTGCGCGAACGGGTGGTCGTCGCGGCCCGCCTCGACGCCCAGTTCCCTGACCCACGCTTCGAGCCCGGCGGCGAGCAGCGCCGGCATGACCGTGTCCTCGGTCTCCGCCGCGAGCGCGGCGGCCGCCCGGGCGGTCACCGCTTCGTCCGCGCGCAGCTGCGCGAACCGGGTGTCGAGCGCGGCGAGCTCGTCGTCAGGTCCGGCCTGGCCGCCGCCCGCCGCGCTGCCGCCGTCGGTCCCGGTGGCGCCGGAGACCGCGGCGGCGTTCCCGCTGGCCCCCGCGCCTTGACCGTCTTCGTCGAGCCGCCCGAGCTCGGTCACGACCCGGGTGAGCAGGCACTCAGTGACGTGCGCCTCCACCCGCTTGAGCAGCGCCCGGGCGGTGTACCTGCTGGCGTCGCCGAACGCCGCGGGCAGCACCGGCCAGCTGGGATACGGCGGCACGAAGCCGGCCCGCGCGTAGTCGGCGCCGAACCGCTTCTCGATCATCTGCCGTCCGACCCCGGCACTCGGGATGTTGCGCAGCTGACGCGGCGGGCGGAAGCGGTCGGCGACCGTGTCGGTGCCGTAGTCGCGGATCGCCTGCCAGCTTTCCGGCAGGCAGGACACGATCGTGAGGGTGCGGAAGCTGCGGTCGCGCAGCGTCATCAGGCCGGTGGCCATGTCCGCGAGCGACCGGGACCGCAGCTCGGCGTCGCCCGGGTGCCCGATGAGCTCGTCGATCAGCGCGTCGATCTGGTCGATGGCGATGACCGTCGGCCCGGTGAGGGCCAGCAGCCGGGACAGCTCGGTGATCAGCAGCCGCGGCACGCTGCGGGTCGCGCCGATCCCCCAGCGGCGGCGCTCGGCCTGGTCCACTTCGTTGCCGGTCATGAAGTAGTAGCCGGTGTCCTGGTCAGCCTGGTCGGGCGAGGCAAGCAGAACGAGCGCCCGCGCGGTGTCCTGGCAGATCAGCCCGATGCGCGGGTCGATGCGGCGCAGCTCCCTGATGAACAGCCGCAGTGTCTCCGGCGCCGGCGCGGCCTGCCCCGTCACCGCGTCCCTGACGGCTGGCTCGAGGCCGGTCCTTACGGCCAGCGCCGCCAGTACGGTGCGCAGCTGATCACGGCTGCCGTCGGGCAGCGGCAGCAGCTGCTCCACCACGCAGCCGAGCAGCTCCTCCCAGAACGCCTTGGCCGACAGGTCTCCGACCAGGAAGAAGTAGCCGCCCGCCTGCTGCACCTGCTCCCTGGTCCAGCCGAGCAGATGGGTCTTGCCCACGCCGCGCTCGCCCTGGATCACGATGCCGAGAGGATTGCTCTCGCCGGCGCCGGCCTCGGCGATGGCCCGGCCGAGGTCCGCGGCGACCTCCGCGTGCAGGCCCTCGACGTGACCGCGGGCGGGCGCCCAGACGTCGTTCAGGGTGCGCGTCCAGTTGAAGCTGAGCGCGGAAAGGCCGGCCAGTTCGTCGCTGCTCATCGCTGCCTCGTTGTCCCTGCTCTGTTCGCTACAGGATCGACATCAGGTGCTTGTGCTCGCCGCCGACGCGCAGGGCCGACGCGCGGTCCGCGGCCGTCAGGGCCTGCTGGCCCGACTGCGGTATGAGGTTGACGCGCTGCGAGGCGAACATGGCGGCGAGCGCCGCGTCAAGGGCGGACCGCGGGATGTCAGACAGCCGCTCGCGCAGCACGGTCAGCCGGACGAAGTCACCGCGGCCGGCCGCGATGGTCTGGTAGGCGGCCGCGATGCGCGCGGTCACGTCGCCGGCGCCCGCCGCCGCGTCGCGCCGGACGTGCTTGCCCTCAGGGCGTGCCTCAGGGGCGGCGCTCACCAGGTCGGCAAGGCTCAGCCTGGTCGCGCTCATGTACCGCGCGAACACCCCGAACAGCAGGTAATGCGAACGCTCCAGGCTGGTGACGCGACCCTGCGGCCCGGCGGACAGCTCGTCGGCGCACCACCGCCAGCCGGCGTCGGAAAGCTCGTGGACGAACCCGCGGCCAGGCTTTTCTGATTCCACAAGCTTCAGGTCATTCAGCTTGCGCCGCTCTTTACCTTCTAGCCGGATTCCGATCAGCGCCTGAAGTTCCGCGTTGGAAAGCTGGCGCGCCTCGGAGAGCAGCGCGAACAGTACCGCCCGCTCCCTCGCGGATAGCCCATCGTGATGCACGTGCAGACAACTCCTATCATGGCCAGGAGTACCGGCAAATTGTACGGCGGCCTGTCTTCGTTAACGTGTGAATTCGTCAAAAGGCGATAAAACAAGGATGTACCGGATACTCGGGCACGTTCCGCTGGACCGCGGCAGCCCGCGTAAGCTGTGACAATGGCGTTTGACGGCTGGCCAGCGGAGGCGCTGGCGTTTTACGCGGGTCTTGAGGATGACAACTCGAAAGAGTACTGGACCAGCCGGAAGGCTGTGTACCAGGAGAAGGTGCTGCGGCCCATGGAGGAGCTGCTCGAGGAGCTGGCGCCCGAATTCGGCGAGCCGAAGATCTTCCGGCCATACCGTGACATCAGGTTCAGTCACGATAAAACCCCCTATAAGACGCATATCGGTGCAACCCTCGGTGCGTCCTGCTACCTGCAGCTGTCCGCTGACGGGCTGTCGGCCGGGTCGGGCCGGTGGCACCTCGAGCAGGACGAGCTGGCCAGGTACCGGTCCGGGGTGGCGGGCCCCGACGGCGCTGAGCTGGCGAAGATCGTCGCGGCACTGGCTGACGCCGGGGTCGAGGTGCACGGGCACGGCACGCTCAAAACCGCCCCGCGCGGCTACCCGGCCGATCACCCGCGGATCGAGCTGCTCAGGCACAAGGGACTGACCACCTGGCGGCACTGGAACCACGAGCCCTGGCTGTCCACGCCCGCACCCGCGGTGAAAATCAAAGATTTCTTCCGAACGAGCGCGGCCTTCTGCGACTGGCTCGGCGGCCACGTCGGAGAGTGACGGCCCGGCGGCGGGCGATCCAGCTCGCACCACGGTCTCCTGGCGCGAGATCATGGCGTCATGATCTTGGTGCGCGAGATTTCGGCCGACGACTGGGAACTGATGCGCGAGGTGCGCCTGGCGGCGCTGTCCGAGGCGCCGCACGCCTTCGCGTCGACGTACGGGCGCGAGGCGGCGTTCACCGAGGAGACCTGGCGGGGCCGGATCAGCAAGCGGTCGACGACGTTTTTCGCCTACGGCGACCCGGCCGTATCCGCGGTCTCTGACGGACGGCCCGCCGGGCTGGCGGGCGTCTACGTCGAGCTCGAAGACGCTGATCTCGTCTCCATGTGGGTGCGGCCGTCCGCCCGCGGCACTGGTGTCGGGGAAGCGCTGGTCGCGGCGGCGGTCGGCTGGGCGCGGGCGAACAGCTACCCGACGCTCTTCCTGTGGGTGGCCGAGACCAACCAGGCGGCGCGGCGGCTGTACCAGCGGTGCGGCTTCACCGCGACCGGGGAACAGCAGCCGGTGCCCTCAAACCCGGCGGTGCAGGAGATCCGGATGAGCCGGGCGCTCTAGGGGCCGGGCTTAGTCCGGCTTGTCGGCGAACTCCGCCCTGACGCCAAGCAGGCGGACCGGGCGGCCGGGGGTGAACTTGGCGAGCGCGGCCGCGGCGGCCTGCTCGATGACGTCCCCCCAGCGCTCGCCTGCCTGCGGCGGCTGGCCCGGGGCCGGCTGGTCGCCGAAAGGCAGCTGCTCGTCCTTGGGCAGCGCGGCGCCGTGGGTGACGGTGTCGAAGGGGGCATAGCGGACCTTCACGACGACGCGGCCCACCGGGCGGCCGGTAACTTCGCCCGCCACCTGCCGGGCCAGACGGCTGACCTGGTCCGCGATGTCGGCCCAGTCGGCCAGGTTGCGCTGGAAGGTGACCTCGCGGCCGTGCGAGCGGGGCACGTACGGGGTCGGGTCGACTTCCCGCTCTCCGAGCCCGTTGCCGAGCAGCACCAGCCAGGGGCCCGTGGTCGGGCCGAACTCCCTGGCCAGCCGGTCCGGGTCAGCGGCGGCGAGCTGCCGGACGGTGCCGATGCCGAGCGCGGCGAGCTTGGCGGTCGTCTTCGCGCCGATCCCCCAGATGGCGTCGGGCGGCCGCTCGCCGAGCAGCTCGAACCAGGTCGCGGTGGTCAAACGGAACACGCCCGCGGGCTTGCCGTAGCCGGTCGCGATCTTGGCCTGCAGCTTGTTGTCGCCGATGCCGACCGAGCAGTCGAGCTCGGTGGCCGCCCTGACGTCGGCGGCGAGGCCGCGGGCGAGCTCTTCCGGGTCCTCGGTCTGCGCGCCGAGGAACGCCTCGTCCCAGCCGAGCACCTCCACGGGCCAGCCGCTGTCCCGCAGCACGCCCATCACCCGGGCGGAGACCTCGTTGTAGGCGTCGGCGTCCACCGGCAGGAACACGCAGTCCGGGCAGCGCTTCGCGGCGGTGCGCAGCGGCAAGCCGGAGTGCACGCCGAACTCCCGCGCCTCGTAGGAGGCGGTGGACACGACGCCGCGCTTGGCCGGGTCGCCGTCGCCGCCGATCACGACCGGCTTGCCGCGCAGCTCGGGGTGACGCTGCTGCTCGACGGCGGCGAGGAACTGGTCCATGTCCACGTGCAGCACCCAGCTGGTCATGGACTGCTTCCTACCCGGCTACCCCGGGCGGGCACCACGTGGTCTTCCTGGCGTTGTCGAGCGCGTAGGC
>DASYAD010000428.1:0-3379 GCA_036501515.1 Trebonia sp. | reverse complement strand
CACGAACACCGGACAGCACACGGTGACGGCTTCGCGCTCGCGCCCGGCGGCCCGGGCCCCGGCCGCCACCGCCGGCAGCGCCGTCGCGCGCAGGTACTCGGCCGAATGCAGCGGGTGCAAGAAGACGCCGTCGCAGCATTCCCCTGACAGCCGCAGCATGGCCGGGCCAACGGCGGCGACCCAGACCGGCACGTCCGGGTGGCTGATCGGGCCGGGGTTGAAGAAGTCGGTCAGCAGCGAGAACTGGTAGAAGTCGCCGGCGAACCGCAGGCGTCCGCCGCCCTGGAACGCGGCGAAGATCGCGTGCAGCGCGTGCACGTATTCGCGCATCCGCGCGACCGGCCGGTCGAAGGGCACCGCGAACCTGCGCTCGATGTGGGCCTTGACCTGCGTGCCCAGGCCGAGGACGAACCGGCCCCCCGACAAGTCCGCGAGGTCCCAGGCCGCCTGAGCGGTGACCATCGGGCTGCGCGGGAACGCGACCGCGATCCCCGGGCCCGCCTCGATCCGCTCCGCCGCGGCCAGTGCCGCGCCGCAGCTCAGGTAGGGGTTGTGCCTGGTCTCCGTGACCCACATCCCCGCGAAGCCGGATTCTTCCACCGCCCGCGCCGCGGCCGCCGCCTCGCCGAGCGGCAGGCCGTCCGGAAAGTAGCAGTCGATGTCCATCATCCCTCCTCGCTGACAGCGGAAGCCTACCCACAATACAGATAAATATGTAAACTATTTCTCGGATGAGCCGGGAGGATACCGATGGCTGACGACGTCACCGTGGGGCTGCGGGCACCGTACGACGCGCCCGGCGGCGCGGAAACACTCGCGCGGTTCGCGGCCCTGGTGGACGCCACCAGTATCGACCGGGTATGCGTGGGCGACCATGTCACGTTCAAGGGCGGCCGCGGCTTCGACGGGCTCGTGAACGCCACCGCGCTCGCGGTGATGACCCGGCGGATCACCGTGCAGACCGCGGTGTACCTGCTGCCCTTGCGGCATCCGGTCCCGGTGGCGCGCCAGGTCGCCTCGCTCGCCGCGCTGGCGCCGGGACGACTGGAGTTTGGCGTGGGGATCGGCGGCGAAGACCCGGCAGAGACGCGTGCCTGCGGCGTCGACCCGACCACCCGGGGGCGCCGGATGGATGAGGCGCTGACCGCGCTGCGCCCGCTGCTCGCCGGCGGCGAGGTCACGATGTCCGGCGACTTCTTCACCCTGGACCGGGTCCGCATCCACCCGGCGCCGACGCCGGCGGTGCCGATCGTGATCGGCGGGCGGTCGGACGCGGCCTTGCGCCGGGTGGCCCGGCATGGCGATGGCTGGCTGGGGTTGTGGGTCTCGCCGGGGCGTTACGCGGACGCCACCGGGCGGATCAGCCGTTACGCGTCCGACGCGGGCCGGGAGGTTACCCACTGGCGGCACGGCATGCACGTGTGGTGCGCCTTCGGCACCGCCGCCGCCGCGCGGGCCCGGCTCGCGGCGGCGATGGAGGACTTCTACCGGACTCCGTTCGGCAAGTTCGAGCAGTACTGCCCGTGCGGGACGCCAGACGAGATCGCCGCCGGCTTGCTTCCGTATGTGGACGCGGGCTGCCGGTCGTTCAACCTGATCCCGCTGGCGGACAGCCAGGAACTGGCGGTCGAGGGAACGGAGGCGGTGCGCGCCGCGCTGCGCTACGAGGAGCGACCCGCGCGGCGAGTCACGACCGTACGTTCGGAAAATTCATTATATAATTTATCTATATCCGAGTCAGACCGCGAGGAGTGCCACCGGTGACCGCAGAGCAGAACCCAGTCATCCGCGTCGAGTCCGACGGCCCGCTCCGGATCGTCATCCTCAACCGGCCGGAGGCCATGAACGCGTTCGACCGCGAGATGCAGGCCGAATTGCCGCGGGTGCTGACCGCGATCAGCCAGGACCGCGAGGCACGCGCGGTGGTGCTGACCGGGGCCGGGCGCGCGTTCAGCGCCGGCGGGGACATCGCCAACTTCCCGCTGAACCGGGCCGACCTCTACCACCGGAGGGCGGGCTTGCGGGAAGGCCGGCGCCTCTTCGACGAGCTGATCAGCCTGCACCTGCCCGTGGTGGCGGCCGTCAATGGCCCCGCGGTCGGCCTCGGCTGCACGGTGGCGACCGCGTGCGACATCGTGTTCATGGCGGAAGACGCGTTCCTCGCCGACCCGCACGTGACGGTCGCGCTGGTGGCTGGCGATGGCGGCGCGGTCACCTGGCCGTCGCTCACCAGCCTGCTCAAGGCCAAGCAGTACCTACTGACCGGCGACCGGATGCCGGCCCGCGAGGCGCTGGCCATCGGCATGGCCAACTTCGTGGTGCCCGCCGGGGAGCTGATGGACGCCGCGATCGCGTTCGCCTGGCGGCTTGCCAGCCTGCCGCCGCAGGCCGTCCAGGACACGAAGCTGGTGCTCAACCAGCTACTGCGGGAACGCGCGGCGTCGGTGCTGCCCTTCGGGCTGGCGGCGGAGAGCCAGTCCAGCGACACGGTGGAGTACGCCGAGGCGCCGGACAAGTTCGAGGCGGAGCGGGCGGCACGGCGCGCCAGCCGCGGCAACGGCACCGGATCCTGAGCGTGCCCCGCGTCACCGGCCGGGCGGAGTCAGCAGTCGCCGCGCCTCCGGCGTCCCGTCGAGCAGGCGGTTCGTCCGCCGGATGACCCGCCACGTCCCGTGGATGCGCTCCAGTTCCCACCGGTTGGCGCTGACCCGCTCCAGCCGCCAGTGCGGGCCGTCCTTGAGGTAGACGCGGGAGTGATTCACCGCAACCGCGACGTCACCTTCCGCCGAGACCCGGGGCGCGCTCAGGACATGAGCGCAGCCCGCCTCGAGATAGGCCTGGTGCCGCTCGCCGTGCACGAGGCCGCCCACGGCGGCGCGGCCGACGTAGGGACTGACGCCGCCGGGGTCGTACACACCATCCACCGCCCAGAGCTGCCCGACCGCCTCGGCGCTCTCGCTGTCCACCGCGGGACCGTACGTCGCGATGAGCTGGCAGATCGCCAGCTGGTCTTCGAGGGCCTGGACGCGTCGTTCCAGGGCGGCGATCCGGTCGTCCGTCATAGCACTTCAGCCGCGAACGTGGCGAGCAGTTCGACCCGGCGACGGTGCCACGCGACATCGGCGTGCACCTCCCCCATCTCACCCCGGGCGAAGCGCTGATGGATTCCCTCGGCGATAATCGCCCATCGCCAGGCGCTCAGCGCGACGAACACCGCCAGGTCGGCGATTGGCACGCCGGTGCGCTGGTGGAAACGGTCAGCGAGATCGCCGTAGGAGGGAAAGCCATCGACGGCCGACGGGTCGGGGCCGGGCTCAAGGACCCCGGCCGGCGCCCGCATCCTCGCGCCGAGAAACCCGAGGTCGGCCAGCGGGTGGCC
>DASYAD010000427.1:0-12097 GCA_036501515.1 Trebonia sp. | reverse complement strand
TCGTTCTTCAAGAACCTCACCCTGCCCGCCTGCGCGATCGGGTTCCCGCTGTTCGCGATCTACACCCGGCTGCTACGGGCCGACGTCGTGGAGCAGATGCAGCGCGAGGATTACATCGTCACCGCCAAGGCCAAGGGCGTCGCGCCCTGGCGTGTGCTGATCAATCACGCGCTGCGCAACTCCATGTTCAACCTCATCACGGTCATCGGGCTCAACCTGGGCGGGCTGGTCGGCGCCGCCGCCATCATCGAGACGATCTTCCAGGTCCAGGGCATCGGCAACGACCTGCTGACCGGCATCTCCAACCACGACGCACCCCTCGTCGAGGGCATCACGCTCGTCTTCGCGCTGGTGACCGTGCTCGGCAACCTGGTCGCCGACCTGACCTACGCAGTACTCGACCCGAGGATCCGGTATGGCAGCTCCACTTCCTGACACCCCGCTGGCGAACACAGGGCTCGCGACCGCCGCGCCGCCGCCGCTGCCTTCCCTGGTCAGCGCCCGGCGGCTGCGGACGCAGCGACTAGGCCGCGGGTTCCGGCTCTGGGTGCCCGCCGCGACCCTCATCCTGCTGCTCGCCGTCTGCTTCCTGCTCCCGCTGGTCACCACGCTGCCGTCGTCGACCAACGGGAACATCATCTACAACCAGGAACCGCCGTTCTCGCCCGGGCACCTGCTCGGCACCGACGTGCAGGGCGTCGACATCTTCTCCCAGCTGGTCTACGGCGGCCAGGTGGCGTTCGAGGTCAGCGTCGCGGTCACGCTCATCGGCATGGTGATCGGCTGCACCCTCGGCGTCACCGCGGCCTACTTCGGCGGCTGGGTCGACGCGGTCATCTCGCGGGTGCTCGACATCCTGATCGCGTTCCCCGCCCTGGTGCTCGCGCTGGTCATCGCCGAAGGGCTGGGGCCGAGCGAGACCCACGTGATCTGGGCGCTGGCGGTGTTCAGCATCCCCGCGTTCGGGCGCATCTCCCGCGGCTCCACGCTCACCATCCGCGGGCTGCCCTACATGACGGCGGCGCGCCTGTCAGGCACCCGTCCCCGGCGGATCATCGTCCGCCACATCCTGCCCAACATCGTGCCCGGCATCGTGACGTTCAGCCTGCTCGGCATCGGCGTGGTGATCATCCTGGAAGGCGCCCTTGACTTCCTCGGCTACGGCATCCCGGCCCCCGAGTCGAGCTGGGGCGCGATGATCGCGTCCGGTCAGCAGGTGATGACCGCCCAGCCCGAGTACGTGCTGATCCCGTCGATTGTGCTGCTGATCACGGTGGTGGCGCTTAACACGCTCGGCGACGCGCTGCGCGAGCGGTGGGGAGTCCAGTGAACCCGGTCGAAGCCCCAGCGAGCCCCCGGTCAGTCCGGGCGGACCAGCCGCTGCTCGCCGTCGAGGACCTGCGGGTCGCCTTCGCGGCCGGCGGCCGCGAGATCCGCGCCGTGGACGGGGTCAGCTACCAGGTCGAAGCGGGCCGCACCCTCGCCATCATCGGCGAGTCGGGGTCAGGCAAGACCGTCGGCTGCCGCGCCATCATGGGCCTGCTGCCGTCAGGCGCCGCGATCAGCGGGTCCGCCCGGCTGCGCGGAGCTGAGCTGATCGGCCTGTCCGACGCCCAGCTGCGCAGGCACCGGGGCAGCGACATGGCGATGGTGTTCCAGGACCCGGCCCGGTCGCTGAACCCGACGATGCGCGTCGGACGGCAGATCACCGAGGCGATCAGGACGCACCGCCAGGTGAGCAGGTCAGACGCGAACGCCCAGGCGGTCGACCTGCTGCGGCTCGTCCGCATCCCGGCCGCCGAGCGGCGCTTCCACGAGTACCCGCACCAGCTGTCAGGCGGGATGCGGCAGCGCGTGGTCATCGCCATGGCCCTCGCCTGCCGCCCGAAGCTGCTCATCGCCGACGAGGCCACCACCGCGCTCGACGTGACCACCCAGGCGCAGATCATGGAGCTGCTGCTCGAGCTGCAGCAGGAACTGGACATGGCGCTGATCTTCATCAGCCACGACCTGGGCCTGGCCGCCTCCTACGCGGACGAGGTGGTCGTCATGTACGCGGGCAAGATCGTCGAGCAGGCCCCGGCCAAGGGGCTGTTCGGTGCGGGCGGCACCGTCCGCATGCGCTACACCCGCGCGCTGCTCGACGCGATACCGCACCTGGAACGCGCCGCGCACACCGAGCTGCCGGTGGTCAGCGGGCGCCCGCCGGACCCGGCGATGCTGCCGCCCGGCTGCTCGTTCGCGCCGCGCTGCCCGGCCAGCGCGGACGACTGCCGGGCGAAGGAGCCCGCACTGGCCGAGCACGCGCCGGGGCACCGGTGGGCCTGCTGGCATCCCTGCGAGAACGGAGGTGCGGCATGACCGGGGCACCAGCGGAGCAAGCGGCCACGCAGCCCGCGGACAACAGGCAGGCACTGCTGTCCGCGCGCGACCTGGTTCAGGAGTTCACCGTCCGCGAGGCAGGCGGCGCCCGCGGCGGCGTCGTCCAGGCGGTGTCAGGCGTGTCGTTCGACATCGCGCCCGGCGAGACCCTCGGCATCGTCGGCGAGACCGGCTCGGGCAAGTCGACCCTGGCCAGGGCCGTGCTGCAGGCGCCGCGGCCTAAGTCGGGCTCGGTGCTCTTCCGCGACATGGAGCTGACCAGGCTGCGCGGCCGGGCGCTGATCGAGGCGCGGCGGCACATGCAGTTCGTCTGGCAGGACCCGTTCGGCTCGCTCGACCCCAAGTGGCAGGTGCGCTCCATCGTCGAAGAGCCGCTGACCGCGCACGGGGTCGGCACCAGGAACACCCGCCGCAAGCGGGTCGACGAGCTGCTCGACCTGGTCGGCCTCGACCCGGCGCGGTACGCCAAGCGGCACCCGCGCGAGCTGTCAGGCGGTCAGGCGCAGCGGGTCGCCATCGCCCGGGCCGTGTCGCTTGAGCCGTCGCTGCTGATCTGCGACGAGGCGGTCTCCTCGCTCGACGTGCTCATCCAGGCGCAGGTGCTCAACCTGTTCGAACGGCTCCGCCGCGAGCTCGGCCTGTCCTACCTGTTCATCGCGCACGACCTGGCCCTGGTCAAGCAGGTCAGCGACCGGGTCGCGGTGATGTACCTGGGCAAGTTCTGCGAGGTCGGACCGGGCGAATCGGTCTACCAGCAGCCGCTGCACCCGTACACCAGGGCGCTGCTCGACTCGATACCGTCGACCGAGCCTGGCACGGCGCGGGCCACCGCGACGCTGCGCGGCGAGCCGCCGTCGCCGATCAGCCCGCCGTCCGGCTGCCGGTTCCGCACCCGCTGCCCGCGCGCGGCCGACCGGTGCGCGGAGCAGGTGCCTGAGCCGCGCGAGCTAGCACCCGGCCACCTGGTCGCCTGTCACTTCCCGCTGACCGGCCCGGCACCCGAGGAAACCCAGGTCAAAGTCCCCACCGGCATACAGAACGGTGCCAGCTGACACTGTCACCCGGCCTCGTTCCGACTGCCGGGTGGCGGTTTCTGTGACGAAATACCCCAACTGAAGGGACAACCGGATGCGGCTGCGGGTTCTACTTGAACCGCACCACGGCGCCAGCTACGCGCAGATCCTCGCCCTGGCCCAGGCGGCGGAGAACGGCGGGTTCGACGCGTTCTTCCGCTCTGATCACTACCTCGGCATCGACGCCGACGACACGGGCTACCAGCCGACCGACTCCTGGACCACGCTCGCCGGCCTGGCCGTGCAGACCGAGCGGGTCCGGCTCGGCACGCTGGTCAACGCGAGCACGTTCCGGCTGCCAGGCCAGCTGGCGGTGGAGGTCGCGACCGTCGACCAGATGAGCGCCGGCCAGTCTGGGCGCGGCCGGGCCGAGCTCGGCATCGGCGCCGCCTGGTACGAGCGCGAGCACAACTACTTCGGCATCCCCTTCCCGCCGCTCGGCGAGCGGTTCGACAAGCTCGAAGAGCAGCTCGCGATCCTCACCGGCATCTGGGACACCAAACCGGGACAGCGGTTCAGCTTCCACGGGAAGCACTACCAGGTCACCGACTGCGCGAGCATCCCGCGCTGGGCGTCCCGTCCGAAGATCATCATCGGGGGAGCGGGCACCAGGCGCACCCCGGCGCTCGCGGCCAGGTACGCGGACGAGTTCAACGGCGCGCTCGGCCTCGACCTGCGCGAGCGGTACGCCAACTTCCGGCGCGTCTGCGAAGACGTGGTCGGCCGCGACCCGGCCGGGATCCGGCTGTCCGCCACCGTGCCGACGTGCGTCGGCCGGGACGCCGCCGACCTGGAACGCCGCAAGGAGTCCCTCGGCGAACCCGGCGCGCGGCTGCTCGCCGCCGGGGTCACCGGGTACGCCGGCGATCTCATCCGGGTGGTCGAGGACCTCGCTGGCCAGGGCGCCGACACGGTGTACCTGCACCTCTACGGGCCCTCTGACGTGGCCCACGTCGAGCTGCTCGGCGAGCAGGTGGTGAGCCGCTTCAGCTGATGGTTTCCGCCGGTGAGGCCTCCTTGACCTGTGCGGATGCAGCAGGCCGGACGCCGCGTCCGGCCTGTTGCCTTTTGTTCGGCTGCACCAAGGCGGTCTCGCGAAGCTTGTGCGGCGGGCGGATGTCCCCGGGCGCCGGCTGGGGGCAGCATGAGGAGCGTGAGAGACCGTAACGACCCGTCACCGTGCCGGCGGGCAGGCGTGCCGCGGTCAGCCGGGGGACAGGCTCGTCGTGGAGATTGACATCAGGGCGGTGCGCCGGCTGCGGGAGTCGGCGGGCGCCAGGGCGGCCCTGAGCCCGCTGGTCGAGGCGCTGTGCCAGTCGGACGTCGACCTGGCCACGGCGCGGGTGGTCTGCGACTGGATTCAGTACAAGTCGAACTTCCGCGACACCGCCATGGTCCGCCCGGTGATCGCGGCCGACTCGCCCACGGCGGCGGTCGACGGCTACGAGCTAGCGGTCGACCTGCGCCGGGCCGCGCGGCCGGAAACAGATGTCGCCGCCGCGGTGACAGCGGCCCTGGCGGACGCCGGCCGCGCGCCGGGCGACCGGGTCTGGCTGGAGCCGTGGGTGCCGGGCTCGGCCAGCTGCGTGTGGCGCTTCAACGCGCTGTACTGGCAGGCCCTGGACGCCTGGGAGAAGGTCACCGGCAAGGAGTACGAGCAGAGCCTGCCTGGCGGCGCGTCCGACGGGCGCAACACCGGCGCCGCCCGCGACGTCATCCTCGATCTGTTCTCCCGCTGGGACGAGCTGGCCCGCAGGCGCGCGCTCCCCGACCAGCTGTACGTGATGGAACTCGGCGTCGGCAACGGCGGGCAGGCGCGCACCTGGCTGGATGAGTTCGCCGAGCTTGACCGCCGGCACGGCCGCGACTACTACCGGCGGCTGCAGTACCTGATGGGCGACTACTCGCCGCACGTGCTCGACCGGGCCCGCCAGGAGGTGGCGCACCACGGCGATCACGTCTCCGGGCTCGTGCTGGAGGCGACCCGGCTGTCCGGCACGGTCGGGTTCCTCGCGGGCAAGGCCTTCCTCGTTTACATCTCTAACGTCTACGACAACCTGCCGAGCGACGAGGTCGCGTCGATCCGCGGCCGGACCTACCTGGTGCAGACCAGGTCCTGCCTGTCCGTAACGGCCGCTGACGCGATCGCGGCCAGGTTCGGGCTCGGGCGGGCGGAGATCGCCCCGCTCACCGGGCGGCTGCTGCGCATCGGGCCTGAGCTGCTGGCCGAGTCGCAGCCTGACAAGTTCCCCGACACCGGCCAGGCCGTGCTGTTCTGGCAGGCGGTCTGGCAGGAACTGCGCCAGGCGGAACGGTACGTGCCGCTTGAGGGCCTCGACACCTACCAGATCACGCCGGCGCTCACCGGGGAGATCCTGCGCCCGCTGCTCGCCGCCGAGGGCGACGTGCGGATGCACGTGTCCAACGGTGCCCTGTCGTCGTTCACCGACACCCTGCCGCTGCTCCACCCGTTCGGCCGGATCGTCTGCCACGACCTGTTCACCACGGCGCACGGCGAGTACCGTCACGGGTTCTTCGGGCCTGGCAAGTACGACGGCTCGGTGGTCAACTGGGTCAACGGGCCGCTGCTGCAGCTGATCGCGAGCAGGCGCGGGTTCGACGTCCGCTTCTCACCGTTCGCCCAGCGTCCGGCGTCCAACGTGAAAACGCTCACGGTCGAAGTCAGGGACTGAGCGCGGGTGACGCGGGACTCCGATGCGCGGCTGCCGCTGCTGCCCACCACGGTGGTGGGCTCCTACAGCGTGCCCGAGTGGCTCGAACGGCTGAAGACCGAGTACTACCAGCGGCGGATCAGCGCCGCCCACCTGACCGAGATCCACGAGGTCGCGATCAAGGCCGCCGTCAACGACCAGGAGCGGGCGGGCATCGATATCGTCTCCGACGGCGAATTGCGCCGTGACAACGACATCGACTACTTCCTCGCCCGGGTTCCCGGCGTGCGCATCGCCCGGCGGGCCAAGGCGGACTACTACGACTACTACGACGCGTCCGTCGCGGCGCCGCTGCCGGACGAAAGCGCCGACCCGGCGCAGCCGCGGCCCGCGGGCCTCGGCCTGGCCCGGGATTTCGAATTCACCCGCGCGCTCACCGACCGGCCGGTGAAGTTCTCGTTCACCGGCCCGTTCTCGCTGTCGCGCCGGATCACCGTGTGCGACGGCGCCTACCGCGACCCGGCCGACCTGGTGCGCGCGCTGGCCCGGCGGCTGAACACCGAGGCGCGCGCTCTGGCGGCGGCCGGCGCGCGGTTCCTGCAGATCGACGAGCCGTTCCTGGCCGGCTACCCGGAACAGGCGGCGCTGGCCGTCGAGGCGGTGAACATCGTCACCGACGGCGTCCCGGCGACCTGGGCGCTGCACGTCTGCTACGGCAACCGCTATGCCCGGCCGTCCTGGGAAGGTCACTACGATTTCTTGTTCCCCGCCGTTCTGGAGGCGCGGATCGACCAGCTTGTCCTAGAATTCGCCCGGAAGGGCCTCGACGACCTGCGGCTCATCAAAGAGTACGGCTGGCCGTCAGCCCTCGGCCTCGGCGTGATCGACGTGAAGTCGTCCACCGTGGAGACCGCGGAGCTGGTAGCGGCCAGGATCAGCCGCTCGCTCGAGTACGTGGACCCGGCCCGGCTGGTCGTCAACCCCGACTGCGGACTGCGCCACCTCGCACCTGAGGTGGCAAGGAGCAAGCTTCGCGCTATGGTAGCTGGCGCAGCGATTGCCCGGTCAGCCCTAACAACGTCAATACCAGCCAACTCTTCTCCCGCTTCGGGAGAGCGTGACTCCCACTCACCAGGAGACAGCCATGGATAGCGGATACCTCTTCACTTCCGAGTCGGTGACGGAGGGGCACCCGGACAAGATCGCCGACCAGATCTCGGACGCCGTCGTCGACGCGGCGCTCGCCGGAGATCCGCTGTCCCGGGTGGCGTGCGAGACGATGCTCACCACCGGCCTCATCGTGGTGGCGGGCGAGATCACCACCTCCTCGACGATCGACTACGCCGCGGTCGCCCGCAATGTGGTCAACGAGATCGGCTACGACAACGGCGAGTACTACTTCGACGGCAACGCCGTCGGCGTGATCGTCGCGATGGACCGCCAGTCGCCGGACATCGCCCAGGGCGTCGACACCGCCCACGAGGGCCGGGTCGGCGGCTCGGAGGACCCGCTTGACAAGATCGGCGCGGGCGACCAGGGCATGATGTTCGGCTACGCGACCAACGAGACGCCCGAGCTGATGCCGACCCCGATCATCCTCGCGCACAAGCTGTCCAAGCGGCTGTCCGAGGTCCGGCACAGCGGGCTGCTGCCCTACCTCCGTCCTGACGGCAAGACGCAGGTCACCGTCCGCTACGACGACAACGGCCGCCCGGTCGAGATCGAGAAGGTGCTGATCTCCACCCAGCACCAGGACGGGGTGGAGTCCAAGCTCCCCGAGGCGCTGTGGGAGGAAGTCGTCACCCGGGTGCTGCCCGCCGACCTGTACGACCCGGCCCGGCTGCGGGACGAGTTCTACTGCAACCCGACCGGCCGCTTCGTCATCGGTGGCCCGGTCGGCGACACCGGCCTGACCGGCCGCAAGATCATCGTCGACACGTACGGCGGCTTCGCCCGCCACGGCGGCGGCGCCTTCTCGGGCAAGGACCCGTCGAAGGTGGACCGCTCGGCCGCCTACGCCGCCCGGTACGTCGCCAAGAACATCGTCGCGGCCGGGCTGGCCGACCGCGCCGAGGTCCAGGTCGCCTACGCGATCGGCGTCGCCCGCCCGCTGTCGCTGCTTGTCGAGACGTTCGGGACCGAGAAGATCTCCCGCAAGGCGATCGTCGAGCTCGTCAACGAGAACTTCGACCTGCGGCCCGGTGCCATCTTGCGCGACCTCGAGCTGCGCCGCCCGGTCTACCAGCCGACCGCCGCCTACGGCCACTTCGGCCGCACCGGCGACGGCTTCACCTGGGAGCGCACCGACAAGGCAGACCAGCTCCGCACCCAGGCAGGCCTCGCCTAGCCCAGCCGCACCTTCAAGGGACCAGATCTCGCGTTCCCTGCTCGTTTCGCCGGCCGCGTCAGGCTCTCCTGGCGCGGCCGGCGCGTTTCCACCCCAGGTGTCCCCCGCTTTTGCGGGGGGACACCTGCTTTTTCTGGTTTTGTCATAAGTCAGTTCCGCCGGGTTTTCCTAAAATGTTTACGATTGTCTATGTTGCCGATAACAGCAAAAAGCGCCGTCAGGCATGCCCGAAAAGCCGGGAAGTGGCCTGTTGGTAACGGACGGGCACGACTTGTCCGTATCCTGCCACTGGTGATGCTGCTGTTAACCAGAGTTACTTAAATGTTTGTGGCCGGCCGCAGTATATTCTGCGGTGACTTTGGCGGCCGGGGTAATTGTTCCGGGTCAGCCGCCATGCGATCGTCGCCAATAAGTTCGGCTCGTGCCGAGGTCCCGTAATGCGGCCTCGAGCAGGCGAAGGAGGGGTCGCTAAAAGGCGAAATGTGATGAAACCGTTCTCTCCAGGGGGTAGGACTCGCCTGGAGGCATGACCATAATCCAGAGAACAATCGATACCTGCTGGAACTCGAACCACATCGCTTAACCAGTGCAAAGAAGCACCGTTGACTTGTGGACCTGGTAAACGGCGTCTTCTTGGGCTAGCCCGTCGCAAGCGGAGCGCCGCCGCGAGGCGGAGCACGCTTCCGTTCGGATGAAAATGATTTCGTCGTTAGCCACCAGAAGGCAGAGCACATGAATAGATCCGTCCGCTGGCGGACACGGGCAGCGGCCGCGGCCGCGGCCGCGCTGTCGCTCGGCGTCCTTGCCGCATGCAGCTCGGGCTCAAGCTCGAGTTCGAGCAGTAGCGCCGCTTCGGCCTCGAGCGCGCCGGCCGCGAGCGGCGCCGCGTCCTCCGCGTCGACCTCTTCCGCGAGCGCCGGCACCGTCTCCACCTCGTCGTGCGGCACCAACCCGGGCGTCGCGGCGACCGGGACCCCGATCAATATCGGTGCGATCAACACCAAGCAGCCGGGCACCGACTTCAGCGACATCGAGAACATGACGGGCGCGTACTTCGCCTGCGTGAACGCCAACGGGGGGATCAACGGCCACCCGGTCAAGTTCTTCCCGGTGACCGAGCAGACCAACCCGGGGCAGATCGCCTCGCTGGCCAAGCAGCTGGTGACCAGCGACCACGTGGTCGGCATCATGGGCAGCAGCTCGATCATCGAGTGCTCGGTGGACGCGGCCTACTGGAAGAGCGTTGGCATCGACGTCCTGGGCGCCGGCATCGACCCCGAGTGCTACTCGACACCGAACACCGCCTCGGTGAACATGGGGCCGCGCTACTCTTCGGATGGCGCGACTTCCTACGTGCTGTCGCAGGGCGCGACCAAGGTCGCGTTCGACCAGTCGAACGTCCCCGGCACCGCTTACATCGCGGCCGGGCCGAACGCGATCGCCAAGGCCAAGGGCGTCTCGATCCAGGACTTCACCGAGAACGTGCCGATCACCAGCGCCAACGCGATCGCGACCAAGCTGGTCACCGCCGCGGGCCCGAGCGGCGCGGTGGTGCTCAACTTCACCCCGCCCGAGGCGCTGCTGATCCTGCAGGCCGCGCAGAAACTCAACCTGGAGGACCGGGTCAAGTACTGGGCCTGCTCCACCCCGTGCAACACCGACTTCCTGGCGACCTCGCTCGGCCCGAAATGGAACAACAAGCTGTTCGTCAACGCCGAGCTGACCCCGCTTGACGGGAACACCAGCGCGACCGCGCAGCTGTTCGACGCCATCCTCAAGCAGTACGGCACGAACGTCTCCGGCGGCGTCGGCTCGTTCTCCGAGATGGGCTTCACGATCGGCGAGATCGCGACGCACGCCCTGGAGAGCGTCAAGGGCGACTACACCATCGCCTCGGTGAGCGCCGCCCTCCAGGCGGTCTCCGACTACAAGACGGGCATGCTCTGCCAGGGCTACACCTACGGCAACTACTCCGAGCACATCCCGAACAACATGGACTACACAGTCACCCCGGACAACGGCAAGTTCGTCCAGGCATCCTCGGGCGGCGGGTGCACCCTGATCTCCGCCGACGACCCGCAGATCGCCGCCTACCGGGCTATCGCCGGCACGGCGCCGATGGCCTCCTAGCAACCGTCGCCAAGCAAACTCCAAGGGACTGAAACACTTACATGCCGAGTTGGGCCGAATTTCAGCCCTACATCGTGACTGGCCTGGCCCTGGGCGGGGTGTATGCCCTGTCCGGGGTCGGGCTGGTCGTTCTCTACCGGGCCACCGGGGTACTCAACCTCGCGTTCGGCGCGGTCGGGGCGATGGGGGCCTTTATCGCATACTCCATCATTCAAGGGGGGAATCCCGGCTGGGTCGGCTGGATTACCTGCATCCTGTTCAGCGGGGTCGTGACACTCGGCTACGGCATGATCTTCGGCCCGGCTCTGGCCGGGCGCGGCCCGCTCGTCCAGTCCATCTCGACGCTGGGCCTTGCTCTCGTCCTCTTCGGCGTCATCGACCTGGGCTGGCCGACCAGCGGCGGGCAGTCGCCGTCGATCTCGTTCCCGACCGACAACGGCGGGTTCTCAATGGGACAGCTCCAGGTGAACTGGACGCAAGTCATCGCGCTCGCGCTCGGTATCGCTATCACCATCGGAACCGGCGCGTTCCTGCGCTACTCCAAGCTCGGCACCGCGATGCGGGCGATGGCCAACGACCGGGAGATCACCGCCACGCTCGGCGTCCCGGTGCGCCGGGTCGAGGCCGCCGCCTGGCTAGGCTGCGGGCTGCTTTCCGGCATCGCCGGCATCTTGCTGGCCGACCTGTCCGCCCTCGACGACACCACCCTGGTGTTCACGGTGGTGATCTCCTCACTGGCCGCGGCCCTGATCGGGCGGCTGCGCTCGATCCCCGTCACGTTCGTCGCCGCGCTGGTCATCGGCCTGGTGCACGACCTGATCACGCCGATAACCCAGATCAGCAACTACCAGGACATGACGCCGTTCGTGCTGGCTACGATCGCCCTGCTCGTCATGTCGCGCGGCCAGGTCATGACCCGCTCGCGCGAGGAAGGGTGAGGCGGCAGTGATCGACGCCGTAGATCCCCGGGCACCCGCCCCCGCTCCGCGCGCTCCCGTCATGGACCGGCGCACGCTCACCCGCGCCGCCGTCATCGTGGTGCTGCTGCTGCTCGCGCTGTTCGCGCTGCCGCCGCTGATGTCGGCGTACTACACGGACACGATGACCCAGGTGGCCATCTACTCGATCGTCACGCTCGGCCTCGGAGTGCTGGTCGGCCGGGTCGGCCTGTACTCCCTCGGCCAGCTCGCGGTGCTGACGATCGGCGCCTGGGTCGGGGCGCGGCTGCTGTTCGCCACCGGTCAGCCGTACATCCTGGTGATCATCGAGGCCGGCCTGGTCACGATGGTCATCGGGTCGCTGATCACGCTGCCCGCACTCCGGCTGCGCGGCCTTTACCTGGCGCTGATCACGCTGATGCTGGCCGGCGGCGTCACCGTGATCGAGGCGACGCTCAACTTTCCCAACGGCGGCGGGGGCTTCTCCGGCTACAACGGCTCCCAGGTGCACATCCCGCAGATCAGGCGGCCGTCCTTCGCCGGCACCGACCCGGC
>DASYAD010000426.1:0-18335 GCA_036501515.1 Trebonia sp. | reverse complement strand
TGCTGTCCCAGACGGGGCTGCTGGCTCGCGTGCCGCTGCCCACCGCAGACAACCAGAATCAGCCAGAACGGGGGCGTCGCTCCGCCAGTTCCCCCGCCCCTGCCGCGGGCAGCGCCGCCGACCTGGTCGCGTGCTCCGTCCAGACCACCGCCCGGGCCACCATCGGCGCGGTGACCAGTGCCGGGCGGATGATCAGGATGAGCGTCATCGAGATACCGGCCGGGCCGTCGGCGTCCGCCGGCTCAGCCGAGGGCGTGCTGGCGGCCGGGCATCCCGTCGCCGAGTTCGTGGCCGGCCTGGCTGACGGCGAGACCGTGCTCGCGCTGGCGTCCCTGGACGGCGGTGAGTCGGCCGGGGTGGCCCTCGGCACCGCGTCCGGCGTCGTCAAGCGGGTACAGCCGGACTACCCGGCCAACCGCGACGAGTTCGAGCTCATCACGCTCAAGGAAGACGACCGGGTGGTTGGCGCCGCCTACCTCACAGGCGAGGACGCTGAGCTGGTGTTCATCACCAGCGAGGCGCAGCTGCTGCACTTCCCGGCCAGTTCCGTCCGCCCGCAGGGCCGCCCGGCCGCGGGTATGGCCGGCGTCCGGCTCGACGACGGGGCCGGCGTGGTCTGGTTCGGCGCGATCGGCCCGGCCGCCCGCGTGCCAGGCACGGGGACTGGCCCGGCCGCCGATCCCGCCGCCGAGGCGGTCGTGGTCACGGTGGCCGGCCGCTCGGACGCACTGCCAGGCACAGGCGGCGGTTCCGTCAAGGTCACACCGTTCAGCGAGTACCCGGCCAAGGGCAGGGCCACCGGCGGTGTCCGCTGCCAGCGCTTCCTCAAGGGGGAGGACGGCCTGGTGCAGGCGTGGATCGGTCCGGCCCCGGTCTTCGGCGCGACCGAGACGGGCGTCATCGTCGACCTGTCAGAGATGACCGGCAGGCGCGACGGCTCAGGCAACGCAATCACCAGGACCCTAGCCCACCTGGGCACCCCCTTCCGCGCCCCCTGACGCTCCGCCCCGGCGGGTGCTCGCAAGGCCCCGCCGGGGATATCGGCTCAGGCGCCGGAGAAGCCGCCGTCGGCGTAGATCGTCTGGCCGGTGATGCAGGCGCTGGCGGGGGAGGCGAGGAAGACGGCCACGCCCGCGAAGTCCGATGGCTCGCCGTTCCTGCCGCTGTGGGTCCGCTTGGCCAGCGCCGCCGACCGGACCGGGTCGGAGGCCACCTCGACGGTCAGCGGCGTCGAGACGAACCCGGGGCAGACCGAGTTCACGGTCACTCCTGACGGCGCCCATGCCTCGGACTGCGACCGGGTCAGGGCGGCGAGCCCGCTCTTAGACGGGCCGTACCCACCGCTGTTGCCGAACGCCCGCTGTGCCTGCTGCGAGGTGACGTTGATGATCCGCCCCCAGCCGCGGGCGGCCATCGCCGGGCCGAAGCGCTGACCGAGCAGGAACGGCGCGGTCAGGTTGACCTCCATCATCAGGTCCCAGTGTTCTTCCGAGAGCGACCCGAGCGGCGGCCGCAGGTTCACCCCGGCGCAGTTGACCAAAATGTCCGGCTCACCGAAGGCCGCGGCGGCCGATGACGCGGCCCGGCGGACCTCGGCCCGGTCGGACAGGTCCGCGCTGACCCAGGCGACCTCGCAGCCCGCGTCGCGCATCGACTTGCAGGTGGCCGACAGCCTGGTCGGGTCGCGCGCGACGATCACCACCCGCGCGCCGGCGAAGGCCAGCGCGGAGGCCATCGCCTCGCCGATCCCAGAACTCCCGCCGGTAACAACTGCCACCCGGCCCTCAAGAGAAAACAATTCCGTCAGGAATCCCGTCATGACGGATTGACTATCACACATGTGTCAACGCGCGCGCCGGAACTTTCTTAACGTGAATTACATAATCGGGCGGGCGCCGATGAGGTTAAGCGCGTGCGCGGCCAGGCGGCAGCCGCTGGCCAGGGCCTCCATCGGCGGCTTCTTGTCCTGCCACGCCGGCAGGAAGCCGGCGATAAACGCATCGCCAGCCCCCGTTCCGTCGATGACGCGTTCAACCGGGGGAGCGGGCACCCGCACAGGAGGACGGCCGTTGGCGAAGAACAGCGCGCCGTCCCCGCCCAGCTTGATGACCACCTGCGGGTACCAGGCGGTGAGCACCCGCGCGGCCGCCTCGGGATCCTCGCGGCCGGTGAGCACCCGCGCCTGGGCGGTGTTCACGAACAGCAGCAGCGCGTTGCCGGTCAGCTCGAAGAAGGGTTCTGCCCCGACCCGCTCGAGCGGCGCCGCTGACGCGCCGTCCACCGAGGTCGACATGCCGACCCGGCCCGCGAAGTCGAGCGCCGCCAGCGCGGACGAGCGCGATCCCTCCGACAGCAGCGTGTACCCGGAGACGTGCAGGTGCGCGCCTGGCACGAACAAGTCGGGCGGGAGGTCGTCAGGCGACAGCGCTGCGTTCGCGCCGGGGTCGGACAGCATCGTCCGCTCGCCCTTGTGCGTCACCATGACGACGCAGGTGCCGGTGGGCCGCTCGGGGTCCATCACCAGTCGCGCGTCGACGCCGTAGCCCATCAGCTCCATGTCGCGGTTCCGGCCGGCGATGTCCGCGCCGCGGCGGCCGATGAACGCCACGTCGGCGCCGTCGGCGCCGAGCCAGGCGGCCACGTTGGCGCCGGAGCCGCCGCCGTGGGTGGTTACCTTCGCGGGCGTGTCGCTGCCGCGGGCTAGCGGCAGGGTCGCGTGCGCGACGGTGTCCGTCATCAAGTCGCCAATGACAACGATGCGGGCCATGGTCGTCATCACCTCATCATCAAACAGCTATCAGGCCGGGCGGGCCGACAACTCATCCGCCGGTGCCGTGCGTCGCTGCAGGCGGTTGGCGACATGAAACCTGATCGGGGACTCCTACGGTATCCGTAACCGGATGCCGTCGCCACCGCCTCATCGGGTAGTTATCTCATTGGTAACCAGGGCTGCGACCTGCGCGGGCCGCTCAGCCGGCCAGGAACGACAGCCGCACCTGCCGGTCCGGATTGTCGACATTCACGTCCACCAGGGTGATGGACTGCCAGGTGCCGAGCGCCAGCCGGCCACCGATCACCGGGATCGTCGCGTACGGCGCGACGATGGCGGGCAGCACGTGCGACCGCCCGTGCCCGCGGGTCCCGTGCGCGTGCTGCCAGCGGTCGTCGGCGGGCAGCAGCGCGGCGAGCGCGGACAGCAGGTCGGCATCGCTGCCTGCGCCGGTCTCGAGCAGGGCGACGCCGGCCGTGGCGTGCGGCACGAACACGTGCAGCAGGCCGTCGCCGCCGCCGGACGCGGAGCGGGCGAACTCGGCGCACTCGCCGGTGATGTCGGCCACGGTGTCCTGTGCTCCGGTCCTGACCCGGATGATCTCGCTCTTCATAGCACCGGATCATAGGCAGCCCCGGTCACCGGGTACGCGATCGCCTACCATCCGTACATGACGGAAGTACCGGCCGGCCACGGGGGTAACCTGCGCCTCGCGCGTCAGGCGCGCGGATTCTCACAGCAGCAGCTCGCGGCGATGGCCGGGGTAAGCAGGCAGGCGGTGTCCGCGGTCGAGTCGGGACACTCCGACCCCTCGCTGCGGGTCGCCCTGGCGCTCGCCCGCGCCCTCGGCCTCACGGTGGAGGAGCTGTTCGGCCCCGGTGAGCCGGCCGCGGCGGTGACGGCGCTGAGCATCGCCCCGGTGACCGGCCCCGGAGACCGGGTATCGCTGGTCCCGGTGGGTGACCGCCTCGTCGCGCTGCCGCTGCGCGGCGACCCGGGAACAGGTCAGGGCTTCCTGCCGGCCAGCGGGCTCGCCGTGGGCCAGGCTGGGCAGCCCGGCCCGATCTCAGTCCGCCCGATGGCGCCGCTGCGGCCGACGCTCCTCGTCGCGGGGTGTGACCCGGCGCTGCCGCTGCTGGCCACCCCGCTGGCACTGCTCGACCCGCCGGTCGCCTTCGCCTGGTGGCCCTGCGGCTCGGGCGCGGCCCTCCGGCTGGCCCGCCAGGGCCTGGTGCACGCGGCCGGGGTGCACACCAAGAACGGCGGGCAGGCCAGGGACGACGACGAGGACGGACGGCAGCTGCCCGACGGGGCCGGCCTGGTCGGCTTCACCGCCTGGCGCGAGGGCATCGCGCTGCGGCCCGAGCTCAGCTCGGTGGTCAGCGGCCTCGACTCGATCGCCAGGAACCGGCTGCGTATCGTCAACCGCGAGCCCGGCGCCGAAGCCCGCCGGCTGCTCGACGGCGAGCGCCTGCGCCTCGGCCTTGAGGCGGCGGACCTGCCAGGCTACGACACCCAGGCGACCGGTCACCTGCAGGTCGCCTCGGCCGTCAGCGCGGGCCTGGCCGCGGCAGGCGTCGCCAGCGAGCCGGCCGCCCGCGCCTACGGGCTGGCCTTCGTCCCGCTCGCGGAAGAACGGTTCAGCCTCGTCATCCCCGCACCGCACGCCGGCTCGCGCGAGGTGCAGGCCTTGCTCAAGGTGCTCGCCTCGCCGTGGCTGCTGGCCCAGCTGGCCAGCCTGCCCGGCTACGACGGGGCCGGCTGCGGCGAGCGGCTGGCCTAGCCCGCGGCCCGTCCAGGCGCTACGAGTAATCGCGGAAGGCCGGCCACGTGGCCGCCCACGCTTCCCGCAGCCCGGTGGCCAGGTAGACCGCGGTGCCCTGCTCGTCGTCGGACACCCCGAGCCCGTTGTTCCACACCGCGATTTCCCTGACATGGGTGAACTCGCGGCGCAGCACGGCCGGGTCGACGCCGAGGGCGATGGCCGCGGTGTCGGCGGCTGGCGGCGGTCCCCACAGCCAGAAGTTGTTGGCGCCGCTGTATACGGCCGGCAGGCCGAGCGACGGACCGTACCGGTCGATCGCGCCTGCCTCGCCGTAGTTGCCGGCCAGCAGCGTCGTCCGCGCCCGCTGGGCCGGCGTCAGCCCGTGCCATACCCCCGCTACCAGCTGAACCTCGGCTGGCCAGCCGATCTCCTCGCCGAGGTCGTAGTTGATCTTCTGCACCGGGAACCGGGCGAGCGCCGCGGCGGGCAGCAGCGGCAGCGAGATCACCGAGCAGACGGCGGCGGCGGCACAGTACAGGGCCACCAGCCGCAGCACCGGCCGGGGACCGCTCCGTCCGGTAGTGACCGTCCCAGTGGCGGCCGTCCCGGTCGAGTCCGCCGCGCTGAACCGGGCCCTGGCGATGCCCGCCCCGGTGGTGAACGCGACGCCCCCGGCCGCGAACAGGAACGTGTAGATGCCGCCCGGGTAGTACGTCTTGCCGCCGAGCGCGAACTGCGCCAAGATCACCGCCACCGCCGCGATCCCCAGCGGCCGGTACCGGGCCGAGCGCAGCGACCACGCCGCCCCGCGTACCCAGAGCGGCACCAGCACGATGCTGGTGTACAGGATCTGCCCCGGCCAGTAGCTCGCCCGGTTGCTCCACGCGTCCTGCTGGAGTGCGTGGAATACGGCGAAGTTCGGCCAGCCGTGCGCCGCTTGCCAGCCGAAGTCGGGTGCGGCCAGCAGCGCGGCGAGCAGTGCCCCGGCGGCCAGGTAGCGGCTGCGCAGCAGCGGCCTTGCGGCGGGCGTGCAGGCGAACCCGAGCAGCAGCCCGGCCGCCAGGAAGCCGATGTTCCACTTGGCCGCCAGGCCAATTCCTGCGGCGCCGCCGACGGCCAGCCACCAGCGGGGATCGCCGCTGGCAAGCAGTCTGGTCACCAGCAGCAGCGCCACCGTCCAGCAGAGGAAGTCAGGCACGGTGGTGGTCAGTTCGTGCATCGCGCCCAGGTACTCGGCACAGCAGGCGGTGGCGACCGCGGCGGCCAGCTGCCCGCGTCTGTCCGCGCCGAGCGTCCGTGCCATCGAGGCGGTGAGCAGCACCATCACGGCGAACGCGAGCGCGGGCAGCGCCCGCAGCCCGGCCAGCGTGTTGCCGGTGACGACGGCGTCGAACCGGGCCAGCAGCGGCGTCAGCTCCGGCTGGTCGACGCCGCCGAGCGCCAGGTGGCGCCCTGAGGCGAGAAAGTAAAGCTCGTCCCTGACGTACCCGTACCTGGCGCTGAGCGCCATCTCCGCGGCGAACACGGCCGCGGCTACCAGCCAGACCGCCTTGTCCGCCAGGTAGCGCGGCGCGGCGGCGGGGGCGGGGGCGCCGATCGTGAGTGTCTCCATGACGGCCATGATCGGCGGCGGCCTTTCGCAGGCGCCTCAGCCGCGAGGATGAACCGCGGTATCGCCTGTACGGCCGATAGTCGCGGGCACCCGGCCGCCGTTACCATCGGTCTGTGACACAGACGGCACCCGGTACGCCCGGCGCCCTGGCCGGGGCCGGCCGGGGCGAAGGTGTGTCGGCGGACGGCGCTCACACCGCTACGGAGTCCGGTGCCGCCGCGGGCTCCGGCGCGGTGCGGCCTGCCGCCGTGGAGCCTGGCCGCGCGCACCGCTGGGCTGGCCTCAGCCGCTCGGCTCGTCCAGCCGACGTGCTGAGCAGGGTGACGCGCTGGTACGAGGCACTGCCGCCCCGGCAGCGCGAGGTGGCGCAGGACAGCGTGCTGGCCGTGGGGCTGGCGGTGCTGAACCTGCTGTCGCTGCTGCCCTACCGATCTCAGCTGCACCCGCTGTGGCTGGCGCTGCTGCTGGTGGCCGGGCAGTGCCTGCCGCTGGCGCTGCGCCGGGTAGTGCCCGTGCCGGCGGTCATCGCCTCCGGGCTGATCCGCAACATCTACGACGCGCTGCTCTTCGGGTACGCGCCGCTCCCGCTCGCGCCGGCCATCGCCGTCGCCACGGTGGCCGAGCGCAGCGGCCGGGTGCTGCGCTGGTGCACCGTCGCCGGGGTGTGCGCCGGCCTCGCCTGGTCGCAGTCGCTGTCGGGGCACAACCAGCCGTACGACGCGATCGTGCAGGTGTTCATCTTCGGTGCCGCCTGGGCGGTGGGCACGCTGAGCAGGTACCGCCGGGCCGCCCTCGCCGCGGCGGCGACCAGGGCCGCGCGGGCGGAAGCGGCGCTGGACGAGGCGGCCGCCAGCGCGGCGGCGGCCGAGCGGCTGCGGATCGCCCGGGAGCTGCACGACGTGGTGGCGCACCACGTCAGCCTGATGGCCGTGCAGGCCGAGGCGGTCGGCGCGCTGCTGCCGGCCCGCCCCGAGGCGGCCGCGGCGTCCGCCGACCTCATCGGGTCGACCGCCCGGGTCGCGATGACCGAGCTGCGCCGGCTGCTCGGGGTGCTGCGGTTCTCAGGCACCGTCGATCCAGAACGGGCGCGGCTTACCCCGGTTCCGTCCATGTCCCGCCTTGATGAGCTGGTGGACGCGGCCAGGGAGGCGGGCCTGACGGTGACATCCGACGTTTCAGGCCCGGTAGCGGTCCTGCCGCCCGGCATTGACCTGACGGCGTACCGGATCGTTCAGGAAGCCCTCACCAACGCGGTGCGGCACGCGCCAGGCTCCAGCGCCGCCATCCGGGTCGGCTACGGCCCCGCGGACCTGTCCGTCGAGGTGAGCAACACCGCGCAGGCCGCGGTGCCGGTCTGCGGGATCCCGTCCGGGCCCGGCTACGGCCTGGCTGGGATCGCTGAGCGGGTCGCTTCCTGCGGCGGCTCCCTGTCCCTGGGGCCGGCCCCCGACGGCGGGTTCACCGTCACCGCCCGGCTGCCGCTGACATGACAGGACCCCTGACATGACGGAGCCCCTGACGTGACGGAGCCCCTGACATGACGGAGCCGCTGCGGGTGCTTGTCGCCGACGACCAGGAGCTCGTCAGGGCCGGGTTCCGGCTCATTCTGGAGGCATCGGGCGTCGTGGTGACGGGCGAGGCGGCCGATGGCGCCGAGGCGGTCGCCCTCGCCGCCGCCCAGCGCCCTGACGTGGTGCTGATGGACATCAGGATGCCGGTGATGGACGGGCTGGCGGCGACCCGTCAGCTCACCGAGACCGGACCCGGCGCACCCAAGGTGGTCATCCTGACCACCTTCGACCTGGACGACTACGTGTACGAGGCGCTGCGTTCCGGCGCGAGCGGCTTCCTGCTGAAGGACGCGCCCAGGGCCGACCTGATCGCGGCCGTGCGGGTGGCGGCGGCGGGCGACGCGCTGCTCGCGCCGTCAGTGACGAGGCGGCTTATCGAGGCGTTCGCGGCCAGGCCCGCCGCGACCGCGCCGTCGCCGTCCCGGCTCGCGTCACTGACCCCCCGCGAGCGCGACATCCTGCTGCTGGTGGCCAGGGGACGGTCCAACGCCGAAATCGCGGGCGCCCTGGTGGTCAGCGAGGCGACGGTCAAGACGCACGTGGCCCATCTGCTGGCGAAGCTCGGCCTGCGGGACCGGGTGCAGGCCGTCATCCTCGCGTATGAGACCGGTGCGGTCACGGCCGGCCGGCCCGGCTAGTTCCGTCGCGTTTTGCACCCGGGAGTTTTCTTAACCAGGTCTGCAATAGCCGTGAGTCTGACATCTGTTGTTAACGTTAACGTCGGGCGCCCGCACAGCGAACGCAGACGAGTGACGCAGGACGCGCGGCGAGGCGTTCCGCGCCAATGGCGCCGCCGCATATGTCGCATATTCCGTACCTGCCGGATTTGACTTTTTCCAGCGCTGAGTCAATGGCGTCGAGATGCGCGCGGGCCTGGGAGATCAGTGCCGCGAGGTGCTGCCGCTCGTACGCGACGGTCGCTCCCTCTGGGTCGTGCTCGTCGTCGCCGCCCGCCGAGCCTTCCCGCGTGCTGGTGACGATCGCGGTGAAGTCCCGGTCCAGTTCGGCAATACGGACGAGAGTTTGATCGCGATCGGTATTCAACCGCGATCTAGCGAACTCTGGGTCAGGTTCTTGCATCGGATAAGATCATAAGGACAATAACCGGTATTCCGACTGCCCGCAGTCGGCCCATTGCAGCCAGCCTGCCGGATAAGGCAGCTAGGCAGGTGAAGGTTCATGACCCGCTCAGCCGCTAAGAGTTTCCCCGTTACGGTAACCCAGCTTCCTGTTACCCGCTGTGAGATCTGCCAGCGTACCGTCGCGTACCGGCCCGGAGAGGCGAGCGCGGCGCTGACCAAGCACTATGAGATTCGGCACAAGGACGCGCTCGGCGGGGTTCCCGCGGAGGACGCGGCCGAGTAAATGACCTCGGGGTAATTCTCCGCCCGCGCACGCATGACCGGGCCCGGTGGTCTCCGCCGTCCGCCGTCCGCCGTCCGCCGTCCGGCACGGCGGGTGCCGCGTGCGCGGCAGCCCGCCAGTGCTCGAACGTCCAGTGCTCGAACGTCCAGTGCTCGAACGTCCAGTGGCCGAACGCCTAGTCCCCGCAGGTTCAGCGACCGCAGGCTCAGTGGCCGAAGACCGGGACGGTGAGGCCGCGCGCGATCGTGTGGAACCGCAGGTTGAAGCCGGCCACCGCGGGGCTCACGTCGGAGTCGATGCCGAGCGGTTCGATGTCAAGCGCGTGCACCGCGAAGACGTAGCGGTGCGGCTCGTCGCCCGCGGGGGGTGCCGCGCCGCCGAAGTCCTTGGTGCCGTAGTCGTTGCGCACCTGGAACGCGCCCGGCGGCAGCCCCGCGCCGTCCGCGCTGCCCGCGCCGGCTGGCAGCGAGGTCACCGACGCCGGGATGTCGATCACGATCCAGTGCCAGAAACCGGATCCGGTCGGCGCGTCGGGGTCGTAGCAGGTGACGGCGAAGCTCTTGGTCTCGGCGGGAAAGCCCGACCAGGACAGGTGCGGGGAGACGTTCTGCCCGGACATGCCGAAACTGTTGTAGACGTGCCGGTCGCTGAGCGGTTGCCCGTCGGTAACATCGTCGCTGGTGACGGTGAACGCGGGGACCGGGGGCAGGAAGTCGTACGGAAGCGGTGCGCGGTCTGCCATGAGTACCTCCTTGTATCTCGGCTAACGCTATCGAGGACCGCCCGGGCCGGCGTGCGGAGGGCGGCAAATGACACCCTGCCGCGGTGTTCGCGTTCTACCCTTAATGCCGGATCTTTTTGCGGATCTTTCTAAGGCGGCATGACGGTGACGCGACGGCACGCGGGACGGCTGGTGAGGCCCGGGCAGGTCAGGGGCCGCTCCCGTCGACCGCGCCGGCTACGGCCCAACCCGGTGCGGCTACGTCGGCGGCGTCTCAACCGCCTTAACAGCCCGGGCGCGCCGCGCCGCCCGGTGTCGTCCCGGCTGGCGCTGCGGCGGCTGGCGGCGCACCACCCCGCCCTGCGCAGGCTGGTGCTGGCGGCCGCCCTGCTCGCCGTGCTGATCGTGCCGCTCCCTGTCCTGGCGTCCGACGTGCCCCAGCACCCGCCCGGCTGCCAGGGGGCCAGCTGCCACGCCCAGGTCGCGGCGGCCCAGCTGTGGGCGGTTCCGCTGGCTGGCAGCGGGACCTGGACAGCCGGAACCGCCGCCAACGGTACGGCGGCGAGCGGCGGCGGAGACGGCGGCACCGTGCCCGCCAACGGGCAGGCGTATGCCGCGGTCGGCGACGGGCTGGCCGTGATCGGCGCCGGGCTGACGCTGACCGCCTACCAGCTTGACCACGGCAAGCAGCAGTGGCAGCTGCCGCTGACGGCCGCGCCTGGCACGGTGATCATGTCGGTGCGCGCCTGGCCGGGCGTGATCACCGTCGGGCTGCTCGCGCCGAGCGGGCGGTCGCGGACCGAGGTGGTCGTCGACGCGGCGACCGGCGCGGTAGTGCGCCGGTACCCGGCCGCGGTGTTCGGCGGGGCGGTCATCGCCTCCGCCGCGACCACCGTCGTCATCGGCGCGTCAGCGGTGACCAGCTACAACAACGCGACGGGACGGGTCCGCTGGCGCCACCCGGCCAGCAGCACCCAGTCCTGGGAGGTCGACGGGCAGACGCAGATGCTCTACGTCGCCGAGGGCGCCGGAGGGTCGCTCAGCTCCGCGCCGGTGACCGCGCTGCGGGTCATCAACCTGGCCACTGGCACCGAACATATGCTCAGTTCTCCCCTCGGCAGCCCGTTCTCCGGCACGCTGGCGATGGCGGCGGGCGGCGCGGTGCTGTTCGCGTCGGACGCCGGGGTGACCGCGTACAGCGGATCGACCGGCGGCGCGCTGTGGACGCGGGGCGGCGCGGTGCCCGAGGGGACCGATCCGGAGGCCGGCCTGGTCTACCTGACGTTCGCGGGCGGCACTTTGCGCGGGGTCGACCCGCTGTCCGGCGTGGTGCAGACCTCGGTGGCCGGCTCCGCGTTGCCAGGATCCGGTGACGTGTACGTCGTCAGGGGCGGCACCGCGCTCGGCCTCGACCCCGGTGCCAACGGCGCGGCCTGGGGCTACAGCACCACGGCGGGACGGGCCGCCTGGAACCCGGTCGCGCTGCCCTGGCCGCATTTCTTCTCCGACGTATCCGGGCTCGGCGGCAGCGCGGAGGTGTCTGGCGGCACGGTCGTCGTCACCGCGTGCCCCCACCTGGCCGCGTCACCTCAGATCTGCGCCGACCCGGAGCTCATCGCGTTCGCGCTGTGAGCGCAGATACCCCGGTCGGCCTAGCGGGCGAGGGAGTCAGCGGCGGCGATCCGGGTAGGTCACGGGGCATATGAGCGCAATCGACCGGCCCTTGCGGGCGGCTGACCGGTTCCAGCGGCGCCGGGCGGTGCTCGCCTTCCCCGTAGCGGTCTGGACGAAGTTCAGGGACGACAAAGCGGGCAACCTGGCCGCGCTGATCTCCTACTACGCGTTCGCCGCGCTTTTCCCGCTGCTGCTGGTGCTGGTCACGGTGCTGAACATCGTGCTCAAGAACAATCCGTCGCTGCAGCAGACCCTGCTCACCTCGGCGCTGTCTCAGTACCCGGTGATCGGCCTGCAGATCAAGGCGAGCCTCGGGTCGATACCCGGGAGCGGCCTTCCGCTGGTCATCGGCTTCGTGCTCTTGCTGCTCGGCGCCCGCGGCGTCGCGGGCGCCATGCAGAACGCGATGTACGAGGTGTGGGACATCAAGCGGGAGGACCGCCCGCGCTTCCCGCTGTCTCAGCTGCTGGCCACGGCGCTGGTGCTCACGATCGCGATCGGGTTCACCGTGACCACCTTCCTGTCCGGCCTCGCGGGCGGTGCCGGGCACGTGATCAGCGGGGCGGGTGCCCTGGCCGGGGCCGCGCTGATCTCGCTGGTGCTGAACTTCGGCGTGTTCTGGCTTGGCTTCCGCATGGCGACCGGGTTCCTGGTGCCGTGGCGCAGCCTGCGGACTGGCGCCGCCATCGCCGCCGTCTCCTGGCAGGTCCTGCAGGTCGTCGGGGGCTACGTGGTCAGCCACCAGCTGCACAGGGCCTCGGAGCTTTACGGCACCTTCGGCATCGTGCTCGGCCTCCTCGCCTGGCTGTTCCTGCAGGCCGAGGTGACCCTGTACGCGGCCGAGACGGACGTGGTGCTGGCCCGCCGCCTGTGGCCGGTGTCGATAATGCCGGCCGAACCGGATGATGAGCCCGGGCCGGCATCCGGGGCGGAGCCGGCAACCGAAGCGGAGCCGGCCGCGCAGGCGGGCCCGGTGGCCGGCGCCAGCCCGGTTACGGTGGCCGATCCTGGGCACGAGGGAGTACCTGGCCAGGCCGCGGATCCGGCCGCGGACGGGGGAGCCGGCCGTCACCGGGCGGCTGACCAGCCCGCGCACGCGGAAGTGCCGGCCCCCAGGAGGCATACCGAGCACGGCAGGCATGCTTATCAGACAGAGGTGGCCGGCTGGTTCTCCCGGGCGCGGCGGGCCGTTGGCAGGCGGTAGAGGGCAGCGACAGAAGGCAGGGGCAGTGAGATGACGGATTCGGCGCGCGTCGTGATCGTCGGGGCGGGCTTCGCCGGCCTGACCGCGGTAAAGGGGCTGCGCAAGGCGGGCGCCCGGGTCACCGTGATCGACAGGAACCTCTACAGCACCTTTCAGCCGCTGCTGTACCAGGTGGCGACCGGCGGGCTGAACCCCGGCGACGTCGCCTACCCGGTGGGCGGGGTCACCACCCGCCGCGATGCCCGCTACATCCGCGATCAGCTGGTCGCCATCGACCAGGACGCGCGGGTGGTGCGGCTCGTCGGCGGCCGGGAGATCGGCTACGACTACCTGATCCTGGCCACCGGGATGTCGGCCAACTACTTCGGCATCCCGGGCGCCGAGGAGAACACTTTCGGCCTCTACACCAGGGCCGACGCGATCGTGCTGCGCGACCACATCATGAACGGCTTCGAGTGGCTAAGCGCCAATCCGGGCGCCAAGCAGGAGTTCGCGGTCACGATCGCCGGCGGCGGCGCCACCGGGGTCGAGCTGGCCGGCACGCTGGGCGAGCTGCGCAGCACCGTGCTGCGCTCGACCTTCCCCGAC
This sequence comes from Trebonia sp., assembly GCA_036501515.1. Taxonomy (GTDB): domain Bacteria; phylum Actinomycetota; class Actinomycetes; order Streptosporangiales; family Streptosporangiaceae; genus Trebonia. Next base: position 5,065 of record DASYAD010000426.1, on the reverse strand, counting down.
GTCGATCCCGCGCGGATGCAGATCAGGCTGGTGGAGATGGCGCCGGAACTGCTGATGCCGTTCAACAAGAAGCTCAGGGAGTACACCAGGCGGCAGCTGGTCGACCGGGGCGTGGACATCAGGCTCAACACCGAGATCCGCGAGGTAGCCCCCGACCACGTGCTGCTGGCGGACGGCACCTCGCTGCGCAGCGATCTCACCGTCTGGACGGCGGGGGTGGCCGCGCACCACTCGGTCGCGGACTGGGGCCTGCCCCAGGGCAAGAACGGCCGGCTGCTTGTCCAGCCCGACCTGCGGATCCAGGGCAGTGACCGGATCTTCGCGGCGGGCGACATGGCGCTCGACCAGAAGAACCCGTCGCCGCAGCTCGCGCAGCCCGCGATCCAGGAGGGCAGGCACGCCGCCGCGCAGATCGTCCGGTTGCTGCACGGCCAGCCGACCGAGCCGTTCAAGTACCACGACAAGGGCACGATGGCGACGATCGGCCGCCGCTCGGCGGTGGTCGAGCTGGCGCACGGGATGCGCATCACCGGGACGCTGGCCTGGTTCGCCTGGCTGGGCCTGCACCTGCTGTACCTGCTCGGCAACAGGAACCGGGTCGCCACGATGATCAACCTGTCCTGGCGGTACATCGCCTGGGGACACGGCGGCGGTGTCATCGTCGGCGACGAGCCGACGGAGCCGCTGCACGGCGAGATCGGCCAGGCGGCCAGGGACCAGGCGGCCAGGGACCAGGCCGCCAAAGGCCAGCCGCCCAGCGGCCGGCCCGCCGCCGGCGAGCCCGCCAGTGACCGTGCTGCCAGCGACGACGGGCAGCCGTCGAAGTCCGCGCCGACCTCGGCCGGCTAGCCAGAACTACTACCAGACGTAGTAACGGTGTAGTAGCGTGGGCAGCGTGCTGCTGCGAGGGAAGATCATGACGCGACCAGTAACGTGGCTGTCCGGCCTGGCGCTGGCGGCGGTGCTGGCGGTCGCCGGGTGCTCGTCGTCCGCGTCGTCGGCGCCCTCCTCGACCCCGGACGCGGCCAGTGCGGCCGCTCTGGAGAATCCCAACCTCGACATCGGCACGTCGATGGGCGGCAAGGCGGCCCCTGACTTCGCGCTGACCAACCAGTTCGGCCAGCCGATGTCGCTCAGCCAGCTCAAGGGCCGCGTCGTCCTGCTGTCCTTCGAGGACTCCGAGTGCACCACGGTCTGCCCGCTGACCACCCAGTCCATGGTGCTGGCGAAGGAACTGCTCGGCAGCGCGGGCAAGTCGGTGCAGTTGCTCGGCGTGGACGCCAACCCGGACGCGATCAAGGTGTCCAACGTGATGGCTTACTCGCGCGTGCACGACATGACCAACCAGTGGGACTTCCTAACTGGATCGTCTGCCCAGCTAAAGGCGGTCTGGAAGGACTACGACATCGCCGTCCAGATCGAGAGCGGCGACATCGATCACACGCCCGCCCTCTACGTGATCGACCAGCAGGGCAAGCTGCAGAAGGTCTACCTGACCCAGATGGCGTACTCGAGCGTCACCCAGTCCGCACAGATCCTCGCCACCGAAGTGGCGAGCCTGCTGCCCAGCCACCCGAAGCTGTCGAGCCTCGAGTCGCTCGGCGCGGTTCCCGCGCAGACCCCGGCGGCCGCCGTCTCGCTGCCCGCCGCGGCCCCGGCGGCCGGCGGGACCGGCGCGTCTAAGGCCGGCACGGTGACACTCGGGCCTGGCAAGGCGCGTCTGGTGGTCTTCTTCGCCACCTGGCTGAGCGAGACCTCCGACCTCAAGGCGGAGATGGCCACCCTCAACGACTACGCCAAGGCGGCCGCGGGCAAGAAGCTGCCGGCCCTCACCGCCGTTGACGAGACCGTGACCGAGCCGTCGGAAGCCGCTGTCACCAGCTACCTGCACGGGCTGGGGACGCTCGCCTATCCCGTCGCCCTCGACGAGACGGGCCGGGTGGCGGACGGCTACGGGGTCCAGGACCAGCCGTGGCTGGTGCTTGTCAACGCGGCAGGCAAGATCACCTGGCAGCACGACGGCTGGGTGTCGCTGAGCACCCTGGACCAGGCCGCAGCCGCGCACCCGTAACCGGCGCCCGTCCGGGCCGGTGCGCGGGTTCCCGTTGGCCGAAAATTAACGTGACATCCCGGTTTATCTGTAGAAGGCTGGGCTTATGTCAGGCGCGAACGTGACCAGCCTGCTCATCGGCCTGGCGGTACTGGCGCTGGTGCTCAGCAGGCAGCTGATGACCAGGCGGCTGAGCGAGAGTTACCGGCTGTCGGTCATTCTCGCGGTCATCGGCCTCGTGGAGTTCGTCGAGTTCCTTAACGGCCATCCGGGCGACAACGGCGGGATCGCCGTGGCGGTGGCCGGCAGCCTGGTGCTCGCGGCGGCGTTCGGCGCGGCCCGCGCGCCGACGGTCCGCGTCTGGCGCGAGAACGGGCAGCTGCTGCGCAAGGGCACCTGGCTGACCGCCGCGCTCTGGGTTCTCGCGCTGGCCGCTCACCTGGGCTACGACTACCTCGTCGCCGGGCACATCACGGGTAAGAACGGTGGCAACGTGGGCGACGCCACCGTTCTTCTCTATCTGGTGGTTAGCCTTACCGTCCAGCGGTTCGTGCTGCTCAACCGGGTCGCCCGCCAGGAGGCGGCGGGCCAGGTTCCTGGCGGGCCGCCTGCTCCCGGTCCCGTTCCCGGCGGGCGGTTCCCGGCCGACGGCCCGCGGGGGCCGTTCGGCGCCTGAGACCGCCTGCCGTCCGCTTCGCGGGCCCGCCGCGGTTAGCGCCTCAGGCGATCTCGCTGCGGTCGGCCGCGTAACCGAAAGCGATCGCGGTCTCCCGTTCCGCCATGTCGAGCAGCAGGCCGGTGGCGTCCAGCTGCCTGGTGACGGGGCCGTTCACCCGGGCGGGCAGGAACTGCGGGCCGCCGGGCCAGCCGTGGCCGCCCCCGTCGATCCTGTACAACGTGGCGGGGTGGCAGCCGGGCCGGGTCCAGGCCTTCCTCGTCACCGTCAGGTCGTGAGGGAGCGCGGGCAGCTCCTCGATCTTCGGCAGCACCATGCTGCCGGTGCCGGTCAGCCAGTTGCCCGTTCCCCCGCCGGCCAGCCCGGGGCCGGTGATGATCCCGTTGCCGGTCGCCCAGTCGTTCAGCACGTCCTCGGCGCTCGCGACGACGTCCTCGCCAGGCAGTTCGCCGTGCCTGACCGCCCGCCGCCTGAGCATCAGCCCGGAGATGCCCTGCCGGGTGAGCCGCCCGCCCGCGTACGGGGAAGTCCTGTCGCCCGTCCCCATAACCAGGACCATGCTGGCGCGCAGCTGCGGCACCGGCACCTGGCGGCGGCTGAACTCGAGGGCGGTGCCGGCGACGAGGAACAGGCCGGTCACCGGCAGCAGCCCGTTCCGTGCGGCGTGCTCGGCGTACCGCGCGCCCTGCGAGATGCCAGCCAGGAACACCGGCCACGACCTGGCCGCCCCGGTGACCTCCAGGTGGCCCGCCAGCTCGGCCAGGAAGCGGGCGTCGTCGAGGTCCGGCTGGCCGGCCGGCGGCCGGACCGGATGCCAACCGCCCTTCCAGCCGTCGGGGAAGACGGTGGTGATCCCGGCCACGGGGCCGCGCCCGGCCAGCCCGGTGAGCCAGGCCATCGCCCGTCCGTCCATGCCGGATCCGTGCAGCGCGATGAGCAGCGGCGGTGCCGCCTGGCCGAGCCGCCGTGGTGCCCGGGCAACCCAGTAAGACCGCCGGACTCCCGCTATTTCGATTTCTTCACGGACAAGCTCGCTGCCGCGGCGCGCTCCCATGAAAGAAGAGTAGGTTCCGCGGACTCGCCGCGCGGCACATAAGCGATTTGTCCCGTCTTGGGTGCGGAACCCGGGGCGGAGCGCACGACGCCCGCACAGACCCGGCCTGACGTCCGCCTGCGGCCCGCCTCTCGGCCAGAACCCCGCCGCGCCCGCCCGGAACCCCGCCGCGCCTGCCCGGAGCGCACCGCTGAGATGCTCGGCTTGACGGAATTTTACTTCTGTAATAGAACTAATAATAGTTCTGTAGCAGATATATGAGAGAGGTGTGCTCCGTGGTTGACCTAGCCGGCCGTGGTGCTGAGCCGCGATGGTGACGCTGCTGCGCGAGCCCGCCAGGCCGGCGGCGATTCGCGATCACCGGCTCGCCCCCTGGTTCGCGGTCGCCGCGGTGTGCTTCGGCGCGTTCATGGGGCAGCTCGACGCGAGCATCGTGACGGTGGCCTTCCCGGCGCTGCAGCGGCAGTTCGGGGCCGGGCTGGCGGCCGCACAGTGGGTGTCGCTCGGCTACCTGCTGGTGCTCACCGCGCTGCTGGTGCCGGCCGGGCGGTGGTCGGACCGGGTCGGGCGCAAGCTCATGTACCTGTTCGGGTTCATCGTGTTCGCCTGCGCCTCGGCTGGCTGCGGGCTGGCGCCCTCGCTCGCGGTGCTGATCGGCCTGCGCCTGGTGCAGGCTGCGGGAGCGGCCCTGCTGCAGGCCAACAGCGTCGCGCTGGTGGTTACCAGCGTCCCCGCGCGGACCCGCCGGGCGGCGCTCGGCGTGCAGGCCGCCGCGCAAGCGGTCGGGCTCGCAGCCGGCCCGGTGACCGGCGGCCTGATCGTGGCGGCGGCCGGCTGGCGCTGGGTTTTCTTCATCAACGTCCCGGTGGGCCTGCTGGCAGTGGTGGCAGGCGTGTACCTGCTGCCGCGCACCCGGTGGCCGGCCGGCCAGTCCGGCCCGGCCGCGGCCGGTGTCGGCGAGCCTGGCGCCGGCGAGCCTGCTGTCGGCGGACCTGGCGCCAGCGGATCCCGCGCCGGCGGAGCACCTGTCGGCGGACCCGCTGCCGCCCGCGGGTCGGGTCTGGGTGGTCTGGTTCTTCTCGCGGCGACGACAACGGCCGGGATGCTGGCGGTCTCCGCGGTGTCCGGCCTCGGCACGCCCGGCTGGCTGGCGGCCGTGCTGGCGGTCGCGGCCGTGCTGGCCGGCGTCTCCCTGGTCAGGCACGAGCGGCGAGCCGCGGCACCTGTGTTCGACCTGCGCGCGATGAAGGCTTCCGGGACCGGCCCGGCGCTGCTCGGCGCGCTG
>DASYAD010000425.1:0-2439 GCA_036501515.1 Trebonia sp. | reverse complement strand
GGCGAGTACGGCACGATGATCGTCAGCACCGTGCCCGCGGCGCCGGACGGCGGGTTCGGTGACCGGGTCGGGTACCTGCCGTCCCGGGCCGCGGCGGTCATCCTGCCCGCGCCGGCCGGGGCGCTGCGGGTCATCGGCCTGTACGTGCCGGCCAGGGACGCCAGCCTCGGCAAGACCGAACGCAAGCGCAAATGGCTGGCCGCCTGCGACGCCGCGCTCGCCGCGGCCGTCACAGAGATGCCCGCGATCGTGCTCGGCGACCTGAACGTCCTCGAGCCGGACCACCGGCCCCGCTACCCGTTCTTCGCCGCGTTCGAGTACGACTTCTACCGCGCCCTGGCGGAGGCGCACCGGCTGACCGACGTGTTCCGCCACCTGCACCCGGACGAAGCCGAATACAGCTGGGTCGGCCGGGTCGGCGACGGCTACAGATATGACCACGCGTTCTGCAGCCAGTCCCTCAGCGGCTACATCACCAGCTGCGATTACCTGCACCAGCCCCGTGAGGACATGCTCTCGGACCACTCGGCCCTCACGATGCGGCTGGCCATCATTCCGCCGGCGCCGCTGCCGCCCGCGTGACGGCCGGGACGCATTGGCTGCCCTACGCCAGTACGCCCCTCAGTTCCGCCATCGACTCGCGGAAGATGCCTGGCAGGTCCGGCTGGCCTGGCGCGCTGACCCAGCGCGCGAAGGCGACCTTGAAGACGGCGACCCCCGTCTCGGCGGCCAGGCTCGCGCCCGGCTCGGGGATACCGCGGTCCCTGAGCGCGCTGGCCACCGCTGACGCGAGCGCCGCGAGCTTGATCAGCTCGCGCTCCCGTAGCTCCGCGTTCGCGGACACGATGGCGTCGCGCAGCCTGACCCGTTCCGGATTTTCCTGCAGCATGGCAGCCGCGGTTTCGAATGCCGCGCCCACCAGGTCCATCGCCGTCGCCGCGGCCGGCGCGTCGGCGACAGCGCGGGCCAGCAGGTCTCGCAGCCGTTCCATGCCGTAGAACAGGACCTCGCGCTTGTCGGCGAAATGCCGGAAGAACGTCCGCTCGGTCAATCCGGCCCGTGCGGCGATCTCCGCGACCGTGGTCTGCTCGAATCCGTGCTCCGCGTAGAGCTCCATCGCCGCCTTCGCCAGCCGGCCGCGCGCGTCCGGCTCCCATCGACCCATGACATGATGCTACGTGATGACAGTGACTGGCATCGGTATGCTACGCTGATGACAGCGACTGACATCAGGAGGTTTCTCATGCGGGTATTCGTCACCGGCGCGTCCGGCTGGATCGGTTCGGCCGTCGTTCCCGAGCTCCTCGGCGCGGGTCACCAGGTTCTCGGGCTCGCCAGGTCCGACGACTCGGCCGCCTCGATCGCCGCCGCCGGAGCCGAGGTGCTCCGCGGCGACCTAGACGACCTGGACGCCTTGCGCGCCGGGGCCGCCGGCTCCGACGGGGTCATCCACCTCGCGTTCATCCACGACTTCACCGACATCGCGGCGTCGGTAACCGCCGACCGGCGCGCCATCGATACGATGGGCGGCGCGCTCGAGGGCTCCGGTAAGCCCTTGGTCATCGCCTCAGGAACGCCCGCGGTGCCAGGGCACGTGGCGACCGAGCGCGACGAGTCCGTGCCCGGCTCGCCCGCGGCGGGCCGGATGGCGAACGCCAGGGAGGCTCTCGGCATGGCGGCGCGCGGGGTCCGGTCGTCGGTCGTGGGGCTGCCGAGGACGGTGCACGGCGACGGCGACCGGCACGGCTTCATCGCTCGCCTGATCGGCATCGCCCGCGACACGGGCGTCTCCAGCTACGTCGGCGACGGGTCCAACCGCTGGCCCGCGGTGCACGTGCTGGACGCCGCGTACCTGTTCCGCCTCGCGGTGGAGCGGGCCCCTGCGGGGTCCAGGCTGCACGCGGTCGGCGACGAGGGCGTGCCGATCCGGGACATCGCCGAGGTGATCAGCCGCCACCTGAACGTGCCTACAGCGTCCGTCCCGGCCGGGGATCTCGGTTTTCTCGGCCAGGTCCTCTCGATCGACCAGCCGGCGTCCGCCACGCTGACCCGCGAACTGCTCGGCTGGCGGCCGGTCCAGCCCGGCCTCATCGAGGACATGGACAAGGGCCACTACTTCGGCTAGGCCTGCCTGGCTCACGAGATGCGCCGAGGACGGCTTTCACCCCGGGCGGGGGAGGCGCATCGGCAGCGCGCGCGAGATTCTCGGCGTAGCCGAAACCCCTAGGAACTCAGGAGCAGGACATGACGACAAAGGCTGCCTTCGCCCCCGAGGAATGGACAACGGTCCTCGAGGGACCGCCGACAGCGGGCATGATCGTGATCACCGCGGCCCACGGGGGCACGTTCCGCGAAACCATCGCGATGTCGAAGGCCTATACCGAAGCACGCGCCGAGCACGGCGAAAGCGAGCTCCTCGACGAGATCGTGTCAGCGAAA
>DASYAD010000424.1:0-2555 GCA_036501515.1 Trebonia sp. | reverse complement strand
CGCCCCGTTCCCCGTGGAGACCCACAGGTCCCCGTCCGGGCCGGTGACCGGTCCGCCGGTGGCCCAGATGGCGCCCTCCCTGGTGGTCGGGGCGTGCCAGCTGACCAGCGGCCCGCCGCCGGACAGCGGCACCCCGGCGATGAAGCCGATGTAGGTGCCGCAATCTCCGGCCAGCCCGCCGAACGCCGCGTAGACCCGCCCGCCGTCGATGGCCAGCGCGGGCCGCTGCTGGTCGTTGGACGGGTGGTTGCCCGCGGTGGCGATGTCGATGTCACGCTGCACCCGGACGGCGCCGTCGCTGACCGCCAGCCCGAACAGCACGTGGTGGTACCCGGTCGTCTCCGCCACCGCGTACACCAGGCCGTTGCCCTGGTCGTAGACCGGAGTTCCCGTGATGCCCAGCGGGTCGATATTGCCGCACTGCAGGCTGCTGCGCGGCACCGGGGTGCCGAGGTGGTGCCGCCAGACCACCGCGCCCGTTGACTCGCTGAGCGCGTATACGGTGTCGTTCTCTGTCGCCGCGATGACCGCGTCGCCGACCACGAGCGGCTGGCCGTACACGGCGCCGTCCAGGTGGGCGGTCCACCGGTGGCTGAGCGGGCCCGCGGCCGGCAGGTCGGCGGCGATCCCGGTCCGCGCCGCGTTCTGGCCGTACTGCGGCCAGGCCGCCGCCGGGTAGCTGCCAGTGGCGCCGGCGCCGCCGGTGCCGAGCGTGACCAGCGCGGGCGGCGGCGCGGTTTGCGTTTCGGTCGCCGCGACGCCGCTAGAGCACGCCGCGACTGTGCACGCCATCGCCGCGAGAAGGACCTTGGCGGCTCGCATCCAGTCAGTGTGTCAGGGCGCCGCCCGTCGTTGCTAACTTTGGCGCGTTTTACGCGCCGTTGACTGCGACCACGCCGTCCAGGGTGCCGACGAAGGCGGTGCTGCCCGCCAGCGACACCGACGGGAAGTGCGGCAGCCCGCCGCCGATCCCGATCCGGCTCCTGACGGCGCCGTTGGCGGGGTTGAGTTCGTAGAGGGTGCCGCTGCTGGTGCTGGCCACCCAGACGGCGCCGCCGCCGATGCTCGGTGACCCGTTGCCGTCGCCGGGGCCGCGCCACAGCACGCTGATCTTCCGCTGCGCGGCGCTGACCGCGATGGCGGCCAGGCCGCCATCGCACGGCTCGTACACCGTGGCGCCGTCGGCCGCGCCGGCCCCGAAAGCGGCGCAGATGGCGCGCTGGGCCCGCTGCCCTCCGATGCCGCCCATGCTCGACGTGGTCAGCAGATAGCCGACGCCGCGCTTGCCCATGATGAACGTAGAGTTACCGGCGGCGATCACCGGCTGGGTGGACCCGAGGTCGAGGTCGCTGGCGTTATCCTGCGCCCAGGTCGCGGGGGCGAAGAAGTTCACCCTGGCGAGGTTCGGGGTGAGCCTGTTCACCGAGTCGCTGCCGTCGTACGGCTGCCCTTGCCCGGCGGTGCCATTCCCTGTCGAGACCCAGAGGTCGCCGGACGGGCCGGTGACCGGCCCGGCGATGCCCCAGACGGCGCCTTCCCTGCTGGTGGGCGGGTGCCAGCTGACGAGCGCACCCGTCCCCGACAGCGGTACCCCGACGACCATGCCGATGTACTGCCCGCAGTCGCCGAACAGCCCGCCGAACGCCGCGTAGACCCGGCCGCCGTCGATGGCCAGCCCCGGCCGCTGCTGGAAGGCCGCCGGGTTGCCCGGCACGGGAATCTCGCGCTGCACCCTGATGGCCCCGTTGCTTACTGCCACCCCGAATAGCACGTGGTGGTACCCGGTCGTCTCCGCTACCGCGTACACCAGTCCGTTGTTTTCGTCGTAGACCGGTGTGCCGGTGATGCCCAGCGGATCGATGTCGCCGCACGGCAGGCTGCTCAGCGGCACCGGAGAGCCGAGATGTGTACGCCAGGTCACCGTGCCGGTGGATTCGTTCAGCGCATAGACGGTGTCGTTCTCCGTCGCCGCGATGACGGTGCCGCCGACCACGAGCGGCTGGCCGTATACGGCGCCGTCCAGGTGGGCGGCCCACCGCTGATTGAGCGGGCCGGCGGCCGGCAAGCCAGCGGCGACGCCGGTCCGCGCCGCGTTCTGGCCGTACTCCGGCCAGGCCGACGCCGGACCGATGGCCGTGCCGCCCGGCGAACTCCGCGCCGGCGCGGAGTTCGCCGGCGTGGTGGCGCTGTGCACGCCGCTCGCCGCGACGCCGCCTGTGCAGGCGGCGACCACGCAGGCTGCCGCCGCCCAAGCCGTTCCCCGCGCGCCACCGATGATAACGTTCCGCATGCGACAGATCCCCCTGGGTGAGCTGGCAAAATGGACGCACTATGGTTAACACGCTCTTCGCAGATTCCCAGGTTGCCCCGTCCTTCGTCGCGCTCGGCGACAGCTTCACCGAGGGACTGAACGATCCCGCCCCCGGTGGCGGGTTCCGCGGCTGGGCGGACCGGCTGGCGGGCCTGCTGGCCGCCGAATACCCGGGACTGCGGTACGCGAACCTCGCGGTCCGCGGCAAGCTGCTGCGGGAGATCGTGGCCGAGCAGGTTCCCGC
>DASYAD010000423.1:0-7023 GCA_036501515.1 Trebonia sp. | reverse complement strand
CTCGCCGCCGTCCTCGCCCAGGACGTGCACGGCACCGACAACGGCCCGGCCGACGGACCCCGGATGGGCCAGCCAGTCCGGCGAGCCGATCATGGTCATCCCGTTGCCCTCGCTGCCGGCGTAATACTCGACGAGCACCGGGCCGAGCCAGTCGATCATCGCCCGCTTGACGTCGACCGGGCAGGGCGCGGCGGCGTGCACGACGGTCCGCAGCCCGGCGGTGTCGAAGCGGGCGCGGGTGTCCGGCGGCAGCTTGAGCAGCCGGACGAAGTGGGTCGGCACGAACTGCGCCGCCGTCACGTGGTGGGCCGCGATGGCGCGCAGGCACTCGGCCGGGTCGAACCGCTCCATCAGCACGACGGTGCCGCCCAGCCTGATGGTGCCCATCGACCAGCCGAGGGGCGCCGCGTGGTAAAGCGGCGCCGGGCACAGGTAGACGGTGTCCGCGCCGAACCCGAACACCCCCTGCATCAGCAGGTCGAGCCCGTTCGCGGTACCGAACGGGGGGAACGTGCTCTCCCTCAGCACGCCCTTCGGCCTGCCGGTCGTGCCCGACGAGTAAAGGAAGTACATCCCCTCGACCTCGTCCGGCGGCTGGCCGGCGAGCTGGGCGGCGATGGCATCCTCGTAACGCTGCAGGCCCGGGTAATCGCTTCCGGCCACGAAGACCGTGAGGCCGGGCAGCCGGGCCGCGATCCGCGCGGCCACGTCCGCGGTCTCCGGCGCGGCGAACAGCACTTTCGCACCGCAGTCCTCGACAATGTAGCTGGCCTCGTCCGCGGTCAGGTGCCAGTTGACCGGGGTCCAGTACGTGCCCCGGCGCTGCGCGCCCCAGGCGATCGGGAAGTACTCGAGCCGGTTGGCCATGAGCACCGCGATGTGATCGCCTGGTCCCACGCCGAGCGAGGCCAGCAGCCGCGATACCTGGCAGCTGCCCTGGTCCAGCTGGGAGTATGTCAGCTGGGCGCTGCCGTCCGCCATCATTACCGCAGGCTTGTCCGGCTGCTTTGCCGCGAGCTCCGACAAGTGCATCTGACCTCAGGCCCGGGCGGTCAGAGGAGCTCGAGGATGGTGGCGTTGGCCTGGCCGCCGCCCTCGCACATGGTCTGCAGGCCGTACCTGGCGCCGTCGGCCCGCATGCGGTGCACGAGCGTCGTCATGATCCGGGCGCCGCTGCCGCCAAGGGGATGCCCGATGGCGATCGCGCCGCCGCCCGGGTTCAGCCGCGCCGGGTCGGCGCCGGTCTCGGCCAGCCACGCCAGGGGAACCGGGGCAAAGGCCTCGTTGACCTCGAATACCCCGATGTCGCTGATTGACAGGCCGCTGCGCTTGAGTGCGAGGGCGGTCGCCGGAATCGGGCCGGTCAGCATGATCACCGGGTCGTCGCCGACGACGACGGCGGTGTGCACCCGCGCGATCGGCGTAAAGCCAAGCTCAGCGGCCTTCTCGCTGGTGGTGATCAGCAGGGCGGCCGCGCCGTCGGAAATCTGCGAGCTGTTGGCCGCCGTGATCGTGCCGTTCTCCCGGAAGGCGGGCTTGAGCTGGGCGAGCTTTTCCAGCGTGCCGCCGCGCCGGACGCCCTCGTCCGCCTCGACGGTGGTGCCGTCGGCGGCGGTAACCGCGGCGATCTCGGCGGCGTACCTTCCCTCGTCCTGCGCGGCGGCGGCCTTCGCGTGCGAGCTGAGGCTGAACTCGTCGAGCTGGCTGCGGCTCAGGCCCCAGCGGTCGACGATCATTTCCGCGCCGATCCCCTGGTTCGGCCGCTGGCCGGCGTAGCGCTCGGTGAAACCGGTGCCGAACGGGTTCTGGCCGGCGGCCGACATGCCCATCGGCACCCGGCTCATGGACTCGACGCCGCCGGCGACCACCACGTCATAGTGGCCGGCCATCACGCTGGCGGCGGCGAAGCTGACCGCCTGCTGCGACGAGCCGCACTGCCGGTCGAGCGTGACGCCGGGAACGGATTCCGGCCAGCCCGCGCCGAGCACCGCGTTCCGCGCGATGTCGAACGTCTGCTCGCCGACCTGGCCGACGCAGCCCCAGACCACGTCCTCGACTACCGCCGGGTCGATCCCGGACCGCTCGGCCAGGGCGGTCAGCACGTGGGAGGACAGGTCAGCCGGGTGCACACCCGCCAGGCCTCCGTTGCGCTTGCCGACCGGCGTCCTGACTGCCTCGACGATAACTGCGTCTCGCATGTGACCCTCCGGGGTCTAGGTCGATATTGAGGATATTTAAAGCTGTTCCGCAGGGCTAGAGCCGGCGTTATTTCGGGGCGAAGCGCTGGCCGCCGTCAAGCCGGAGGCAGGAGCCGTTGAGCATCGGGTTGTCCACGATCGCCAGGACGAGCCGCGCGTACTCATCGGGCCGCCCCATGCGCTTGGGGAACGCGGCGTCCTTGGTGAGGGTCTGGGCGAACTCGTCGGGGATCCCGGCCGTGAGGCCCGTGTCGAACAGGCTCGGCGCGATCGACACGACGCGGATGCCGAGGCTGCCGAGGTCGCGGGCCATGGTCAGCGTCATCCCGGCGATCCCGGCCTTGGCCGCCGTGTAGGCAACCTGGCCGATCTGCCCCTCGAACGCGGCGATCGACGACGTGTCGATGATGACGCCGCGCTCGCCGTCCTCGTCCGGCTCGTTGGCCGACATGTGCAGGGCTTGCAGGCGGTTCAGGTTGAACGTCCCGATCAGGTTCAGCTCGATGACGCGGCGGAAGACATCGAGCGGGTGCGGGCCCTCTTTGGTCAGCGTCCGCCGGGCGGCGCCACCACCTGCCGTGTTGACCGCGATGTGCAGGCCGCCGAGCGCCGCCACGGCGTCGGCCAGGGCGTTCTCCGCGGCCGCCTCGTCGGTGATGTCAACCGGGTGGAAGGAGCCGCCAAGTTCCTTCGCGGCCTCGGCGCCTGCCGACTTCGGCAGGTCCAGGATGGCGACGGACGCGCCCCGCGCATGCAGCCGCTTCGCCGACGCCCGGGCCATCCCGGACGCGCCGCCCACGATCACTGCCTTCTTGCCCGCGATCTCCATCGAGTTCTCCTCCGTCGGCCGGCCACCGGGGACGCCGATTGTCACCCGTGCCACGCGTCTCAATAAAAGAGTACACTCTACTGCGTGTCGCGGCCAAGACGAAGATGACGCCATGGGCCGGCAGCGGCGAGTCAGCGGACGGCGCGCGCCTGGGTCAGAAGGCGCTGCGGTGGTGGGCGCCGTCCACCTCGATCCAGGCGCCGTTGACGTAGCCGGCCAGCTCCGAGCAGAGGTAAACGATCATGCTGGCGATCTCTTCCGGACGGCCCATCCGCGCGGCCGGGACACGGGCGTGGTCCTTCATCCAGCGCCTGCGCTCCTCGGGCGAGGCCAGGCCGGCCTGCCGGTCCAGGTAGGCGATCGCGTTCTGCGTCTCGATCCAGCCGGGGGCGACCGTGTTGACCGTGACGCCGAACTGCGCGTACTCGTCGGCGACGGTCTTGAGCAGGCCGATCGTCGAGGGGCGGGTCCCGTTCGCGACCACGTGGTGGATGGCGCCCTCCGGCTCCTTGGCAGTGGCAGAGCCGACGTGCACGAAACGGCCCCAGCCAGCCTCCTTCATCACCGGAAGCACCGCCTTGAGCAGGTAGACCGTGCTCATCGTGTAGGCGCGGAACGACTCGACGTACACCTCGGGGTCGGTGATGTCGTCGAAGTCACCCGGCCTGGTGAACAGCGTCTGGCCGACCACGATCTGCGGCGCGCCGAGCTCACGGGTCACCTGCTCGACGGCCGCGGTGACCTCGTCCGCGTGGCTGATGTCGGCGGTGATCCCGATGGCGGTGCCGCCGCTCGCGGTGATCTCGCTGACCGCGTCGTCGATTGGCCCCTTGGTGCGGGCGACGATCGCGACCTGGCAGCCCTCGTCGGCCAGCATCCGCGCCGCGATCCGGCCCATGCCCTTGCTGCCGCCGGTGAAGAAGACGACCTTGCCTGCGATGCCAAGATCCATTGCCGCGCCTCTCTACTTCGGTGCCGAGATGACGGTCCCGCTCGCGAGAAGGTCGGCGATCTCGGCCGGGGTGTACCCGGCCTCAGCGAGGACCTCCGCCGAGTGCTCGCCGATTCCCGGCGCGGGGCGGCGGATGGCGGGCCGCTGGTTGTCAAACTGGACCGGCGGCGCGGCTACCTTCAGCCCGTCGACTCCCGGGTGGTCCATCAGGTAACCGTTGGCCTCGGCGGCCGGGTCAGCCAGGACCTCCTGGGGGGTCGCGAAGAACGAGAAGATGCACCCGCGCTCGCCGAGCCGGCCAGCGATCTCGTCCTTGGTGAGACCGGCGATGGCCGCGGCGAACGGCACCGGGAGCTCCGCCCAGGCGGCGTGCCGCGCGGCCGGGTCAGCATAGGACTTGCCGAGCTCCGACAGCCCGAGCGCCTCGGTGGCGGTGTCCCAGTACCGGGCCTCGTTGATCATCATCAGCATGCAGAAGTAGCCGTCCGCGGTCCGGTAGGTCTGCGTCAACGGGCTGCGGATCGTGTCGATGCTCAGCTGCCCCCCGGTCAGCGAGGTGTAGGCGAGGTCGGGGCCGAGCGTCCAGACCGCGCTGCCGAGCAGGGACGCGTCGACGACACCGCCCTGGCCGGTGCGCGCAGCGCGGACGAGCGCCGCGCAGATCCCCCCGGCCAGGAACGTCCCCGACGGCACGTCGCCGAGGGCCGGCCGCTGTGAGGGCGGGCTCGCGGCACCCGGCGTGCTCAGCACGTGCCCGAGACCGCCGCGCGACCAGTACGCCACGGAGTCGTAGCTGCCGACCTCGGCGCCGGGGCCGCGCTGGCCCTGGCCGTGACCCCGGGCGTAGACGATCCGCGGGTTGATGGCCATGACCTCGTCCGCGGTCGTGTGCAGCTTGCGCTGCACCTGGGGCAGCTGGTTGGTAACGAAGACATCGGCCGAGGCGATCAGCCGCGCGAGCACGGACTGCCCGGCATCGGTGGTGATGTCCAGCGCGATGTCGCGCTTGTTCCTGTTGAAGACTTCCGCCAGGTAATCGATGCCGTCCCTGGTCTGCACCATGCCGGACGGGATGATCTTCCTGTTGGGGTCGCCGTCCGGCCGCTCGACCTTGATCACGTCGGCGCCGTACTCGGCGAGGACCGCCGCGGCCGTCGGCACGAACCCGTGCTCGGCGACATCGATAACGCGGATGCCCTCAAGCGGCAGACTCATGGCTGGCATCATCGCCTCCAGTCAGTCAAAGTATTTAAGTAATTTAGCTGATTCTCGTACGGCGCGACAGAGCTTGGGACCGGCAAAGACCGGGCAGGCTCGATCAGCCGGACGAACCGGGCGCCGGGCCCGTGCCAGCCTTGGACGGTCACCGCACCGAGGGGAGGCCGCCGCCTCCGTTCGGCATCAATGGGTGTTATTTTTTACATAATTGCGGACAGCTAGCCGGAGAGAGTGCCATGGGTGACGCAGTAACGGATGCTCCGCTGACGGACGCTGACCTGGTGGGGATGCCGACCCTCGTCCACGGTCAGACATTCGAGGAAATGGAGGTCGGCAGCCGGTTCCGCACCGCGAGCCGGACCATCACTGAGACCGACCTGGTCACGTTCGTGACACTGACCGGGATGAACGAGCCACTGTTCCTGGACGAGGCTGGGTCGCTTGACGCGGGGTACGCGGGGCGGCTGGTGCCCGGTGCGCTGGTGTTCTCCTACGCCGAGGGCCTTGTCATGCAGACCGGGGTGATCCACGGGACCGGGATGGCGTTCCTGCGGGCCGACCTGTCCGTCCAGGCCCCGGTGTTCGTCGGCGACACGATCACGGTCGTCGTCGAGGTTGTCGCCGCCCGGGCGGCCTCGGCCGGCGCCCGCGGCGTAGTGACCACGCGGAACACGGTGGTCAAGCGAGGCCGCGGCACGGTGCTTGTGTACGAGCCGGTGCGGCTGATCCGCGGGCGCGCGGCGTCCGGGGAGCCCCAGCCGGGGCAAGAGTGAGCCAGGCAGCGGGCCGGGCAGTGGAGCACCTGGAGTTCCTCGACGTCTCCGTCAGCGATCTCGTCGCCACGGTGACCCTGCGGCGGCCGCCGGTCAACGCGCTGAGCGCCCCCATGATGCGGGAGATCGCCCGGGTATTCGCCACGCTCGAGCGGGGCACGTCCGCCGCGGTGGCCATCTTGACCGCCGAGGGCGACCGGGTCTTCTGCGCGGGCGCCGACATCGGCGAATCCGACCGCCGGTACAACCGCCGCGAGCTGCTGCCCTCGGAGAGCGTGGCCGACCTGGCCGACCCCGGTGAGGTCGTGCGGGACTGCTTCTTCTCGATCTCGGGCGGCACCCTGCCGGTCATCGCGGCGGTGAACGGCGCCGCCGTCGGAGCGGGCGTCGCGCTCGTGGCCTCCTGCGACATCGTCATCGCGTCATCGAACGCGGTGTTCGCGCTGCCGGAGATCGATGTCGGCGTGCTCGGCGGCGGCCGCCACATGCAACGGCTGGTCGGCCCGTTCAAGGCGCGGGAAATGATGTTCACCGGCCGGCGGATGACGGCGGATGAGCTGTTCACTCACGGCTCGGTCAGCCAGGTGGTGCCGCCGGCCGAGCTCGCCGGGACCGCGCTTTCGGTCGCGCGGGTGATCGCCGGGAAGAGCCCGCTGGCGCTGCGGCTGGCGAAGCAGGCGATGAACCGGGTCGAGCACCTGCCACTTGAGGACGGGTACCGGCTTGAGCAGGACTACACCGCCCGCGTCAGCCGGCTCGACGACGCCCTTGAGGCGCGCCGCGCCCGCCAGGAGAGGCGCGACCCGACTTGGTCCTGGCGCTAACGGGGCGTCTCCAGGTCCGGAAGCCTCGCTCGCCTGGCTAGCCGGCCGCGGTGCCCAGGCCGGCAAGGAAGCTGCGAGCCGCGCTTACGGGTCCATCGGGTCGATGGCTGGGGCGGTGAGGGCGGTCCCGGTTATGTCGGCGGGTTTGAGGTCGGCCGGGAGCGGGGGGAAGTTCGGCGGGCGCTTCTGGAGGAAGCTGTCGATGCCCTCGCGGAAGTCCGGGCCCTCG
>DASYAD010000422.1:0-5613 GCA_036501515.1 Trebonia sp. | reverse complement strand
CGATTGAAATTTAGCGGACGATAGAGTGCAGCACATGCCCTGGGTGGTGCGGGAGGCGGTGCGCGATATCAACCGCGCGGTGGGCCGGCGCTGGCATGCGATCGACCCGCTGCTGCCCGACCCGGCCACCATGCCGGCCGGCTGCGGCGAGCCGCTCGTCGTCACGGGCGACAACGGCCGCATAGCGGGCCTCGGGGTGTGCGTGCACCAGCACATTCCGCCGCAGTCACTGAACCAGACCTGGGGCGCGGCCGACCGCTTCACCCTGGTCCCCCGGCTGGCCGGGCAGGACGTCGCCGGGTCAACCGGCGCGCTGCTCAGCCAGTGGCGTGATCACCTGGACGGGGTCGCCGGCGCGGGCGGCCAGGACACTTCGGCGAGCGTGGTCTGGCCGAGCCTGGACATCACCGGCGTCCAGGGGCTGCTGCGGCACGGGCTGCAGCCGATCACCGTGATCGCCGCGCGCACCCGGCCGAACGCGATCGCCGCGCCGCCGCTCCCGCCGCGCCGCGCGTTCGGGGTGACGATCAGGGACGCCGGCCCGGCCGACGAGGAGCAGGTTCTCGACCTGGAGCTGCGGCTGATCCGCTACGACATGCACTTCGGCGGGCCGGTATGGCGGGGCGGCACCGCCCGGCTGGTCCGCGAGGAGATCCGCGCCAGCCTCAGCCGCCCGGCGACCTGGACGTGGCTGGCCGAACGGAACGGCCGGGCCGTCGCCTTGCTCGTCGCCCAGCCGCCCCAGGAGGCGGGCTGGATCGCCGGCATGACCAGCAAGTCCCCGGCGGCCTACCTGCAGACGATGTTCGTCGACGCGCAGGAACGCGGTACCGGGATCGGAGCGGCCCTGGTCAAGAACCTGCACGCCAGGCTTGACGGCATGGGGGTGGGCCTCACGCTGCTGCACCACAGCCAGGTCAACCCGCTGTCAGCCCCTTTCTGGTACCGGATGGGCTACCGGCCGCTGTGGACGAGCTGGGAAGCCCGTCCGGCGAGCGCGCTCCGCTGAACGGCCGCGGCCGGACGGCGGAGGCTGAGAACAACCTGACCGCAGGCTGAGGGCGTAAGCTGGGAGATATGCTCGCCAGCCTCATCGCCGCCCTCGTGGCGGCGTTGTGCTACGGAGTCGCCTCGGTGATGCAGGCCGTCGCCGTCCGCGAGGCGAGCACCCGGTCGCTGGCGGCGGCCAGCGCCGGCGGGGTCGATCCCGGCCTGGTGCCGCGCATGCTGCACCAGTGGCGGTTCGTGGCGAGCATGGTCATCGACCTGTGCGGCTTCATCGCCCAGCTCGTCGCGCTCCGCCGGCTGCCGCTGTTCGCGGTGCAGGCCATGGTGGCGGCCAACCTCGCGGTGATCGCGGTCCTGGCCACGGTGCTGATCGGAGCCACGCTCTCGCTGCGTGAGTGGCTCGCGGTGATCGGCGTGGTGGCCGGCGTCGGGCTGCTCGGCTCGTCAGCAGGCGCCGAGGGCGCCAGCCACCCGGGCGCGGTCTTCAAGCTCGCCCTCATCGTCGCGACCGGGGTGCTCGGCGTGTGCGGTGTCATCGCCGCGCGGCTGCTGCGCGACCCCGCGCGCACCCTGGCGCTCGGCACCGTGGCCGGGTTCGGCTTCGGCGCGGTCGGCATCGCCGCCCGGGTGCTCAACGGCTTCGCCCCGCTGACCCTGCTGCGCGACCCGGCCGCGTACGCGGTTGCGGCGGCGGGCATCGTGTCGTTTGTCTTCTACGCGACGGCACTGGAAAGCGGCAGCGTCACCGTCGCGACCTCAGCGGTGGTGCTGGCAGAAACGCTGCCGCCCGCGGTCATCGGCGTTCTCTTCCTTGGCGACACGACGAGGCACGGCCTTACCCCGGTGGCCGCCGTCGGCTTCGCGCTCGCCGTCGTGAGCGCGGTCATGCTGGCGCGATTCGGCGAGGCTGACCACCCGGACAGCCGCGGAGAAAGTACCGCGAACACCCCCAGGATTCCGTCCCAGGAGCGCCGTCCGGCGCAGCAGGACGGGCCGCAGGCGGCACCCGGCGGGGCCGCCCGTTAGCCGGCAGTCTGGTGTTACTCGGTTGCCGGGAGTGACAATCCGAGCCTGATCAGGTTGCAGTCCTGCTGTCGTGTTATCCTGGTGGCCCGTGGACCTGCGGATTTACGCCGCATCATCGACGACCACGGGAGCCTATCTTGGCCGCTGAAGCGACTCAGTCCAGGCAAGCCTCACAAAGGCTTATCAACACCAAGCATCTCTTCGTTACCGGCGGGGTCGCCTCAAGCCTCGGCAAAGGCCTGACCGCGTCCAGCCTCGGCCGCCTGCTCAAAATGCGGGGCCTCCGGGTCAAGATGCAAAAGCTCGACCCTTACCTCAATGTCGACCCCGGCACGATGAACCCGTTCCAGCACGGCGAGGTCTTCGTCACCGACGACGGTACCGAGACTGACCTGGATGTCGGGCACTACGAGCGGTTCCTCGACATCCGGCTGTCCGGCGAGGCGAACGTGACCACCGGCCAGGTCTACTCGTCCGTGATCGCCAAGGAGCGGCGCGGCGAGTACCTCGGCGACACGGTGCAGGTCATCCCGCACATCACCAACGAGATCAAGGCCCGCATCCTGGGCATGGCCGGCCCCGACGTGGACGTGGTCATCACCGAGGTCGGCGGCACCGTGGGCGACATCGAGTCGCTGCCGTTCCTCGAGGCGATCAGGCAGATCCGGCACGAGATCGGCCGGGACCGGTGTTTCTTCATCCACGTCTCGCTGCTTCCGTACATCGGGCCGAGCGGGGAGCTGAAGACCAAGCCGACCCAGCACTCGGTGGCCGCGCTGCGTTCCATCGGGATCCAGCCCGACGCGATCGTGGCCCGCTCCGACCGGCCGATCAGCGACGGTCTCAAGCGCAAGATCAGCCTGATGTGCGACGTGGACGAGGACGCCGTGGTCTCCACGCCTGATGCCCCGTCCATCTACGACATCCCGAAGGTGCTGCACGGCGAGGGCCTCGACGCCTACGTGGTGCGCAAGCTGCAGCTCCCGTTCCACGACGTCGACTGGTCAGCCTGGGACGACCTGCTGCGGCGGGTGCACCGGCCCGCCCGCTCGATCACCATCGCGCTGGTCGGGAAATACGTCGACCTGCCGGACGCCTACCTCTCGCCCGCTGAGGCGCTGAAGGCGGGCGGCTTCGGCAACGACGCCAAGGTCACCATCCGCTGGGTGACGAGCGACGACTGCGAGAATCCTGACGACGCCGCCAGCCAGCTCGACGGGGTTGACGGCATCCTGATCCCCGGCGGCTTCGGCGTGCGCGGCATCGAAGGCAAGATCGGCGCGATCAGGCACGCCCGCGAGCACAAGATCCCGATCCTCGGTCTCTGCCTCGGCCTGCAGTGCATGGTCATCGAGACCGCCCGCGACCTGGCGGGCATCGAAGGGGCCAACAGCGCGGAGTTCGACCCGGACACCCCCGACCCGGTGATCGCGACGATGGCCGACCAGGAGGACGTGGTGGCGGGGGCCAGGGACATGGGCGGCACCATGCGCCTCGGCCTGTACCCGGCCAGCCTGAAGCCCGGCAGCATCGTCAGCGGCCTGTACGGCGGCGCCGCCCAGGTGGAGGAGCGGCACCGGCACCGTTACGAGGTCAGCAACGCCTACCGGGAGCAGCTTGAGCAGGCGGGGCTGGTCTTCTCCGGGCTGTCGCCGGACACCCGCCTGGTGGAGTTCATCGAGCTGCCGCGCGAGGAGCACCCGTTCTTCGTGGCCACTCAGGCGCATCCGGAGTTCCTGTCCCGGCCGACCCGCCCGCACCCGCTGTTCTCCGGTCTGATCGCGGCCGCGCTGGCGCGCTCGCGGGCGGCGGAGACCGGGACCCGGGCGGTCGCGAGCGCCTGACGGGTCCTAGGCTTCGGGTCCATGGTCGAGGATCTAGCCCCCGAGAGCTGGCCGGTGGCCGGCACCGCCGAGAATTTCACTAACTGGCTGATCAGCGTCCGCACCGACAAGGTGCGGATGCCGGACGGCCGCTGCGCCGAGCGGACGGTGGTCAGCCACATGGGCGCCGTCGGCATCCTCGCGCTTGACGCCGACAACCAGGTGCTCATGATCCGTCAGTACCGGCACCCGGTGGCCAGGCAGCTGTGGGAGATCCCCGCTGGGCTGCGCGACGTCAAGGGCGAGGCCCTGGTGGACACGGCGCGGCGCGAGCTGCTCGAGGAGACCGGCTACGCCGCCAGCGAGTGGCACGTGCTGGTGGACTCGTACGCCTCGCCGGGGATCACCAGCGAGCGCATCAGGATCTTCCTGGCCCGTGGCCTGGCGACCGCGGAGTCGGACTACCAGCGGGAGGGCGAGGAGAAGTTCCTGCGGACCGCCTGGGTGCCGCTCGCCGACGCGGTGCGGGCGGCTCTGGCTGGGAAGCTGCACAACGGCGCAACGATCCAGGGTGTCCTTGCCGCGCATATTGCCAGCTCAGCTGGCTTCTCCGGGCTTCGCGACGCGGACGCGCCCGAAGTATAGCCGCCGGGTAGAAAGAAGCTCTTCACCTTCTGTTAACTTATCGTGGGCAAATGGGTACTCTCCGTGCTCAAGGGAATTTTGGCTTAGTCCCGGCGGCCGAGGCGGCCGGGTGCCGGCGATCGGGGGAGCGCATGAAGATCGGCGTCCCTGCCGAGGTGAAGAACAACGAGTACCGGGTGGCGATCACCCCGGCGGGCGTGCATGAGCTGGCCAGGGCTGGTCATCAGGTGCTTATCGAGGCGGGGGCCGGCGCCGGCTCGTCGCTGCCTGACGAGGACTTCGCCGCGGCCGGCGCGACGATCATTCCGTCGGCCGACGACGTCTGGGCCGCCGCCGAGCTGGTGCTCAAGGTCAAGGAGCCGCTCCCCGAGGAGTACCGGCGGCTGCGGCCGGGGCACGTCCTGTTCGCCTACCTGCATCTCGCCGCGTCCAGGGAGTGCACCGAGGCGCTGCTCACGCGGCGGGTCACCGCCATCGGCTACGAGACCGTGCAGCTGCCGGACGGCTCGCTGCCGCTGCTCGCCCCGATGTCCGAGGTCGCCGGCCGGATGGCACCCCAAGTCGGCGCGCATCACCTGCAGCGGGACGGCGGCGGCCGCGGAGTGCTGATGGGCGGCGTGTCCGGCGTGTACGCGGCGAAGGTGGTGGTGCTCGGCGCGGGCACCTCGGGCATGAACGCGGCCGCCATCGCGCTCGGCATGCAGGCCGAGGTACTGCTGCTTGACCGGAACGTCGCCAGGCTGCGCGGCGCGGACGCGATCTACCAGGGGCACTGCCAGACGGTGGCGTCAAGCGCCTACGAGGTCGAGCGTGCGGTCCTCGACGCCGACCTGGTGATCGGCGCGGTCCTGGTACCAGGGGCGAAGGCCCCGGTGCTGGTCAGCAACGACCTGGTGGCCCGGATGAAACCAGGTTCCGTCCTGGTCGACGTCTCTATCGACCAGGGCGGCTGTTTCGCCGACTCGCGCCCGACCACCCACGCGGAGCCCGTGTACCAGGTGCACGGCTCCGTCTTCTACTGCGTCGCGAACATGCCAGGCGCCGTGCCGCACACCTCGACCTACGCGCTGACCAACGTGACGCTCCCGTACGCGCTGGAGATCGCCAACCG
>DASYAD010000421.1:0-24435 GCA_036501515.1 Trebonia sp. | reverse complement strand
AGTAACGACCGAAACTTACCGAATCATCCCCGCGTGCGGTCAGCCGAGGGCAGGGTTCACCGAGCGCACGGCTAGCCGGCGGGCGCCGTTCACCCGCGGGCGCGGCTCGGCTCTGCGCGGCGCGGTTACCTGAGGGCGCGGTTACCTGAGGGCGCGGTGCCGCAGGGCCCAGGCGCGGTCGGCGGTCGCGCGGCGGTCGGCCGCCCCGGTCTTCGCCACCAACCCGGACACCATGCCGACGGCCATCAGCAGGTCGGCCGGCTCGACGTGCGGGCCGTAGCGCCCGCTGCGCCTGGCCTCGGGCAGCTTGGCCGCCAGCACCGCGGTCACCCGCTCGGACATCGCGGCGACGCGCGGGTCGGCGGCGTGACCTGAAAGCACGTCGAGGAACGCCGCGGCGCTGATCACCTGCTCGGTCAGCAGGCCGAGGAGGTCGTCGAGGGTGCTCCCAGGAGCCGCGGCGGCCGCCTCGAGCTCGGCGATGTTCTCCGCGAAGGCGGCCAGGGCCAGGCTCAGCCGGTCGGGGAAATGCCGGTAGAGGCTGCCCTGCCCGACCCCGGCCCGGCGGGCGACAACATCCGGGTCAACAGCGTGCACCCGACCGGGGTCAACACGCCGATGGGCTCGGGCCGCATGCAGGAGGAGCTCGGCGCCGCCATGGCGGCGGACCAGCGGCTTGGCGCGATGTTCATGAACATGATGCCGGTCGACATCACCGAGCCGTCGGACGTCGCCGACACGGTGCTGTTCCTCGCGTCGGACGAGTCGAAGTTCATCACCGTCCACGAGATCGCGCCTGACGCAGGCGTGACCGAATTCTGGGCGCTTGACACGCGCCGGCGCCTGAGAGACAGTGCCGATCACACGTCGGGGCCGATCACACGTCGGGGCCGATCACGGTCGGGGCCGATCACGGGTCCGGCAAACGTCGCAACGGAGCTACGGGTGACTGAGATGGCGCAGGGGCCGCTGGTACGGCTCAGGGACGGACTTCTTCGCGGCGCGGCCGAGTCGGGCGTGTCTGTGTTCCTCGGCATTCCCTACGCGGCGCCCCCGGCGGGTGCCAACCGGATGCGGCCGCCGCAGCCGGTGCGGCCGTGGACGGGAGAGCGGGAAGCGGTGCGGTTCGGTCCGACGGTGCCCAAGGGCGATTACCCGCCGCACTATGCCCCGCTGTTCCCCGAGGTGGTCATCCCGGGCGACGACTGCCTGAACCTGAACGTGTGGACCCCCGACCCGGGCGCGGCGGGGCTGCCTGTGCTGGTCTGGATCCACGGCGGTTCGTTCATGAACGGGTCGTCGTCGGTGGGCGAGTACAACGGCGCGGCGTTCGCCCGCGACGGCGTGGTGTGCGTGACGGTGAACTACCGGCTGGCCGCCGAGGGTTTCCTGTACCTCGACGACGGCATCGCCAACCTTGGCCTGCTCGACCAGCTGGCGGCGCTGCGCTGGGTTCAGGACAACATCGCGGCGTTCGGCGGCGACCCGGCCCGCGTCACCGTGGCGGGAGAGTCAGCCGGCGCGATGAGCGTCACCACGCTGCTGTCGATGCCGCTGGCCGAAGGCATGTTCGCCCGCGCGATCGCGCAAAGCGGGGCCGCCGCCCACACGCTCACCCGCGAGGAGGGACGCACCGTGGGCGGCTACCTGGCCGACGCGCTCGGCGTGCCGGCCGACCGGGACCAGATCAAGGCCGTCCCGCTGGACACGCTCGTTCAGACCGCGTCCGACATGGTGGTCGAGGTGCAGACCGCACCTGACCCGGCGAAGTGGGGGCGGCTGGCGCTGAGCCTGCTGCCGTTCGCGCCCACCGTGGATGGCTCAGTGCTGCCCGCCGCGCCGTCGGACGCCCTGGCGGCGGGACAGGGCAGCGAAGTGCCCCTGCTGATCGGGTCGAACAGGGACGAGGCGCGGCTGTTTCTCGTCGCCCCGGGCACGATCGACTTGATCGACGACCCGACGCTGGCGGCGGTCGCCGCCGGGTACGGCCTCGACGGTGACGGCCTGGCCGTGTACCGGGCGAACCGGGCGGACGGCAGCGCGGGCGACACCATGGCCGCGGTGATCAGCGACTGGTTCTTCCGGGTGCCGGCGATCCGGGTGGCTGAGGCGCGTGACGCCGCGGGCGGGGCCAGGACGTGGATGTACCGGTTCGACGCGCCTGAGCCGTCAGCCAACCACGGGCTCGGCGCCTGCCACGGGGCCGAGATCCCGTTCGTCTTCGACACGGCCGGGCGGCCAGAAGTGCGGCCGCGCCTCGGCGACGCCCCGTCGCAGGCGGTCGCCGACCGGGTGCACCGGGTCTGGGTGAACTTCATCACCCGCGGCGAGCCCGGCTGGGCGCCTTACGACACCGTCAGCCGCACCACCGGCCTGCTGACCGACAAGGTCAGCGCCGTCGACGACCCCGCCGGTGACGAGCGCGCGCTCTGGCAGGGCATCCGCTGACGCCGCCGCCGGCGGCGCAGGGCCGTCCGCGCGGCGGGAGCTGCGCGCGGGTCACCCGCACCGTGGTTAGGTGCCAGCCCTAGGGGTGAATGGGGGGTTTCCCTGATGGCCTGATGTCGTACCCCGCTTCTAGCGTGGTCTTGTGATCATCATGATTGTCAGCGCGCTGCTGGCCGCCGTGTTGTACGGGACGGGTGCCGCGGTAGAGCAGCGGCAGGCCGCGACGGCTCCGGAGTCCTCGGCGGGCCGCCCGCGGCTGCTGGTGCAGCTGGCCAGGCAGCCCCTGTGGCTGCTCGGGCTGGCCGCGCAGATAGCGGGATTCGCGGCGCACGCGGTCGCGCTGCGGTCGGGATCGCTGGCGGTGGTGCAGATGCTGGTGGGCACCGAGCTCATCGTCGCCGTGCTCATCGTGCGGCTGTGGTCGCGCCGGCCGCTGAGCCGCACCTCGTGGGCCGCCGCGCTGACGGTGGTCGCGGGCATCGCGATGTTCATCGTGCTGACGCTGCCTGTCGCGGGCCATGCCGCTCCCTTGCCCCGCCATCACGGCGCCCTGATCGGCGCCGCCGCGGCCGGCATCGCCGCGACGGCGTTCGCGGCGGGCGGGCTGCGGGCGGCGGGCCGCCGGCGTGCGGTCCTGCTGGCGGTGGGGGCCGGGCTCGCCGACTCCTGCGCGGCCGTCGTGACGATGGCGTTCTCGCACGTCGCCGGCCACGGGCCCGCCGCGATGGCGACTTCGTGGTCGCTCTACGCGCTGGTCGTCTGCGGGACAGGGAACGTGCTGCTGACGCAGACCGCCTACCAGACCGGCCGTCCGCTGATCACGCTGCCGATCATCTCCGCGGTCACCCCGATGGCCAGCGCGGCGATCGGCATCGGGCTGCTCGGCGAGACACCGGGCCGCGGACTCACGGGCGCGGTCGCGGCAGCGGCCGCCGTGGTCGTCACCAGCCTTGCCCTGGCCTGCCTGGCCCGCTCGGCCCCGCAGCCGGAGCCCGAGCTTGCGCAGGAGCTGACGCCGGAGCCGGACCTGGGGCTGGACCTGGACCTGGAACTTGAGCCGGCCGAAGCCCCGCTGTTCGTCGGCTGCTGCCCCCGGCCGCGCGCGGCCGACCGCCCTGACGGCCCCGTCGGCCCGGTCGCTGACGGCCCTGCCAGCCGCGTCACCGGAGGCCTCGCCGGCCGCGTCGCTGACGGCCCCGCCGACCGGGCCGGCGCCGGCGTGCCGGTGTGCTAGACCGGGCAGAGGGGAAGTGAGCTTAGCCGGGCGCCAGTTCCGCCCGCGCCGGGAGGAAGCAGGGCCTTATGACCACCGCCGCCGGAGCCATCGCGTACCTGCACTGGAGGAAGGCCGTGGCCTCGCACGACTACGACGCCGCCTTCAGCTACCTCAGCATCCGCTTCGGCGGCCGCCGGGCCGAGAAGTTGTCGGCCGCGCTGCGTGACCTGCCCATCGTGACCCGGCGGGCCAACGACATCCTGCGGGCCACCGGGCGTGACCCGTTGCCGCTGTCCGATCCCGGGGTGCTGAACGACCTGAAGAAAGTGCTCGCCGGCGGCAAGCTCTCTCCGGTCCTGGTGGCCGAGGGGGATATCGCCGACGGCTACCACCGGGTCTCCCTCGCGTACGCCCTCGACCCGTTCGCGGAAGTCCCGCTTAAGCTCGGCGGCGTGGGTATAGGCGCAGCTGCAAGCGCCGTCACCGGTGCCGGCGCAGGCGCCAGCGTTGTCGCGGACGCGGGCGCGGGGTCGGCAACCAAGCGGTGACTGCCGGGGACGGGCACCCGCTTCCCGTCCGTGTCTAGCACGCCGGGCGGCTTTCCGTCTGTCTAGCTCGCGGGGCGGGGGGCCGGGCGGCAGCTGGCCGGCCGGTTGGCGTCCCGCAGCTTGCGGGTAACAATCTCGAGCATGTCGAGCTCGGCGTCGGTGAGCAGGTCGGCGAACCGCGTCCGCAGGCTCGGGTCGTGCACCAGTTCGGCAACGGCCAGCCGTTTCCTGCCCGCCTCGGTGATCTCGAGCAGCGTGGCGCGGCGGTTCGCCGGGTCGGGGCAGCGCTCGACGACGCCGTCGGCCTCCATCCGGTCGGCCAGGCGGCTGAAGCTGCTCGGCGGGAAGGACACCTGGGCCGCCATGTCGCTGATCCTGGTGGCCCCGCCGGGAGTGCGGTTCAGTCGCAGCAGGACCTCAAGCCACGTGCCGGGCAGGCCGGTCGCCCGCTCGACATCCTCCGACAGGCCGCGGTGCGTGTACGCCGCGGCCTCGAATAGCAGCCCGGTCGCGGTGACCAGGTCCCGCTCCTGGTGCCCGGTCACGCGCCGGCCGGCGCCTTCCGCATCGGCCACGGGCCGCGCATGGCCAGGTAGAGCGGGACGATCAGGGCAGCGAGAACCTCGGCGATCACGATGATCGTGATCATCATGCTGGCGGCGGACATGGTGCTGCCGCCGATCATGGCCTGGCCGGTCGCCGAAACGAGCGTGGTCATCATGAAGTCTGCAATCCCCCCGGATTAGTGCCTTCGGTCGTCGCTGGTCACCGGCCGGCTGGCGTGCTCACCGGGCCCGCCCGGTCGGGGACCGGGTGCCTGCGCTCGTTGTCACCAGAACCGATGATACGCGAAGATCGCCCATCTGCAATACTTCCATTTGGAAGTTATACATTCCGGACATCTTCCCTGGCCGCCCCACGGGGGCGGGCGGCCAGGGGGCCGGCGGCGCAGGCGGGCAGTCGGGGTGGGCGGGCAGTCGGGGGTGGGCGGTGCAGGCGGGCAGGCAGGGGGCCGGTCCGCGGAGGGTCCCAGAGAGCCTGCGGAGGTCCCGCGGAGGGCCCGCGGAGGGCCGGCGGTCAGGGGCCGGCCGCTGCGGGGAGGGCCGACCGGGTCTTGCCTGCTAGCCAGGAGGGAAGAACCGTCAGCCTGGCCAGTCCCATCCGTCAACCGCCCGGACCATTGGGTGTCCTTATCGCCCGTATTCGGCCGTAACGACACCCAATAATGAGACTTTCGGATAACAGCAAGAAGTGCGGGGAAGTGCGTGGGCCGGCTGACTGTGCGCGACCGGCTGGCCGTGCCGGGGCCGCCCTACGGCTCCAACTCGTGCTCCTCCGGCGGTTCCTCGCCCGGCGGCTCGTCGCCGCTGCCACCGGGCAGGGTGCAGCCGCTGCACGGGCCGCTGCGGTCGCTCGCGTAGCGCGCCTGGTTGACGATGTCCACCGCGCCGTCGAGCGGATCCTCAGCCTGGGCACTGGTCAGTGCGGGGTCGTCGATGAACGGGTCGGTGACCGGGTCGCTGTCGCCGGCGTCGGTGAACTCGGCCGACAGCTGCGCCGTGGCCGCGTCCGCCAGCGCAGCCGGCACCGGCACGACCTCCGCGGTCGCCTCTGGGGGCGGCTGCGCGCCGGGCAGCCGCTTGATCCAGGCGGCGAACGTGTCCTTGAGCGGGCTGTCCTCGATCAGGCCGGCCAGGTACTCGCGGACCACCTGCAGCACTTCGCTGTCGCTGAGCCGCGGGACCGCGACCAGGCTGGCGACGACCTTGGCGGCCAGGTCGGCGGCCGATTCGACGCGCTTGGCCGCGTCATCTTGCGCGGTGTCCTCGTGCTGCACCGTGGCGGCGGTTCCGGCCAGGTCAGTGGCCGCGTCCGGCCGCTGGTCGAAGCCCGCCGAAGTGGCGGCGTCGCGGGCCGTCCCGTTCAGCGCCGCCTCGGCCGCCGCGGCGCTGCCCAGAGCTGGCGCGCCCGCCAGGACCAGGGCCGCCGCCTGCGCTTCGCCAAGGCGGCGGGCATCGCTGGTCTCGGTACCCGACGCGTCCTGCTGGCCGTCCTGCCGTTCGTCAGGCGGGCTGAGGTCATGGAGCTTGGTGACGAGCTGGCTGAGGACCGGCGACCTGGGCTGGGCGGCCAGCTGCCGCGCGATGGCGGTGTAGGCGGCCAGCTCGCCTTCGTCGAGCAGCTCGCGCTGGTACGCCGACGTGTACTCGGCGCGCAGCTGACCGCTGAGCGCCGGCATGAGCGCGGGCGGTGCCGCCAGGCCGACGAACACCAGCGCCAGCAGGCCGACGTGCAGGCCGGTCAGTGCCCGCTCGGTGATTTCGGCGACGGCCGCGACCCGCCAGCGTTCGAACCGCCGCGCCGCCTTCTTCAATCGTATCGGCCAGCGGACGAAGGCCACGCTGGCCGCCGCGAGCAGCACCCAGGTGCCGGTCCAGGCCCACCACGGCAAGTCGGCCAGGGTCCCGGCCCGGTCGAGTACGTCGCGCAGCGCGGCGACCTCACGGCGCGGCAGGCCGAGGACGTTGGCCAGCCAGACAAGCAGCAGCACGAGCTCGCCGCCGAGCAGCAGCGCGAGGACCAGGTCGGCGGCCGCCTTGACGGCGACCCGGGCGGACCCGTTCATCCGCCGCCACAGGAGGAACGACCCCCACGCCGCGGCCGGGAACAGCAGCCCGGCGGCGGGCATGGCGGTCAGCAGCCGGTGATCGAACGCGGCCGACAGCGCCGCGCCCGCCGTGGCGGCGGCGATGACGTCGGGCGCGGCCCGCTGCCACCAGCGGGGGAGTGCCCGGGTCTTGCGGTAGGCGAGCACGCAGGCCCAGCCGCCGCACGCGGCCACCAGCGCGGAAGGCAGCAGGAAGGCGGCCGCCCCGGCCAGCGCGGGCCCCGCCCAGACGACCAGGGCGACGACTGCCGCGGCGGCGGCCGCGCCTGCCGCCCAACGGCCGCGCCGTGACGTCAGCGGCAGGTAGACCAGGCTCGTGCGGCAGCCGCGGACGACGGACCTCAGCAGCCAGTACCCGGCCGCGCCGCTCCCCCCGGCGACGACGGCGCCGGCCAGCACCCCGCCCGCCACTCCGGTCCACCGGGTGGTGATGACCACCGCCGACCAGATCGCCAGGCTGACGCCGATCCCGGCGGCGACGCCGGCCCCGAGCGCGGTGTCGACCGCCATCCGCTTGATCCGGCCAGGCGTCAGGAACCGGGCCAGGACCGCGCGCGGGTCACGGCCGGCCAGACGGCGGGCCTGCCGCTGCGCGTAGCCGGCCAGTGCGGCCCGCCCGCGGCCGGCCAGCCAGGCGGCCACGGCGGGGTCGCCGAACCCGTAGGCGCCCGCGCCGCGCAACAGCACCCCGCGGCCGGCGGCATCCTCGAGCAGCGGCAGGAACCTGACCCGCTCTTCCCACCGGACGGAAAGCTCCAGCTCGGACAGCTTGAGCAGCGGGTAAGGCCCGAACTTGAGCGCGCCCCAGGCCGCCGCCACGATCGCGTCGGCCGCCATCACCCACGGCGCCTCGCTGGTTCCCCAGGTGGCGAGCGCGCCGATGGCCAGGCCAGCCGGCACCAGGGCGAGTGTTCTGATTATGCAGGCCTTCCGCGCGGCCAGGTACGTCCCGGCCGGAGTGACACCCGGCCGGCCGGCGGCGGCCGGCGCCGCCGCCCGCGACGAGCGGGGCCGCCGCCGCCCTCGCCTGAGCGTGGCGAGGACGATACCGCACACGACGCAGATGAACGCGGCATAGTAGCCGCTGCCCGGCGCGTTGTACCGGGCCCCGGTGATGCCCCAGGCGAGTACGGCGGCGGTCGGCACGAGCAGAACCGCCCAGCGCACCGTTAGGACTGCTAGCGCGGATGCCAGCCCAGGGACCTCCCACCAGCGCAGCAGCCCGCCCTTGGCCTGGCAGGCCAGCAGGCCGAGCCACCGTGCGGCCAGGTCGCGCTCGCGCTCATCGGGGTAGGCCGCGGAAAACTGTTCCTCCGCGCGATCCGCCAGGTCGGGCACGCAGACATGGTGGCACGCCCAGGCGGCGGAAAGCGGTTAATTTCACGCGCGATGTTCCAGCGGCGGAGACTCGCCGAAACCGGTGCGCAGGGTCAGCCGGAGCCGCGACAGCGGCGTGGAGGCCGCCGCTTCCGGGCTGGCGGCCTGGTCAGTCGTCGGGCTGCTCGATGGACTGCGCCAGGTACAGCGGCTCCCCGAGCGTGCTGATCAGGCCCATCTGGGTCTCGAGGTAGTCGATGTGCTGTTCCTCGTCTTCCAGGATGTCCTCGAAGATGTTCGCGCTGGTGATGTCGCCCATGCCGCGCATGTACTCGACGCCGCGCCGCAGCCGGTCCACCGCCTCCATCTCCACCGCGAGATCGGCCTCGAACATCTCGCCGATCGTGTGGCCGATGCGCAGCGCGAACAGGCGCTGGTAGTTCGGCAGGCCCTCAAGGAACAAGATGCGGTCGGTGAGCTTCTCCGCGTGCCGCATCTCGTCGATGGACTCGTGCCTGGTGTGCTTGGCGATCTTGATCCAGCCGAAGTTCTGCTGCATCTTGGCGTGCAGGAAGTACTGGTTGATCGCCGTCAGCTCGGCTGTGAGCTGCTCGTTCAGAAACTCGAGAACCCGTTCGTCTCCGCGCATTCCCACACCTTAGCGTCATGACGCCGGCCCGGTCAGGCGACCCGCCGGTCAGTCGGCCAGGGTCGACCGCGCTGGACGGTGCTGGCGGGATGTGTGGCGGCCCGAGTGATACTGAACGACCCTGAACGGTCAGAGACGGAGCTGTGCGGTGCTGAACGGGTCAGGCGGCCTGTGTCTCGGCGTGCTGGCTGCGCTCGGTGCGCTCGCCGATCATGCCCCTGATGCGCTCTAGACAGGTGCCGCAGCCGGTGCAGGCGCCGGTGGACTTGGCCACCGCGCGGATCGTGACCGCGCCGCTGTCGATCGCCGTGGTCACCTGGTCGCAGCTCACGGCTCGGCAGATACAAGCGAACACTCTCGCACCGCTCCTCTTCTGGGTGGCAACTTCGGTTAGGCTATCCTAACTTTTGCCGCCCGGGAAGGGCTTGCGGGGAAATTCTGGACACCGGCGACAGTTCCGCGGATGCCGCAGGTGAGCGGTCCGCGCCTGGTCAGGCCCCGGTGCGGGTGCCGATGTCCAGTACCGCTCCGCTGGCCGCTCAGTCGAGCACGAACGGAACCGCGAGCAGGTCGCGGGCGGTGAACGTGTAGATGTCCCCGCCGGGCGTCCAGACGAGCACCTCGAGATCGGGGGCGAACTCCACGAACCACTGCCGGCACCCCCCGCAGGGCATGGCCGCGTTGACGCCGTCCCGCGGGCTTGCGTCGATGCAGGCCACCGCGATGCGGACGAGGTCGCGGTCGCCCGCGGTCACGGCGCGGCTGATCGCCGACCGCTCCGCGCACAGGCCGAGGTTGTAGCTGGCGTTCTCCACGTTGGCGCCGGTGTAGATTCCGTTGGCGGTGACCAGCGCCGCACCGACCCGGAACCGGGAGTACTTCGCGTAGGCGAGTTCCGCCGCCGCGCAGGCGGCCTGGCAAAGCTCGCGCGCTTCGGCGTCATCGCGCTTGCGCAATTCCACGGGCCGTCATCCTCCCTGTCAGGTGCCGTTCCACGGGCCGTGGATCAGCGGTCGAGCCGGGCCACCGCGTCGGCCACGCTCGGGGCCACCGGGATCACGTCGCTGACCCCGGTCATGGCCAGGACTTGCGCGACCTCCCCGTGCGGGGCCGCCAGCACCAGCACGCCGCCGTCGTCAGCGAGCACCCGGCGCACGCCCATGAGCACCCCGATCCCAGCCGAAGCCAGGAACGCCACGCCCTCCAGGTCCACCACGACCCGCACGACGCCGTCTGACAGCACCGACGTCAGCCCGTCCCGGAACCGCTGCTCCGTGCTCGCGTCGATCTCGCCGCTGACCGAGACCACCGCGTACCCCTGCTCACGCGAAACAGAGCAGGTCAGCGGCTCTTGAGTGGCTATCAGCGGATCCTAACTCACGGCCCAGCCAACTCACCGCTGGACGCCGGTACCGGCACAGTAGATGCGAGAACCCTATAACAGACCGGTATCCGGACGCGGCCGTACAAGACGCACTCCATACTCAGATGACCCAGAGCACCGTCCGGCGGACATCAGAAGCAGTCAGAAGCCCCAAGCGCGCACAGAGTAAACTTTCGGCGATCGTTCAGGAACGCAGGCTATCGTCCCCGCATGGATGAGTTCAGGGCCCGCCGCGTCGTCGACGCCCTCCGTGACCGCGGCGTCAACGCTCACCTGCTGCGCGGGACCACCGAGTTCGGCGTCCGGGTGACGCTGCCTGGTGGCCGCGAGGCCGAGTGGGACAACGACGGCACCGCGGGCCTCGAAGCCCAGGTCATGCGAGACGGCATGCTCGTCGGCTACGTGCCGCAGATCGAGGGCTCAGCCGACTTCAGCGAGTCCGAGGTCGTCGACGCCATCGCCCGCACCGACTACGACCAGCCGGTGGCCCGCCAGCGCCCGGTCGCACTCCCGCCCGGCCCGGCCCTGACCCGCGAGGGCGGCGTCTTCCGCCGCTTCCTGGACGGCTTCCGCTACCGCTGAGCCTGGGCGGTCCGCGCCGCGGCAGACGTGCCCAACCGGTTCCTCAGCTGGGCGGCGACTCAGGGCAGCGTGACCGCCCGGCGCAGCAGCACGAGTTCAAATGCTTCGAGGTCCACGTCCGTCATTATCCGCGCCTGGCCGCCTGACGGCCGGCACCCGCGCGCAACCGGGTGAGCCGCGGTCGATGCCCTCCTCGACCTGACCGAATTCGACTGCGGCGCGCCGTCGTGGCGGAGAGGCGGACTCAGGCTTCGCCGCATGACCTCGCGTACGCTGCCCCTGTGCAGGTTACCGAGGGTGTTTGGGACGTCGCCGTCATCGGCGCTGGCCCCGCGGGCGCGACGGCTGCCCGGGTCGCCGCCGCGGCCGGCGGCCGGGTCATCCTGCTCGAACGCTTCGCGCTGCCCCGCTACAAGACCTGCGGCGGCGGCCTGATCGGCCGCACGATGGCCGCTATCCCGCCCGGGGTCCATGTCCCTGTCCAGGCGAGCGCCACGGCGGTTACCTTCACGATGCACGGGCGCTTCGCCCGGACGCGCAACGCGTCAGGGCCGGTCATCACCCTGGTTCAGCGCGACGAATTCGACGCTGTCCTGGTCGATGCGGCCGTTGCCGCAGGCGCGGTGGTCTGTGACAGCGCCATCGTCGCCGGGCTGGTTGAAGAAGAGGACGGCATCTGCCTGCCGACGCGGGAGCACGGCGACATCAGGGCCCGCTTTGTCATCGGCGCGGACGGCAGCGCGGGACGCTGCGCGGGCCACGTCGGTGTGCGGTACGACCAAGTTGACCTGGGACTCGAACTGGAAATCCCGATCCCCCCGTACCAGCGCGCTCGCTGGGAGAACCGGGTGCTGATGGACTGGGGCCCGATTCCCGGCTCCTATGGCTGGGTCTTCCCCAAAGGCGACCAGCTGTCGGTCGGCGTGATCGCGGCGACCGGCCGCCCAGAGCAGACCCGCGGCTACCTCGCCGACTTTCTGTCACGGCTAGAACTAAGCGACGCCGAGCCGACCGTGAGCTCGGGCCACCTGACCCGGTGCCGCACCGATGACTCGCCGTTGCGGCGCGGCCGGGTGCTGGTCGCGGGCGACGCGGCCGGGCTGCTCGACCCGTGGTCGCGTGAAGGCATCTCGTTCGCGCTGCGCTCAGGCACGCTGGCCGGGCAGGCCGCCGCGCAAGCGGCCCAGGCCGCGTCCAGCGACAAAGCCGACCGCCTGCTGGCCGGCTACGCCGCCGCGGTCTCCGCGACGCTGGGACCGGAGATGCGGGCCGGGCGGGCGTTCATGCGCGCGTTCACCCGCCGGCCCTGGGTGTTCCACCTGGCGTTCATCGCGCTGCCGCAGGCATGGCACCTGTTCGCCGGCGTTATCTCCGGCCAGCTGACCATCGAGAGCGTCACCCGGCACCGCCTCGTGCGCATCGCGCTGACGGTGCTCTCAGCCTGAGGCGAAGGAACGTGCGGCGGTATGATGCCGCAATGGCTGAAGCGAGCAACCAGACCGTGAAGATCACGCCTTTTGAGGCGCGGCCGACTTCAATAGAAGGCCTGTTCATCATCACGATGAAGCAGATAACGGACGAGCGGGGCACGATTAGAGAGCTTTTCCGGAATTCAGCCGCTCGCGAGGCTGGTCTCACCGGATTCGGCGCCTGGCAGCAGGTCAACGCGACCGAGACCAAGCAGGGCGCCATCCGCGGCCTGCACGGCGAGGAGATGTGGAAGCTGGTCGCCGTGGTCGAGGGCGAGGCGTTCGGCGCCTATGTCGACGTCCGCCCCGGCTCGCCGACAAGGGGGAACGTCGTCACCACACCGTTGGCCAAGGGCACTCAGGTGCTGGTGCCGCAGGGCGTCTGCAACGGGTTCCAGTCGGTCAGCGAAGGCGTGACGCAGTACCTTTACTGCTTCGACTCCGAATGGGTGCCGGGGATGAAGGGGTATTCCGTCAACCCGCTCGACCCCGAACTCGGCATCAGCTGGCCGATTCCGCTGACCGCCGGGGACGAGGAGCTGATCTCGCGTAAGGACGCGGGCGCCCCGACGCTGAAGGAAGCCCTCGACCTGGCGCTGTGAGGTTATTTAGGTAGCTCCCGGCTGTCCCGCTTTCTGTTAGCCGCCGATCAGGCGCCCGACGAGATAGGTGACCGCGATCGCGAGGGCGCCGAAGGCGAGCTGGCGCAGGCCCGACCGTATCAACGGCCGGCCGACCGCCATGCCGCCCGCTACCAGCGCGGCCGCGGTCAGCGCCAGCGTCGCCGCCAGCACCGTCGCCCCGAGCAGGTAGGGCAGCAGCGGCACGGAAGTAGCCGGCCAGTTCCTCTTCCTCGGCGTCGGGGAAACGGGCGAGCATCTTCCGTTCCAGCGATACCTCGGCCTGGACCAGCTCGTTCTGGTTGGTCACCGAGATGTACTCCCCGGTTCCCATCGAGAATGCCCCCGCCACCAGCGACGCCGCGCCGGTCAGCACCACCGTGTGGGCCGGCACGCCGCCCCCGCCCAGCCCGGAGATCAGTGAGGCGTTGGTGACCAGCCCGTCGACGGCGCCGAAGACCGTGGGCCGGAGCCAGCCACCGGAGACGTCACGGTGCCGGTGCGACCAGCCGGCTCTCAGCGCGGCGCGGCCCGCCGCCCTCGAACGGTTTCTGGTTATCCCCGTGCGCCACCGCAGATTCCTTCCCCCGCTGGTGTCACAAATACCCCAATCCATTTTCCGCTGGGCGCCGTAGGTATAGCCGAGCCGCCTGGCCGCTGTTTCCCCTGCCGCGGGCACGCCGTGGCACCAGAGCTGACTTCCCCGACGTTGAGGAGCCGATAACCCGATGAGCACTGCCGCTTTGTTCACCTGGATTGTCACGGTTCTGGCCGGCCTCGTTCTGCTTGTTGTCTGGCTGATGGAGTACGACCGCGACTTCCAGACCGCGGCGGCGACCCGGCTGCCGGTACCGCTGATCTCCGCGCACGCACTGCTGGGCATCGGCGGTTTGCTGGTGTGGGGCTTCTACCTGGTGACCGACGGAGACCAGCTGGCCTGGACGGCCCTCGCCGACCTGGGCCTCGTCGCCGTCCTCGGCCTGGTCATGGCGGCGCGCTGGGTCCGTGTGTACCGGGAGTACGCCGCCCACGACTCGTCGGCGACCCGGGTGATCACCGTCCCGCCGGAGCGGCACTTCCCGCGCCCGGTCATCGTCATCCACGGCATCATGGCAATTGCCACCCTCGCCCTGGTACTGGCCGCCCTGCTGTTCAGCGGGAGCTGACCGTGAGCGCGTTTTCACCGGTCGCGCGCCCGCTGCTGTGTGGCGCAGACCACCCAGGGAGCGGCAGGGAAACGGTGTCTCAAACTGATACGGTTGAGAACAGCGAAGGGGAGTAGCCCCGCACGCTGGGATGTCGACATACTGGCCGCGCTCTTCCGGGCGGCCCGGCAACCAGGGCGTCCACCGCAGGACGCTGGGCGAGACCTTCGGCCGCAGCTCATCGCTGCCGTGCCGGAGACTTCCCAGCGGGAGCCGCCGGCCCGCGGCCCGCCCCCGAAGGACACCGGCACCTCATGAACTTCGCCGTACTCGGCACCGTCTTCGTCTTGATCTTCCTCGCGGAACTGCCGGACAAAACCGCGCTGGCCAGCCTGGTGCTCGGCACGCGCTACAAGCCGCTGTACGTGTTCGCCGGGACCGCGGCCGCGTTCGCGGTGCACGTCGGGCTGGCGATCGCGGCCGGCAGCCTGCTCGCCCTGCTGCCGCACCGGGCCCTGCAGGCCACCGTCGGCGCGCTGTTCCTGCTTGGCGCGCTCCTGCTGCTGCGCGGACGGCACGGCGAAGAAGACGAGCATCTCGGGATCGCGGCCGGGACGGCCCCGACGTTCACCCGGGTGGCTGGCACGAGCTTCCTGGTGATCCTCGTGGCCGAGTTCGGCGACCTGACTCAGATCGTCACCGCCAACCTGGCGGCGAAGTACCACGATCCCCTCAGCGTGGGCATCGGCGCGGTGGCGGGCCTGTGGGCCGTGGCGGCGCTGGCGATCGCCGGGGGCCGGAGCCTGCTCAAGGTCGTACCGATTACCGTGATCACCCGGGTCGCCGCCGCCATCATGCTGGTGCTCGCCGCGGTCGGCATCGTCGCCGCCGTCCGCGGGTAACCCCGGGCCCCGGGTTACCCGTCCAAGGAGTGCCTACCCGGCCGCGCTCGGCGCCGCCGCGGCGTCCGGGGCAGGGGGGTCCTGGCCCAGCGCGGTCGTGATGTCAAGGATTGCCTGCTGCTCCGCCGGGCTTACCTGCTTCCCTTCCTCCCGGTGGGCCGCGGCGACCTTGTTGGCCACGGCGAGCACGAAACGACGGTAGTCATCGCGCTCCTCGGGCGTCGCCTTATGTGCCAGCAGTGTGGTCACGTCAGTCAGGCAGTCAAGCCCCTGATCCCTGAGCTCCTCGGGATTGTGCACTTTCCCGCCGCGTTCCATGCGCGGCTTCTCCGCGACGATCTCGTCGAGAAGCTCGCTCTCGCCGTGCTGGGCCCGCGCCTCGACGTAGGCCTTCGACATCGCGATCGCCTCCCGGAACATCCCGCCGTGGGACGCCGTGATGACGAGCAAGCCCGCGGTCGGCGGCCCCTCGAGCACGAGCTGCCATTCGCTGGGGGAAAAAGCGGCCTTGGTAGTCATAGTCCTCCTAGGCAGATGCGGATCAGGTAAGAGCATTCCGCGGCACACGGCGGCTTACCTCACCCAGAACGGGTCATCCGCTGACGAGGGGCCTGCCGGAGCGGGCAACGGCAGCTTCGGCGAGGATGAATCCCGTGAGCCCTGACGAGCTGCCGGCGATCCCGGTGTCCGCTGGCGCGCTGATCTTCGACTCGGCGCGGCGCCTGCTGATTCTCAAGCCGACCTACAAGTCGGGCTGGACGATACCGGGCGGCATCATGGAAGCCGACGGTGAGACGCCGTGGGATGCCTGCCGCCGCGAGGTCCGCGAGGAATGCGGCCTTGACGTGCACAGCGGCCGGCTGGCCTGTACCGACTTCCGCCCGGCCCGTCCCGGCCGCCTGGGAGGCATCCGGTTCCTCTTCGACTGCGGCGAGGCGGACGACGACGCCCTGGCCGGGATCACCCTGCAGCCAGCAGAAATCGCCGAGAGCCGCCTCGTACCGCTCGATGCGGCGCTCACCCTGCTCAGGCCGCCGGTGCGGCGGCGTGTCCGCGCCGCGACGCGACACAGGCGGTTCGTCTACCTGGAAGACGGCCGCCCGGTTCCCGCGATCGGCCGAACGCGGAAATCCTCGTTAACGCGACGGCGTCATCATCGCCCGACGGCTGGGCCCGCGCACCGATCGACGGATGCTCCGCGACCCCCCGGCCTGGCTGACCGGGCCCGTTCACTCGCCCATGCGCAGCGACGCCGCGCCGCGACGGCGCCCGGACCTGATCTCGATGCCAAGCGCCACCGCCGCGAGCACCGCCAGGCCGGCCAGCGGCAGCGCGACGGAGGCGACGTCGGCCGCGAGCTTCACGGTGGCGGACGACCCGGTGAACACCGACAGGTCGATGTCAGGCGCGAGCACCGCGGGGATCGCCACGGCGCAGGCCCAGGCGGCCACGGCCGCCGCGATGACGGCGGGCAGCACCTCAAGCGTTACCACCCGGGCCCGCTGCCCCTCACCCAGCCCCATAGCCGCCAGGCGCGCGAGCGTCGCTTCCCGTTCCGGGGCGCCGAGTGCGAGCTCGAGCAGCATGACGGCGAGGCCGAGGACCGCCGCGACCACCAGGGCGAGCGTGAACAGCGTGAGCGCGCCGTGCTGCAGCGGTGCGCTGGCCAGGGCAGAAAGGACGACGGAGCGGAAGGTCAGGTCACCATCCGGCAGCGTGTGCCGCGCCACGGCGGTGAGCCGTGCCTGGTCGATGGACCCGCCGGTCAGCAGCATCTCGTTGACGGGGGCCGTCGCCGACGGCGCCGTCGCGGACTTGACCGCGGTCAGCGGCATGATGACGAACGCGCCGCCGGCCGGCAGCGCGGGGGTGCGGGCGATCACGCCGGCCACCGACACCTGGACCGGCCGCAGCGACGCCTGCCTGGTGCTGAGTGTGACCGCGCCGCGGCCGAGGTCGGCCGCGGCCTGCGGTGACACCAGGACAGGCTGCGGCGCCCCCGCCTTGCCGGGTGGTGCCAGCAGCCCGGCCGGAACCTGCGGGAACCCCGTGGTGGCGGCGACAAGCGCGGCGTAGCTGGCGGGGTCCACGGCCAGGACGGTGACCTGGCGGCCGGCCGGCGTGGTCCATAGCTCGTTCATCACCTCGGCGGCGTGCGTCACGCCGCCCGCGCCGGCGACCGCCCGGGCGGCGGCGGGCGAGATGGTGAAGTCGCGGGCGGTGTCCGAGGGAGTGACGGTCGCGTCCGCGCCGACCGAGTGCCAGGAGGCCGCCGCCTCGCCGTTGACCACGGCGTCGCGCACCATGCCGGCGAAGGCCGCCACGGTCAGGGCGAGGACGAGGACGAACGTCGGCAGCGCCGGGGAAAGCGCGGTCCTTGACGCCCGCGCTAGGCCGAGGAACGCGGGCGCGCGGGAGGTGCGCGCGGCGGTTCGCAGCAGTCCGCGCAGCACCAGCGGGTACAGCCGGAGCACCACGATCACCGCGGGGACGGCCACCAGGACCGGCGCGGCGCTGGTGTAGAGGTTCACGCCGGAGGTGGCCTGGGCGCCCTGGTCGCGGAAGGCGACGATGCCCGCCACCGCGGCGGCCGCCAGCGCCGCCTCGGCGACCAGCCGGGTCGCGCCCCGCCGGCGAGCGCGGACGGCGGTTCGGCGGCGCGGCAGGCGATGCTGCCAGGCCGCGATGAGGGCGGGACCGAACACCGCGGCGGCCAGCACCGCGGCCGGCGGCCACCAGCCACCGGCCGATCCGGCGCCCTGCCCGGAACCGGCCCCTGGGACGGCCAGGATCGCCGCGGCGGCCGCGAGCACGGCCGCGGGCACGCACAGGAGCGCGGCATCGCCGCCGGTGCCGACGGCGATCTGCCACAGGGATCCGCCGCGCGCCCTGATCACCGTGATCTCGGCTGACCGGCGCGTCGCGACCATCCGCGCGGCGAGCAGCAGCACGGCCAGGCCCGCGACCGTCAGGCTGACGTAGAGCAGCCAGAGCAGGGTGTCCACCGACTGAGCGGTGGCGATGAACCCGCCGAGCGCGAACAACATGCCCGAGGAGACGGTCAGCGTCGAGGCGACCGGCTCGAGGGAGCCGGAAATCGCCGGCGTCTGGGCGCTGATCTTGTCGAGCGCGTCGCGCAGCGGCTGCACCTGCTGGCCGTCGAGCGAACTCAGGTTCAGCGGGAACACCCACTCCATCTGGGGATCGCGCGCGCCGAAGTAGGACTGAAGCTCGCGGGCCTCGTCCGGCCCTGTCAGCGCCGCGGCGGCCCAGAACGGACCCCCGGTCGTCCCCTGGTACTGGAGGTCGGCGGCGAGGACGCCGGGGTCGGTGCTCCAGAACGACGAGGCCGGGTCAACCGGAACCACGATGCCGGTGACCAGGACCGTGACCTGGGTGACGGCACCGGTCGAGCCGAGCTCGGAGCCGGGCATCACGAACGTGGAGCCAGCGTGCAGGCCCAGTGTCGCTGCTGTCTGCCTGGTCATGACGACCTGGACCGTCGCGGTCGGCTGCCTGGCGGCGGGCTGGCCGGGTCCGGCCGCGGGTGCGGGGACCGGCGTGGCGACCGGGAACCGCCCGCTTACCAGCCGCACCTGCGGGCCGAACGGCTGCCGTTCGGCTATC
The DNA here is from genome assembly GCA_036501515.1 of Trebonia sp. Classification (GTDB taxonomy): domain Bacteria; phylum Actinomycetota; class Actinomycetes; order Streptosporangiales; family Streptosporangiaceae; genus Trebonia. The sequence goes on along the minus strand of DASYAD010000421.1, from coordinate 5,860 downwards.
TCGATCTTGACCGGCTTGCCGCCGGTGCCGGGCAGATCCCCGTCCACCGGGATAAACGGGACCGTCATCGACGACCAGTCGGTGCCCGTCGCGGCGAGGCTGACCGGGGGGTGGTCGAAGGCGGCGTGCAGCGAGGAGGTGATCGCGCCGATCGTGGCCGGCGGCACGATCGTGGCGGGATCACCGGTGTTGTTGACGAACGAGATGACGCTTTGCACGTCACTCCAGCCCGCTGAGACGGTGATGGTCCTGGTCGCCGGGAGGGCCGCGGCCACCGTCTGCCGCACCGCCTGGGTCCTGCTGGCGAGGGTCTCCCGCGCGCCGGCGGTCGCCGCGAACACAGCGCAGAAGGTGAGCAGGGCCAGCCAGAGGTACAGCCCCCGTGGCCGGTACCGCCGGTTCACGCTGCCTCCGTCGCTCGGAGTTCGGCGGCCGGGTCGGGGCGCCGGAAGACGACGAGCGCGGCCGCCAGCGCGGGGAGCACGGCGACCGCGACCGCGAGCGGGATCGTCTGCGGCAGGTCGAACAGCGTGACCGGCGGCGGGACGGGTGTCTGGGCGGTGGAGCTGAGGGTAACCGCGGGTACCAGCAGCCGGGCGATCACCGTGCCGAGTAGCAGGCCGAGCGCGGCCGCGGGCACGGACAGCAGCAGCTTTTCGAGGAACAGCTGCCCGGCCGCCGACCGCTGACTGACGCCGAGCGCCGCCAGCAGGGCGTTCTCAGCCCGCCGCTGCCTGACGCTCGCCGCGATCGAGACCCAGAAGCCGAAGATCGCGAGCAGCGCGGCCGCCGCCGCCATGGCGAGCAGCGCCTGCTGCGGCGCCGCCGAGAGCGGGTCGGCGACGGTCGCCGCCGCGAGCGCGGCGCTGCTGGTCACGGTCGCGCCAGGCGGCAGCGCCCGCGTCAGCGACGCGGGGACCTGGCCCCCGCCGGTGTCCAGCCACCACTGAGTGACGGCCACCGGCTCAGTGCCGCGGCTAACAAGGAACGCCTCAAGCGCGGGCAGGTCCATCACCAGCCCGGCCCCCGTAATGGTGGGGAACGCGCTGGCGGTGGCCACGATTTTCGCTGGCACGGTGACGCCGTTGATGGTCGTGGGCACGATGCTGCCAACGCCGGTGTTGTTCGCGTTGTCGAACGCCTGGGTCGCGATGGCGGGAACGGCGGCTGGCACGGTGACCGCGGAAAGCGCGACCTGCCCGCCAACCGGCCCTGTGATGGGCGGTGACCCGCGGTAGACCGCGTACTGCCCGTAGCCGGGGTTGAACGTGAGCGCCGCGCCGCCGGGCGCGCGTGCCCAGCCGCTTGCTTTCGGAGCGGCTGACGGGCCGTACATACCGTCGGTGGACAGTTCCGAGGTGCGGTCGGGTGAGCTCGCGACCGCGGTCCACGTGCTGGGCGCCGCGCCGGCGACGGTCAGCGTAACGGGACTCTTCAGCGGTTTCGCGGGCAGCGTGTACGAGAGGACGACCTGGCTGAGCCGGAGCGGGTAGGCGGCCCGGGTTCCGCCGAGCGAGGCGGTGAGCACGTGCGGCCGGCCGTCCGCCGAGAACAGCGCCGATGACAGCTGAAAGGCGGCCCCGGTCGCGTCGGTGACCGTGAACTGCGCGCTGACCGAGTCAAGCGGGGCACGGCTGAGCGTGACGCTGAACTGAACCGACCGCGGCCGGCCGCTGATGAGCAGGCCGCCGGGTGGCGACGGGGGGGTGATCGAGCGGAGCAGGGCGGCTGGCGGCACGCTCGACTGATCGGCCCTGAGGAGGGCGACCTCAGGCGCCTGGGCGGCGTCGATGGCCGCCACCACCGGTGCGGGCGTGGCACTGCGGATGACCGAGACCGCCATCGCCGCCCGCACGCCGGCCGCCCCGGTGACCGAGGTGGTCGTGCCGGCCGGCAGCGGGCCGGCCAGGTTCACCTGCGTGTCCCCGCCGGTCACGTAGGCCGCCTGGTCGGCGGCGGACCTGGTCCAGCTCTGGTGCTGAGCGAGCGCCAGCGTGCCGGTGCCGACGGCCATCACCAGCAGCAGCGCGGCGCCGCCCTGGCGCAGCGCCTGGCGGCTGAACTGCCAGCCGGCCAGCGCCCAGGTGAGCCCGCGGCCGGCCGCCGACACCCGGTCGACCGCGCGGGCCGCGGCGGGCAGCAGCCGTAGCGTGAGCACCGTCCCGCCGGCGAGAGCCAGCGCGGGTGCGATCACGAGCACCGGATCGATAGCCGACGGTCCGCTCGCGGACGACTGGACGGCCGAGTAACGGCGCAGCTGCCAGCAGGCCAGTACCGCCAGCGCGACCAGCGCCAGGTCAGCGCCGGCCCTCGTCGCACCCGAGAGTAGCGCCAGCCTGCCCCGCCGGACCGGTGCGGCGGCCCGGCCAGGGCGCAGCACCGGGTACAGGAGCGCGCCGGCCGAGAGCAGGGCGATGCCCAGGGCGGCGGCCAGCGCGTCGAGCCAGGTGCCGTAGGCGCCCGCACTGATGCCGCCGTTCGCGATGCTCCCGCCGGCGGTGCCGTGGCGGTACAGGGTACTGGCAAGCAGCCGGGCCAGCCAGATCCCGGCGACGCCGCCGATGAGCGCGGTGACCAGCGACAGCGGGATCGCCTCAGCCGCGGTGAGCCTGCTCAGCTGCCACCGGTTCGCGCCGCGTGCGGTCAGCAGCGCGGTCTCGCTCTCGCGCTGGGCGGCGAGCAGCCGGGCCATCGCGAGCAGCGCCGCGACGGTGAGCACGAGGAGTTCGAGCGCGCTGATTCCGAGCAGCGACCTGGCGACCGCGACGTTGTCGCCGGTGCTGACGAGCACGGCCGGCAGGTTCGTGGTTAGGGTAATGGTGCTGAGCAAGGTCGACGTGGCCCCGATCCTGCTCAGGCCGGCCGAGACGGCGGACAGGTCGGAGGCGTTGAAGCCGGCCATGTCGGGCTGGGCGACCCAGGTCCCGGATTTCGCGGCCAGCTGGCCGGCGAACACGCCCGGCGGCACGACAAGGGGACCGTAAACGCGCAGCCCGTTGGCCGAGCTTGATCCGCTGCCGGGGATCGAGCTCAGCTGCCAGTACGTAGCGCTGGCAGCCGACTGCCGTTCTTTGTACAGGCCGGTGAGAAGGAACGTGAGCTCTGCCCCGGTGTTCTGGTCCTGCACCCGGAGCACGTCACCGGGACGGAGCTTGAGCAGCGCCGCCGCGCTGGCCGGCAGTGCGGCCGGGATCTCGCCCCCGGCCGCGCTGCCGGACGGGTCGCCGGCCGCGGCAGGCAGCGTCCCTGGCCATTGCCCGGCCACGAGGACGGCGTGAGCCGCGACATCGTCAAGCGAGGCGGCCTGCAGCGCCGGGGTGGTGCCCGGCGTGATGCCCGCGGGCTTGACCGGCAGCGAGCCGGCCACGAAGCCAAGCGGGTCCGACCAGATGCCTGCCCAGAAGCTGAACGGGACGCTGCCGAGCGCCGCGGCGATGGGTGACCGCAGCGCCGCCGAGGTCTGCGCCGGTCTGCCGCTTTCGAACGATCCCGCCGCGACCACCGACGTTCCCGGCGCGCCGACCAGGTCATGCCGCACGGCCTGGGGGAGCGCCTGCCCGGCGAAGGCGGCGAGCGACGCCCCGACCGCGGCCGCCACCAGCGTCGTCAATGCCGCCGCGGCGAGCACCACCCAGTGCGACGTCATCCGCCGTACGGCCAACGGACCCCGCAGACTCGTCACCTGTCCACAATTCCGTACGTTTGGACCCGATGGCAATCTGGACAGGTAACGAATCGATGCCGGTCACTAACCCTGCGGGTAAGGAACGGTCACGTCCTGGCCGGCGGGCGCGCGCCGCCGGAGCCGAGCCTGGCGTCGTCGCCGCCAGCTACGGCGGATCCGCGAGAAAAGCACCGCGAACAAGGCGGTGCTGGCGGCCAGCACCACGGCGGCGACGACGGCCGCGGCGACGGGGTGGAATACAGCGAGCGTCACGAGACCGGTCACGCTGAGGTCCTCGAGCAGGCTGGCGATGATGTTGCTGAACGGCTCGGGGCTGGCGTTGACGCCGATTCGCGTTCCGGTCTTGACGACATGCGAGGCGAGGGCCGACCCGCCGCCGAGTGCGGCCGCCGCGACTGTCGCGGCCGGGCTGACGTGGGCCTGCTGGGCCATCACGACGCCGATCGCCCCGCCGACGACCGGGCGCAGGGCCGTGTGGGCCACGTCCCACACCGAGTCGAGCACCGGGATCTTCCCGGCTACGAACTGCCCGACGAACAGCACCGCGGCCGCCGCCAGGACCGACGGCCGCTCAAGGACCGCCGGTATCGCGGCGATGTGCCAGAACCGGCCGGCAAGGCCGAGCACCAGCACCACCGCGTAGCTGTTGACGCCGCTGGCGACGCCACTGGTGAAGATCAGGGAAACCGGGAGCATGCGGGTCCGTCCTCCAGCACTCGTGGCCGCGGCCGCGCGACCCCAGGCGCCAGACCAAACTGCCCCGTATCAGTCAGGGCAGCACAATTTACCGCGACGTACGAGGTATACAGCCCCTGCGGCGGCCGGCCCCCCCGCAGTTTTACGGGGTCGGTACGGTGGGCGCGGAGGCCGGTCAGGCGGACCCGTCGGACGGACAGGTCAGGCGGACCCGTCGGGCGTGCCGGTCAGGCGGACAGGTCAGGCGGACCGGAAGCGGTGCGCGGTGGCGCCGAACGGATCGCCCTTGGCGTGGGCCCAGACCTTGGCCGGGGTGACCGAGAACACCATCGCCTCGCCGTGGCCGTCACGGCCGCGGAAGCACCCGCCGCGCGCGGTCCACTGCCATCGCCCGTCCCACTTGGTCTCGAACGCCTTGGCGACCGGGGCGAGCACGGCGTCGTCGGTGACCGCGACCGCCGCACCTTCGACGACGACGTCGAGGCCGCGGTCCCACCCGTTGCAGCCGGTCGTCAGCACTACCTGCGGGTTGGCCCGCATGTTGCCGAACTTCACCTCGGTGGCGCCGGTCGAGAACCAGACGGCCCCCTCGTACCAGACGGCGACAACGGGGGTGACGTGCGGACGGCCGTCGGCCCTGACGGTCGACACCCAGAACAACTCGGCCTCTTCCAGCGCCCTGGTGGTCTCCTCCCAGCTGGCGGGGGTCGCGGCCGGATCGCTGTATTCCTGGTCAAGCTCACTGGTGACTGGGGCAGGCATGCGCATCTCTCCCATCGTGGCGGGCGGGCTCTCGCCAGGTAGGACGAGCTCGCCCAGCGGAAATCACCGTGCGTTGACCGGGGTTCCGGACGGGGCGGCGCGGTCAAGCGGGAGGCCTGAGGCCGTCCATCAGGAGGTCAAGCAGGCGGCCGGCCTGAGCGTGGTTGGCACCGGCCACGGTGAAGATCCCGATCAGGCTGGCGGCGACGTCCTCGGCGCTCACGTCGGCCCGGATGTCGCCCGCTGCCGCGCCGGCCTCGAGGATCGTGGTGATCGCTGCGAGCAACTCGGCGCGGGTGCGGGCGAGCGCGATCGCGCCCGAGTCGATCATGGTCAGCAGCGTGTCCACCATGCCGTGCTTCGCGGCCAGCCAGTCGCCGAACAGGTCCATCCACCGGCGCAGGGCCTGGCCGGGCGGCAGCTGGCCGAGCAGCTCGCTCGCCCCGGTCGTCAGCCGCTCGACCTGGTCCTGGTACACGGCGTCGACCAGCGACTCGCGGGTAGGAAAGTGCCGGTAGAGGGTGGCGATCCCCACGTCGGCCTCCCGGGCGATGGCGCGCATCGAGGGCTCAGTGCCGGCGGACGCGAAGGCACGCGTCGCCGCCGCGAGGAGGGTCTCACGGTTGCGGGCCGCGTCGGCGCGAACCGTGCGGGCATCCACCTCAGTCAAAACGGATCACGCTCCACTTATGCTCTCGTGCGTCCGTAAGCGGAACA
>DASYAD010000420.1:0-2449 GCA_036501515.1 Trebonia sp. | reverse complement strand
CAGGTAGAGGTAGACCAGGCCGAGCAGGGCGAGCAGGGTGCCGATCCCGACCATCGTCTGGAAGGAGAACCGCACCACGTTGACCGGCGGATCGTCGGCGAGCGGGACGATGCTGAGGCCTTTGACGACGGCGTTCGGGTTGTGGAAGGCGAGCAGCGACAGCAGCCGGGGGATGTCGACGCCCCAGACGACCGCGTGCCCGTTGTACCAGCCGAGCAGGTGCTCGGCGGCGCCTCTGGTGGTCTGTGCCAGGCCTTCTATCGAGGCGAGCTTGACCGGCTGGTAGGTCGCCACGTCACGCGCCGCCCAGTCGCCGACGATCACCTGCAGCGGCGAGGCGACGCTCGCGGCCGTCATCGCGATGCCGAACGCCGTCCGCTCGTAACGGCCGCGGCGGCCTCGCAGGAACGCCCAGGCGTAGGTGCCGGCGAGCAGGAAGCCGGTCACGATGTAGGCGGCGAAGTACATGTGCGTGTACTCGCTGTAGAACATCGGGTTGGCGAACAGCGCCCGCCACGGGTGCACGTCGGTCGCCCGGCCGTTGACCAGGGTGAACCCGGACGGGTGGTTCATCCAGGCGTTGACGGAGATGACGAAGAACGAGCCGGCGACGCCGGCGAACGCGATCGGGAAGCCGGACAGGAAATGCGCTCTCGGCGTGAGCTTGTCCCAGCCGTAGGCGTAAATGCCGATGAAGATGGCTTCGAGGAAGAAGGAGAAGCCCTCGAGGGTGAAGCCCAGGCCGAACACGTTCCCGAAGTCCTGCATCCACACCGGCCACAGCAGCCCGAGTTCGAAGGACAGGATCGTGCCGGTGACCACGCCCACGGCGAACAGCGCGAGCATGATCCGCGACCAGCGCCTGGCGAGCGTGCGGTAGAGCTCGTCGCCGGTTCGCAGGTACCGGTATTCGGCGACGAGGACCAGAACGGGGAACGCGATGCCGAAACACACCAGCGGGATGTGCACGGCGAGCGAGAGCGCCTGCATCTGCCGCGCTTCGAACAGGTAGTGCTGGTCCACGCCCATCGGGATCTACCCTACGCCGGGCTACTACAAGCCGTAGTAGCAGGGCCCTCGTTCGGTTCGGCGACACTGCCCGTCGAGCCGCGGCGTGAACGCGCGGGGCGGCGGGCGCCGCCGCTGATCGCCGCGCGCCCGCCGCCCCGGATGCTTGGGTCTACTTGAGGATCTGGATGACTTTTTCCATGCCGAGGGTGGTGTGCTCGCGGCCGTCCTGGGTGTCCATGAAGCACGCTATCACCCAGTATCCGGGCTTCTGGGCGACGACCGACTCGAACGACTGGCCGTGCGAGAGCGCGCCGACCCAGCCGTACTCGCCGGTGGCCAGTGCGCCCGCGGCGTTGTCGTTACCGGCCTTGAGGTCGGCGGCGATCTTCTTGGCGGTGGCCAGGTTCGGCGCCTCGATGCCCTGGATCATGTGCACGAGGAAGCCGGCGTTCCCCCACTTGACGGTCTGGCCGTCGTAGATCTTGGTGGCGCCGGTGAAGCCGAACTCACGGGTGGAGATCGTCGCGCCGGCCTTGGGCATGGCCGCCGGGTGGTGTGACGGCCGGACCGTGAACACCGTGAGCGGCGGCGACTTGGCCGTCGACGCTAGGTCGAGAGCCACGTACGTGCCCGGTGTCAGGTCGAGGTACACCGAGCTGGTTCCCTTGTTGGCCTGGGTACTCATCACGATCTGGGCGATCCCGTACAGGTTGTTCGGGTCCTGCGCGGCGGCGGGAAGGGCGGCGAACAGCTGCGACAGCGTGGCGCCGGGATCAAGCCTGGCGAAGCCAGGGCCGCCCGCCGGCTCGCCAGTGACCTTGAAGACGACGCGTTCCGCGCCGGACTTGAGGGTCCCGCCGACGGAGATGGCCTTGCCGTTCATGCGGACCGTCATGACGGGCAGCCCGCCCGACCCTGAGGCCGGGGCGGCCGCGCTCGCGGCCAAGGCGGGGGTGGCGGCTTGAGACGCCGCCAGCGGTATGGCGGACAAGGCCGCGGCTGCCGCGACCGGTGCCACGACGGCGACCCAGCGCCGCCTGGTAAGAGCTCTGTACCTGGTGAACACGTGGGTGATCCCTTTCGGTGCGCGAGGCCATGCGGGCACCGGCGTACTGGTGCCCGGCCCGTGCGCTACCGGCCCGTGGCGTTCCGGCCCCCCCGCCGCGGACCTATGGCCCGCTCAGGTACACGCTCGCCCTTTCGGCCCCCGCCGCGCCCCAGGGACGGCCCCTAGTCCGCGTTCCTAGGGTGCGGGCGCCATATCGGGGTGGTGGCAGTCGCCAAACGTTGGGGGGTCTCCCGGCTGTCGCCGCCTGCGGCGGCGTGTGACGCTGAGCGCGGGTGGCGCCGTTTCCTGAGGATTTCCGACTTCCGATGGCGGCAGGGGGAACTGGGCGGTGGACGAGTACTTCGCCGGACGCGCAGCCGAGCTCGCGCT
>DASYAD010000419.1:0-21722 GCA_036501515.1 Trebonia sp. | reverse complement strand
CCGGTCTTTCCGGCGCAGGCAGGTGAGGCCAGGAGGATCTCCGCAGCTGCGCGGCCCCAGAGATGGTGCGCCCCGTAGCGGAGCCAAGGCGGCCCGTGCTACTGGGCGGATCCTTGCGTTCAGGCCGTCCGTGGCGGCGGCGCGGTGGCGGGTGCTGCTGGGGCGGGCCCTGCGCCGGGGGCCGTCCATGTCCGGGCCAAAAGGGGTAAGGCGGCCTCGGTCGGCCCCCCGTGGCGGGGCCACCCGTGGCGGGGCCACCCGGGGCGGGGCCACCCGGGCGGGGCCCCCCGGGGCGGGGCACACGAGGTGGCGTCGCAGTCCTGGCGGACCCGATCCTGCCGGTGCCGTCGCGGTCGCGGCCGTGCCACTTCCTATCACTTCGCGCAGGGGCGACCCACTTTCTATCAGTTCGGGTGTCGCATTCCATGACAAAAAGGGCGCGAAAATAGCTCTAACTGATAGAAAGTCGAAAAAGTGCTCCCAAGTGATAGGAAGTGGCGCCGGATTCACGTAACCAAAGTGGCCGCAGAAGCGAAGGAGAGCAGCTGAGGACAAGACCGGTTGAGGGAGGGGGCGTCGGCGACGCGGACCGGCCGGTTCCGGAGGGGACGCAGTTGGCGGCGAGGCCGACAGTTAGGGACGGGCGGAGGGGCCAGAGGTGTTGGAGGGGGCGTAGGCGCCGGAGGGGGTGGGGGCGTCAGGGGAGGGGGACGCCGTTGATTGAGGCGTCGAGGATTTCGGCGGTGTGGGCGGTGCGCAGGGCGATGCCGCGGGCGGTGAGCTCGGCCGAGATCTGCAGGGTGCAGCCGGGGTTGGCTGAGATCAGCAGCTCGGCCCCCGAGGACACCACGGAGTCGGCTTTGCGTGACCCGAACTGGCGGGCGGCCTGCGGCTGGAGCAGGTTGTAGACGCCAGCGGAGCCGCAGCACGTTCCGGCGTCCTGCAGTTCCACCAGCTCAAGCCCAGGTATGCCGCGCAGCAGGGCTCGCGGAGCGGCGGTGATGCGCTGCGCGTGACCCAGGTGGCAGGCGTCATGGTAGGCCGCGCGGGCCTCGACCGGGTGCCGCTCGGCGGCCGGGCCGAGCGCGTCGAGGAACTCCGCCAGGTCCCGCACCTTCGCTGACAGCGCCGCCGCCCGGGCTGCCCACGCGGGGGAACCGGCGAACAGCCGCTCGTACTCTTTCATCGCCGACCCGCAGCCGGCTGAGTTGATCACGATCGTGTCGACGCCGGCGGCCTCGAACGTCTCGATCGTCCGCTGCGCGAACCCGACGGCCTCGGCCGCCCGTCCCGAGTGCAGCGACAGGGCTCCGCAGCACCCCTGCGCGCGCGGGATGATGACGTCGCAGCCCTCGGCGGCGAGCACCCGCGCCGTCGCCGCGTTGACCCGGGGGAAGAAGACCGACTGCACGCACCCGGTGAGCATGCCGACCACGGCCCGCCGCGGCCCCCGGGCCGCCACCCGCTCAGGGAACTGGCCCGGTGGCAGCGGCCTGGTGGCGGGGGGCGCCAGCCGCAGGGCCTGTTCCGCCGACGGGGACACCCGGCCGACCAGGCCAGTCCGGGTGATCAGCCGGTCCGCGCCCGTCCGCTGCAGCACCCGCAGCGGGGCCATGGCCAGCCGCAGCCGCGTCGGGTACGGAAACAGCGCGAAGATGCCAGCCCGCGTCAGCCGGTCGCGCAGCGGGCGCCGCGCCGCAGGAACCGAGCCGCCGGGGGCCAGACCCGCGGGTCCGAGCCGCACGGACCGGCGGCCGCCCGCGTCAGACCCCGTGCCCGCCGAGCCCGAGCCCGTGCCCGCCGGGCCCGTGCCCGCAGACCCCGCAGACGGCGCAGCCCCCGCAGTCCCCGTGCCCGCCGACTCGGTCCACTCCCGCGCCGCCTCGATGATCTGATCGTACTGCACCCCGGACGGGCACGCGGTCATGCAGGCCATGCAGCCGAGGCAGCGGTCGAAGTGCTCGCCCGCGGCCGGGGTCAGGGGTGCGCCGTCGAGCAGCTGGCCGACCAGGTATATCCGGCCCCGGGGGGAGTCCATCTCCTCTTCCCACAGCGAATAGGTCGGGCAGGCGGGCAGGCAGAACCCGCAGTGTACGCAGTCCTTGACCACCGAACGGATGCGGTCCGCCGCCTCATCAGAGCTGTGACCGCTAACGACCGGTCCCACCACGTCCTCGCTCATCGAGCTCCTCAGACTGCTTCAGGTCAGACTGCTTGAACTAAGACTGTTTCCGGGAACCGGCCGGGCGCCAGCAGGTGCCGCGGATCGAACTGGTCCTTGACCGACCGCATCAGCGCAAGTCCCGGCACCTGGCCGCTCATCCCGCCGTACGCGGCCAGCTCCGTCCGCACGCCCGCGGGCGCCGTCAGTACGGCGACGGCGCCGCGCTCGCCCGCCACCGCCGCGCGCAGCTGCGCGACGAAGCGGGCCTGCGCGGATCTGGCCTCGCCGGACCTGGCCTCGCCGGACCTGGCCTCGTCGGATCCAGCCTCGGCAGCGCCGAAGCGCAGGTAGAGCACGCCCGCGCCCGCCGAGCCTTCGATGACGGGCGACACGCCCGCGTGCCCGGCCGCCGCGTCGACCGCGTCAAGCACCCGGCCGAGCGCGGAGACCCAGAACGACACCCGGACCAGCGTCTCGCCGGGGACAGCGGCCAGGGCACCCCGCCACCAGGCCGGCGCCTCGGCCGCGACGGAAGCGGGCCCGAGCAAATCGGCCATCCGGCCCGCACGCGCTTCGACGCCTTCGGCCGAGCCCTCAACCAGCACGCCGACCTTGATCGGCGCGCCAGGCGCGGACCGCGACAGCTCGACCGCGGAGGCGGTAAGCGGCGAGTTCGCGGCGGCGGCGACCGCATCGCACGCGACCGAAACGGCGACGTACTCCGCGGTCACGTAGCCCCGCGCCGCTGGCAGCGGGTGCAGCCGGAAGATGGCCTCGGTGATCAGCCCGAGGGTCCCGGCCGACCCGGCGAACAGCTTCCCCAGGTCGTAGCCGGCCACGTTCTTGACGACCTTGCCGCCTGACTTGGCGACGGTGCCGTCGGCCCGCACGACCGTGGTCCCGATCAGCAGGTCGCGGGGCGTCCCGTAGCGCAGCCGCCGCGGACCGGCCAGCCCGGACGCGACCACTCCGCCAACCGTGGCGCCCGCGGGCACGTCAAGGGCGATCTCCTGCCCGGCCCTGGCCAGTTCGGCCGCGACGTCGCCCATCCGCGCCCCGGCCTGCACCCGGGCGACCAGGTCGCCGGACGCGTGCTCGAGCACAGCCGGCATCCGCGTGGTGTCGACGACGAGGTCGCAGCGCGCGGGCGGGGTGCCCCAGGAAAGCCGCGACCCGCCGCCGCGCACGAGCACCGCCAGCGACCGGTCGGCCGCCGCGCGCAGCAGCGCGGCCGCCTGCTCGGTTGACGCGGGCGAGGCCGCGAACGCGGGCCGAAGCCCGTCGACGACGTCAAGATCCGCGCCGTCGCGCACGTCCTCGCAGGCCGCGGCGAGCGCCTTCATGATCCCGGAGGAAGCCGCTTCCGTTCTGTATCCCATTAAAAGATCTCCGCGCCGGAACCCGCACCTGGGTGCGGACCGCGGCGGTGACCGGGGACCTCGCCGCACAGCCGCGGTGTCGGGAAGATCTTGCCCGGGTTGCACAGGGACGCGGGGTCGAAGGCGCACCGGACGAGCTGCATGGTGTCGAGGTCGTCGGCGGTGAACATCTTCGGCAGGTACCTGGACTTGTCCACCCCGACACCGTGCTCGCCGGTGATCGACCCGCCGTACTCGATGCAGCTGTCGAGGATCGCCCCGGAGACCTCTTCGGCCCGTTCCCTCTCACCCGGCACGGCGTCGTTGTAGAGCACCAGCGGATGCAGGTTCCCGTCGCCGGCGTGGAAGACGTTCGCGACCCGGATCCCGGACTCCGCCGACAGCTTGGCGATCCTCGCCAGCACGTCGCCGAGCACGGTGCGCGGCACCACGCCGTCCTGCACGATGTAGGCGGGGGACAGCCGCCCGACCGCGGCGAAGGCCGACTTGCGGCCTGCCCAGATGCTCGCCCGCTCGACCGGGTCGTCGGCCGTCCTGATCTCCCAGGCGCCCGCGCGGTGGCAGATGTCCCTGACCATCGCCAGTTCCGCCGACACCTCGGCCGCGGGTCCGTCGAGCTCGACCAGCAGGACCGCCCTGGCGCCGTCGGGGTAGCCGCAGTGCACCGCCGCCTCGGCGGCCTCGATCGCCAGTGCGTCCATCATCTCGATCGCGGCCGGCACGATCCCGGCGGCGATGATGTCGGTGACGGCGCGGCCGCCCGCTTCGAGGGAGTCGTAGGCGGCCAGCACCAGGTGGACCGCTTCCGGCGCCGGGGTCAGCTTGACGACGATCTTGGTGACGATGCCGAGGGTGCCCTCGGAGCCGGTGAACGCGCCGAGCAGGTCGTAACCGCTGCTCGCCCCGGTCCCGTCGCCCAGCCAGGTCAGTTCGCCCGCGGGGGTGACGATCTCGAGACCGAGCACGTGGTTGACCGTGAAGCCGTGCTTGAGGCAGTGCGCGCCGCCCGAGTTCTCGGCCACGTTCCCGCCGACTGAGCAGACCACCTGCGACGACGGGTCGGGCGCGTAGAACAGCCCGTACGGCCGGGCCGCCTCGGTCACCGACAGGTTGGTGACGCCGGGCTCGACGACCGCGCGCCGGGCGACCGGGTCGACCTCTACGATCCGGCGCATCCGGGTCATGACGATCAGCACCCCTGACGCGTGCGGCACGGCGCCGCCGGACAGCCCGGTGCCGCTGCCCCGCGCCACGAACGGCACTCCCGCGGCGGCGCACGCCCGCACCACGGCGGCGACCTCGCCGGCCGTCTCTGGCAGCACCACGAGCGCCGGCACGGTGCGGTGCGATGTCAGCCCGTCGCATTCGTAGGTCCGCAGTTCAAGCGGATCGGTGATGACGTCGGCCGGACCGCAGATGTCCCGCATCACCGCCGCGAGAGCAGCGGCGGCGGCGCCGGGCACGCCGGGCGCGCTCGTCCCGGTCCGCACGTCACCCGTGCGTACGGTCACCGTCTCCGCAACAGCGTCGGCCATCGGGCCGCCCCCTTTTCCTACGGCATACGCTCGTATGCCGGCAGCGTCAGGAACTCGGCGAACGAGTCCGCCAGCGCCACCTCGGTGAACAAGGCGACCGCCTGGCCGTACCTGGCCGTGCTGAAGCTGTCGCCCGCGAGCGCGCGGATCTTCTCAAGCTCCTCATCGATCATGCGCTCGACCACGTCCTTTGTCACGAGCGGGCCGTCGTCGAGGATGACCTCGTTGTGGATCCACTGCCAGATCTGCGAGCGGGAGATCTCCGCCGTGGCGGCGTCCTCCATCAGGTTGAAGATCGCGACCGCGCCGGTGCCGCCGAGCCAGGCGGCGAGGTACTGCAGCGCCACGGAGATGTTGTTCCGCAGGCCGGCTTCGGTCACGCCGCCGGGGGTCTTGGACACCGCCAGCAGGTCGGCGGCGGTGACGGACACGTCCGGGCGCTGCTTCCCGAGCTGGTTCGGATCGATCCCGAGGACCGAGTCGAACACTTCACGGCAGAGCGGAACCAGGTCGGGGTGGGCGACCCAGGAGCCGTCGAACCCGTCACCCGCCTCGCGGGTCTTGTCCTCGCGCACCTTGGCCATCGCGACGGCGTTGACCTCAGCGTCGCGCCGGGACGGTATGAAGGCGGCCATGCCGCCCATGGCGAACGCGCCCCGCTTGTGGCAGGTGGCGACGAGGAGCTCGGTGTAGGCGCGCATGAACGGGGCGGTCATCGTGACGGCGTTCCGCTCGGGCAGCGCGAAGTCCCGGCCGCGGGTGCGGAACTTCTTGATAACCGAGAACAGGTAGTCCCAGCGGCCGGCGTTCAGGCCTGCGCTGTGCTCGCGCAGCTCGTAGAGGATCTCTTCCATCTCGAAGGCGGCCGGGATGGTCTCGATCAGCACGGTGGCCCTGATCGTGCCGCGCGGTACCGACAGGAAGTCCTGGGCGATGACGAACGCGTCGTTCCACATCCGCGCTTCGAGGTGGGACTCCATCTTCGGCAGGTAGAAGTAGGGGCCCTTGCCCTTGTCGAGCTGCCGCTGCGCGCAGGCGGCCATGTAGAGCGCGAAGTCGGTGAGGCTGCCGGAGGCCCGCAGGCCGTCGATGAGGATGTGCTTCTCGTCCAGGTGCCAGCCGCGGGGCCTGACCACGATCGTGGCCAGGTCCTCGTCGGGGCCCAGAGCGTAGGACTTGCCCTCTTCCGTGCTGAAGTCGATCGTCCGGTCGAGCGCGTCCTTGAGGTTGAGCTGGCCTTCGATCATGTTGGACCACAGCGGGGTGTTCGCGTCCTCGAAGTCCGCCAGCCAGACGTTCGCACCGCTGTTGAGGGCGTTGACGGTCATCTTCCTGTCGGTCGGCCCGGTGATCTCCACCCGCCGGTCGACCAGCCCCGGGGCCGGCTCCGCGACCCGCCACGTCGGGTCGGCCCGGATTTCGGCGGTCTCGGGCAGGAAGTCCAGCAGCGCGCCGCCGGACAACTGGGCCTGGCGGGACCGGCGCGCGGCGAGGGCATCGGCCCGCCGCTCCGCCAGCGCGTCGTGCAGCCTGACAAGCAGCGCCAGCGCCTTGGGGGACAGGACTTCGACGTACCGTTCCTCCATGGGCCCGGTGATCTCCACGCGCTCAGGCATGCTCAGCTCCTCCCGCTGTCAACTGTCTATCCTAGGCACGAGGTATACGCGGGCACGAGGTAGGCGAGGTCACGTTGACGCTGGTGGCGGCGGGCACTGCGGCCAGGCCGGCGGCCGGCCCAGCGCCCGGCCCTGCGGCCGGGGAAGCGGGCACCCGCGCAATTACCGTGTTACAGGCCGGAAAAGCTGGCGTGGTAGGATTCTGATTCCGCCAGGGCAATAAAAAAGGCCAGTCGATACCGGCTACCAGGAGTATATCAATCGTTATGGTAATTCGTCAAACGGCTGCTGGGCCGCCCGCGGAAAGCCATCCCGCGCACCACCATTCCGCGGAAAGCGAGCCCGCGTCCGACGACGCGGAAACCGCGCACGGAACGACCGGGTACGCCGCCGCGATTAAGGCGGAGCAGGAGTACGTGACGATGCTGTACGGGCTGCTTGACCAGGCCCGTGCACGCAGCGAGCGGGAACTGTCCAGCGTGCGCGCCCGCGGCGAGGCCGGCGGCACGCACCAGGCGCGCCTGGAACGCGACGTCTCGGCGGCCGAGCAGGAGAAGCGGCTCGCCCAGCTCAACCTGACCGAGCGCGGCCTGTGCTTCGGCCGTACTGACGACGATAAGCCGAGCACGCTTTACATTGGCCGAATTGGCCTGCGCGACGACGAATACGACCTGAAGCTCATCGACTGGCGTGCGCCTGCCGCCCGGCCTTTCTATGCGGCGACTCCTGGTAACCCGGTCGGTCTTGTCCGCCGCCGCCATATCTACACGCGCAGGCGCCAGGTCACCGGTGTCGACGACGAGGTCTTCGACCTGGACAAGCTGTCGGAGAAAGACCGGAGCACCCTGTCAGGCGAAGCCGCCCTGATCGCGGCCGTCTCGAGCGCGCGGACCGGGCGGATGGCCGACGTCGTGGCCACCATCCAGGCCGAGCAGGACCGGGTGATCCGGTCCGGCCTGCCCGGAGTCCTGGTCGTTCAGGGCGGGCCCGGGACCGGCAAGACGGTCGCCGCGCTGCACCGGGCGGCCTACCTGCTCTACACCCACCGCCGTGCCCTTGAGCGCCGCGGCGTCCTCGTCATCGGTCCCAACCCGACCTTCCTGCGCTACATCAGCCAGGTGCTGCCGTCGCTCGGCGAGACGGACGTCGTGCTGCACACGCTGGGCGACTTGTTTCCCGGCGTGCACGCGACCGATACCCGCGACCCGGCCGCCCAGGTCAAGGGCGACGAGCGGATGGTGCGGGTCATTCAGCAGGCGGTCCGCGACCGTCAGCGGGTGCCGAAGCACGACATCACCGTCGACGCCGACGGCACCGACGTCCCGCTGCGGCGCGAAGTGATCCTGCGTGCCCGCGACCGCGCGCGGTCGACCCGCAGGCCGCACAACGTGGCCCGCAAGCTGTTCGTCACCGACGTGCTGAACGAGCTCGCCAGGTCCGAGGCGCGCACGCTGGACCGCCCCTTCGACGACGAGGACCTGCCCTACGCCCGGATGAGGCTGTGGAGCGAGCCCGGGGTGTACGACGCGATCGACGCCCTGTGGCCGCTGCTGAGCCCGCAACAGCTGGTCGCCGGCTTGCTGGGGTCGCCGCAGGCCATCAGGTCCGCCGCGGGATCCGTCTTCCATCATTCGGAACGGGAGCGGCTTACCCGTTCCGCCCACCCGTCTCGCTGGACGGTGGCGGACATCCCGCTGCTTGACGAGGCGGCCGAGCTGCTCGGGGTCGACGACTCGGCTCAGCGGGCGGCCCGCCGCGAACTCGAGCGGGCCCAGCGACTCGAGGCGAAGTACGCCGCCGAGGTCCTCGACATCACCGGCATCGCCGACCTGGGCATGGTCGACGCGGAGACGCTGGCCGCCTGGAACCGGGACAACGGCCCCGAGCTGTCCACCGCGGAGCGGGCGGAGGCGGACCGGTCCTGGGCCTACGGTCACGTCATCATCGACGAGGCGCAGGAGCTGTCGGCGATGGGTTGGCGAATGGTGCTGCGGCGCAACCCGGCGCGGTCGATGACCGTCGTCGGCGACGTGGCCCAGACCGGCTCGCCGGCGGGCGCGACCTCGTGGAAGGACATGCTAACGCCGCTGGTCGGCGGCCGCTGGCGCGAGGAGCGGCTCACGGTCAACTACCGCACGCCGTCGGAGATCATGGCCGTCGCGGCCGATGTGCTGGCCTCAGTGGCTCCGGACGAGCGGCCGCCGGATTCCGTTCGCTCCGAGGGCACCGGGCCGGCCGCGGTGCTCGTTCCCGCCGGCCGCCTGCCGGCCGGCGTGGCCGCCAGGGCCGCCGCCGACCTGGCCGAGCTGGGCGGTCCCGACGGCGGCCGCCTCGCGGTCATCGCGCCCGACGCGCTGCTCCCGGCGCTCGCCGCCGCGGTACCGGCGGCGGTCCCGGGCGACCGCCCCGAGTCGCTGGACTCGCCCGCCGCCCTGCTGACCGTCTCCCAGGCCAAAGGCCTCGAATTCGACCGGGTGATCGTCGCCGACCCGGCTGGCATCCTCAGCCAGTCGGAGAACGGCGGCCACGATCTCTACGTGGCGCTTACCAGGGCGACGCACCGGCTCACCGTCATCTACGACGGCGAGCTGCCCGGCTCGCTGCGCGCCCTGGGCGCCTAGCGCGGCCGGGTTAGCGCGGGATCCCGGTGATCGCCCTGGTCTGAAACAGCACGTGGAGGATCGGCAGGTCGCCGGAGGTCCTGATGCGCGACCGTTCACCTTTCGGCAAGTTGCTGGTCAGCAGCCGCCAGGCCTGCTCGGTGGTCATGCTCATGCTGGCGATCCCGCGCTTTCCCGGCCGGCCGCTGAACTCCCAGCCGGACGCGGCGGCGACGAGGAACCAGGTCCTGGCGACCGGGCCCGAGACGGCGATCGTCACGGTGTCGCCTGACTGGCCGCGGACCTTCCCGAGCCGGAAAGGATACGCGTAGCGCAGCCCGTCGAGCACCGGGCCGGCGAGGTCGGCCCGCAGGTCGCTGGGCTGCCCGAGCGCCTGCAGCAGCTGCTGCCGGTGGATCCAGTACTCGGAGAGCTCCCGCACGTGGTCGAGCCAGACGGGAACGGGCCCCGTTGCCGCCCACCCGACGCTCGCGGTGCGGGCACGGGGGTCCTCGCCGCGGATGGTCTCGGCTACCTGGGGGCCTGACCAGGACAGCAGGTCGGTCACCACGCGCGGGCTCATCCGCCGGGCGGCCTCGACCCACTGCGCCTGCAGGTCGTCAAGCCACTGCGTGAATCCGGCTTCGCTGGCGTTTTCCGGGCCTGGAGTTCCCAGGTAGCCGTCCCGGTGCCTGGCCAGGAAGCCCAGGTCGTCGCCGACGAGGTGCGCGCACAGGCCGAGGACGGTCCAGCCCGGGCACGGCGACGGGCGCTGCCAGTCGGCCGGGTCGAGGCCCGCGAGCAGTTCGCCAAGCCGGGCCCGCTCGGTCGTGAACAACGCGGCCGTCTCGCCAGGCGGCTCGCCGGGTATCACCGCGACCGCCCGGCCAGCCGGAGCAGCCGCTGCTGGTCAAGGATCGTGATGCTGCGCTGGTCGGTGCTGATGATGCGCCGGGACCGCCAGTCGCGCAAGGCCCGGGTCACGGTCGACCTTGACGCGCCGATGAGGCTGGCGATTTCCTCCTGCGAGAGCGGCGGCGGCGCGGAAACCGCCTCGCCGGCCGTTTCACCCTGACGGTCCGCCAGGTCAAGCAGCAGGCAGGCGAGTCGCTGGGGGCCGCTGGCGAGCACGTGGTTACGGTGCACCTCGTAGGCGCTGCGCTGCCGTTCGGCCATGACCCGCCGGTGGGCGCCGGCCGCGCCGGCGTGCGCGTCGAGGAAATCCTCGAACTGCCTGGTGCCGATGATCAGCGCGTGCACGGTGCCGATCGCCCGGATGGTCGCGGTCCGGTACCCGGTCACCTGACCGGCGATCTCGCCGACGACGTCCCCGCTGCTGCGCAGCGCTTCCAGCATCTCCTGGCCGTCACGGGTCACGGTGGTGACTTTGACCCACCCCGACACCAGGATGAACAGGTGGGTGGACGGGTCGCCCTCGGCGCAGAGCGTCGTTCCCGGTCCGAATACCCGCGCCCGTGCCGCCGCGCGCAGGGCATCCCGGTCGCTGCCGCTGAGCAGCTGCCAGAAATCGGAGCCGTGCACGCTCTCATTATCCGGTTAGCGGACGAGCTTTGACAAAGCGATTCACGGCTACTCAGATCACCGCGGCGACGGCGAGCGCGAGCAGCATCCACAGCAGGAGCGCGGCGGTGGCGGTGATGGCCGCGGTGAGGGCCAGGCGCGCCCGCGCGTGCCTGATCGTCGTCGCCCCGATCAGCGGCACCACGTGCGACCACCGCAGCTGCGAGGCTGGCAGCTGCCGCACCCCGACCGGCCGCCACGGCGCGGACGGGTCCACCTGGGCGCCGGTCGCCTGGCGCAGCTCGCCGAGCGCGCCGGCCACCGGCCGCTCGGCGTGCAGCAGCAGTGCGGCGGCGGCCAGCCAGCCCACCAGGACGGGCGCGAGCAGCCACAGCGCGCCCGCGGTCACCGCGTCAGGCCGGGCGAGCAGGGCGGCGGTGCCGGCGGCGGCCCCGGCGACATCCGCCGCGAGCAGGCCGCCGCAGACGCCGGTCAGCCAGCGGGTATCCCCGATGGCAGCGGTGATTTCTGAGATTGCCGCCGGGTAGCTCCACTCCTGGTCGTCGGCCGGAGTGGGGCTTCCGTGCGGCGCCCGGGGCCAGGTACCTGGCTCGGAAACAGCTAGATGTTCGTGCATAAGGCCAAGTAAAGGCGGGTGTGCAGAGACCTGCTTGGGAGCGTGACGCAGGGCCGGTGTCCGAAATGACGCATCCGTCCGCTCCTTCTGTAACGATTGCGACGTCGGTAGCGCTTTGCCAGTGGAGCCGGTCGCCGCATGATCCCCCGCCCGCCATCGCGACGACCGGCTCCTTTTTGAGGCCGGATCCGGCTTGACCTTGCCCGAATTCGGGCAAGATAGTTGTGGGAACCACCGACGGATGGCAGAATAGCGACGTCTATGGATGATTCGTACGCGCGGTATCCGCAAGATCTCGTTCACCACGTCGCCAGGAGCACGGGGCTGGACGAGGCGACCGCGTCGCGGGTCGTGGCCGATGTCATGGCGTATTTCGGCCAGACGGTCGAAGAGTACGTCATCAGCCGCCATGAGGACCTCAAGGGCAGGAACCGCAAGAACGACGACATCTGGCCGGTGATCACGGACGAGCTGCGGGACCGCAGGTTCCGCGCGCCCGAGACGACGGAGCGCCAGCTCCGGCGGATGATCTACGGCTAGGGGGAGGGACTACGACCGATGTGCGGGATCGTGGGATACATCGGCAGGCGGGACGCCACTCCGGTGCTTGTCGAAGGGCTGCACCGGCTTGAGTACCGGGGCTACGACTCGGCCGGCGTCGCCGTGGTGCACCGCGGCCGGCTGCAGGTCACCAAGACGGCCGGCCGGGTGCAGGACCTGAGGGACAAGCTCGACGCCAAGCAGACCAAGGCGACAGTCGGCATCGGTCACACCCGGTGGGCCACGCACGGCGAGCCGAACGACGCCAACGCGCACCCGCACACGGACGCGCCGCACCGTGTCGCGGTGGTGCACAACGGCATCATCGAGAACGCCGAGGCGCTCCGCGCCCAGCTCACCGCCGACGGCGTCAAGTTCGTCACCGACACCGACACCGAGGCCCTGGCGCACATGGTCGGCGCCGAACTCGCCGCGGGCGAGGAGGTGACCCTGGAAGCGGCGGTGATCGCCACCCTGCGCCAGGTCGAGGGCACCTACGGCCTCGTTTTCCTTGACACCAAGAACCCTGACCAGCTCGTCGTGGCCCGCAACGGCTCGCCGATCGTGCTCGGGCTCGGCGAGAGCGAGATGTTCGTCGCCTCCGACGTCGCCGCCCTTGTCCGCTACACGCGCCAGGTGATCTACCTGGAAGACGGCGAGATCGCGACGATCAAGGCGACGGACTACCGCACCACCTCGCTGACCGGCTCGGCGTCGGGCGGCGACGGCCGCCGCGCGCCGACGACGGTAGACGCTGAGGCCGACGCGTACGAGCTCGGCGCCTTCAGCGACTACATGCGCAAGGAAATCCACGAGCAGCCTGACGCTATCCGCCGCGCCGTCATGGGCCGCCTTGACGAGCGGTTCGCCACCGCCAAGCTGGGCGGCGTCAACCTCGACGCCCGCCAGCTGCGCAACATCAAGCGGGTCAAGTTCCTCGGCTGCGGCTCGGCCTACTACGCCGGGCAGATGGGCGCGGCGCTGGTGGAGGAGCTGGCCCGGATTCCCGCGGATGCCGAGCCTGCCAGCGAGTTCAGGTACCGCAGCCCCGTCGTGGACCCGGACACGCTGTACGTCGCGGTCTCGCAGTCCGGGGAGACCAGCGACACGCTCATGGCCGTCCAGGAGCTGAAGCGCAAGGGCGGCCAGGTGATCGGGGCCGTCAACGTGGTCGGCAGCGCCATTGGCCGCGAGTGCGGTCACGGCATCTTCCTGCACGCGGGCCCGGAGGTCGCGGTCGCCTCGACCAAGGCGCTCACCAACATGTCGGTCAACTTCGCCCTGCTCGCGCTGCTGCTCGGCCGGGTACAGGACCTCTCCTCGGCCAACGGCGCGCGCATCGTCGACGGCCTGCGGAACCTGCCGTCACAGGTGACCTCCATCCTCAACAGCGAGCAGGAGATCGCCGCCATCGCGCACCGCTACGCCGAGGCCAGCCACATGTTCTTTATCGGCCGGGTCCGCGGCTGGCCGGTGGCGCGGGAGGGCGCGCAGAAACTCAAGGAGATCTCCTACGTGCACGCCGAGGCGTACCAGGCGGGCGAGCTCAAGCACGGCCCGCTCGCGCTGATTCAGCCCGACATGCCGAGCGTGGTGATCATCCCGTCCGACAACCTGGTGGCGAAGAACATCTCGACCATCGAGCAGATCAAAGCCCGCAGCGGGCCGGTGATCGCGCTGACAAGCGCGGACATTCCCGACGGGCTGGCCGACGCCACGATCAGGGTGCCGCGGGCCGAGCCGGAGCTCGAGCCCATCTTGTTCAACATCCCGCTGCAGCTGCTGGCCTACCACGCCGCCGCGAAGCTGGGCCGTGACATCGACAAGCCCCGTAACCTGGCGAAGAGCGTGACGGTGGAGTAGCGCGGTAACGGGGCGGTCAGGACGCCGCGACCACGGCGACGGCCGCAACCTCGTCGTGCGCGGCGTGCCCGCCCATGTACCCGGAGGAGGTCCCGAGTGCCATCAGCATCGCCTCGGTGACCTCCTCGGGGACGCTCTGCTCGCACCAGACGACCTTGCCGTTCAGGGTGCGGCGGGCACCCCAGCGGGCTGCCACCTGGGACACCACGTGCAGGCCGCGGCCGTTCTCCGCGTCCTTGTCGACCTGCAGCACGCGGGGCAGCGCGGGGGAGGAGTCGTGCACCTCGCAGACGAGGCTGTCAGGCTCGAGGATGAGCTTGAGCGTCACCTCGCCGTTCGCGTACTTGATCGCGTTGGTGACCAGCTCGGAGACGAGCAGCTCGCTGGCGTCGATCAGGTCTTCCAGGCCCCAGCGCTTGAGCGGGTCGCGGACCAGCGCCCGGGCGGCCCGCACGGCGGACAGCTCGGGCTCAAGCTGGAAGGTGACCCGGTGGTCTTCTGGTATCCGCCGCAGCTTGGCGATCAGCACG
Source organism: Trebonia sp. (assembly GCA_036501515.1). GTDB lineage: Bacteria > Actinomycetota > Actinomycetes > Streptosporangiales > Streptosporangiaceae > Trebonia. Next base: position 7,337 of record DASYAD010000419.1, on the reverse strand, counting down.
GCGATGTCGTCGCGCTTGGCGTCGGCGTACACGCCGTCGAGCGAGAGCTTGCACAGGTCCTCGAGGTCCTTGTCGGGCGCGCCCTCGCCGAACGCGGCCTGCAGCCGCTCAAGCCCGTCGGAGATGTCCCGGTCACGCGACTCGACCAGGCCGTCCGTGTACAGGACGAACAGCGATCCGTCCTCGACGTTGATCACCTGCGTTTCGACCACGCCGTTGCCCACGCCGAGCGGCGGTGACGGCGTGACTTCGAGGTACTCGTTGCGGCCGTCCGGGTGCACGAGCAGCGGCGGCAGGTGCCCGGCGGTGGCCAGCTCGATGTCGCCGGTGACGCAGTCGTAGACCGCGTACGCGCAGGTGGCGAAGTGCGGCTCACGCTCGCCGAGGGTCTGCATGAGCTCGTCGAGCTGCTGCAGTGACTCGGCGGGCGGCAGTTCGAGCATGGCCAGGGTCTGGATGGCGGTGCGCAGCCGGCCCATGGTGACCGCGGCGCGCACCCCGTGCCCGGCTACGTCGCCGACGACGAGGGCGACCCGCGCTCCCGGCAGCCTGATCGACTCGTACCAGTCGCCGCCGACCTCGACGAGCTCGCTGCCTGGCAGGTAGCGGTGCCTGACCTCGACCGAGGACGGGTAGGTGAGCCCGGTCGGAAGCATCGCCCGCTGCAGCGTCAGCGCGGTGGCGTGCTCGCGGTTGTACCGGGTGGCATGGTTGAAGAACACCGCCGAGCGCGCGGCGAACTCCATGCCCATTTCCATGTCGTAGCGGTCGAACCGGCGGGTGCCCGCCTCGCGGAAGCAGCAGAACAGGCCGAGCACGGTACCCCGGTAGATGGCGGGGATCACCAGCATCGACATGTCGGTCAGCAGCCCGCTCACCGGGTTACGGCGCCAGGACTTGGCCAGCTTCTTGGCGGAGTCCGGGGTCACGTTGTGCTCGAGTTCGGGGCGGCCCGACTCGATGCTCCTGGTGTACGGGGAGGCAGGCGGGAAGCGGAGTACCTCGCCGACCGGGAACGCCGAAGTCCAGGCCGGGTTCTCCTTGTCGTGCCTCAGGTGCAGGCGGCGCAGCGGCACGTTGGCGTCAGGTCCGTGCGTCGGCACCTCGTTGTCGCCGATCAGCGACTCGAGCACGAGCACCTCGGCGGCGGTGCAGAACGCGGGCACCAGCTGCGAGGTCATCTTCTTGGCGAGGTCGCTGAAGTCGAGGGTGTCCTCTTCGACCGGGCTGCCGGTGTCGCGCAGCAGGATGTCGCGCATCAAGGCGGGGTCGACAAAGCGCTCGGCGGAGGGCACCGGGATCTGCATGATCACGAAAGCGGCCACGTCGCTGGTGCCGGTCTGCATCGGCTTGGCGGTGACCACGGCGTCCGCGCTCTGACCGCCCGACAGCGCGATGTTCAGCACGGCGTTTCCCTCACGGTCCGACTTCACCGCGTCGAGCAGCATGGCGATCGCCATACCAGTCGACTTATCGGACGGATTGGCCGTTATGTCGCTTAGGTGAACTCCGAGAAGATCGTCAGTGGAGCGCGCGAGAATCTTGGGGGCAGTCCGGTCGTGCTGGACAATGCGGCCGCCGCGGTCGATGCCGAGAATGAGCGTTCGCACCGACGTGTTCGATTCCACGCTAGCCGGCGGTGCCTTTCGGCTGACCTTCTTGCCGGATGTCACGGGCGACTCCTGAAAAGTTTGTGCACGGCGCGCTCCGCTCATTATGGGCCAACCAACGGCCCCGATAAGAGAGCTTCCGATTCTTCCCCTTAGTGCTGGTATGTACCAATATGCCACAGCTTGCCGGTAACTGCAGTCGCTTCCCGGGACACAGGGCGTCAGCACAGGTCTAAATTTCACGCGAATGTTACTGAGTGAGAGTCGTGTTACTCGCCGAGGCCGGGATAACAATGCCCTGGCTGTTCACCGTGGGGCTGCCGATAACGACTCCCCCGGGGAGCTTGGGGATATCGATGACCTGCGGCGGGATCGAGCCCGCGGAGCCGAGCAGCGAGGCGATGCCGCCGAGGTCGCCGAACTTGATCGTGAGCTGGCTCGCTCCGGTCTTCATGACCGTGGCGTCGACGCTGCCGACGCCGAAGTCCGCCTTGACGACGTTAGGGCCGGCCGACGGGTCGGCGGTGAAGCTGATCCCGGTGAGGCCGGGGATCCCGATCGCCGTTCCGAGGTAGCTGTCGAGCGACTGGTAGGTGATCGACGCCTGGCCGGCGATGTGGTTCACGGTGGCGCCGCTGAACGACGAGTTGAGGTGCACGCCGGTCGCCTTGGCGGTGAAGCTGACCGGCAGCTTGCCGCCGGACGTGGTCACGTTGTCCGCCTTGATGTCGACGGCCTTGAGGTTGTGCGACGCCACCTGGGTGAGGAACGGCCAGCCCTCGATGGTGACGGACGGCTTGGCGCTCATGTCGGCCGAGGTCTGGATCTGCTGCGCGACCCGGTTCTGGGCGTAGGTCCTGGCGAACTGGTCGCCTACGCCAAGGATCACGAGGATGACGACGATCACGATCCCCAGCGTGATCAGGCCGCGGTGACGGCGCCGCCGACGCGGTGGCCTGCCCGGCTGCGGCTGCTGCGCGTTCGACGATGGCCCGAAGTCGCCCTGGCCGTCCTGGCCCTGGCCGCTCTGGCCGTAGTCGCCCTGACCCTGGCCGTAACCGCTCTGGCCGTAGCCGTCTTGGCCGTAGCCGCCCTGGCCCTGGCCGCGCTGGCCGTAGCCACCCTGGCCGTTCGCGGGCGGCTGCGTCGGCCACCCGCCCTGGGCACGCGGCTGGTAATCGCTCACGCTGGGGGCTCCCCTCGGTGCTTCGGCCTCGGTCCTCCGGCTCACCGTCGTTTATACCGCTATCTGGGTACCCCGCGCCCCGCATCTTCGCGGGGCGCCCCCTGGCTCCGCTCCCCGGGGGACGCTGTCCTTTCCCGCCTACTGGCTGAATGTGGCGTCGGTCGCGGCGGCGGAGACCGTCAGGCCCTGGGAGTTGAGGCTGAGGCCGGTGATCTTGAGGCTGGCGGGCACGACCTTGGGCAGGGTGAAGGAGAAGGAGTTGAAGCCGATCGCGCCCAGCACCCCGCCGAGTCCGCCGCTGTCGAGGAGCTTGATGCTGATCGTCTGCGGTCCGGTCTGGGTGATCTGCGCTTGCTCGGTGTCGGAGAGGCCGGCGATGCCCGCGGTGATCTTCACCGTGTTCGGCCCGGCCTGCGTTAGCGTGACCCCGGTGCCGCCCAGGCTGCCCGCGGCCGCGAGCGCGCCGAAGGAGATGAACACGGTCGCGTTGATCTGGTCGACCTTGGCGTTCGCGCTGCTTGAGTACCCGCTGATGTGCAGGCCCTTGACGGTCGCGTTGGCGCTGGTGATCGACAGGGTCCCCCCGTTGTCGGGGAGGGCGACGGGGATATTGCTCGCCGAGATGTCGACCTCGTTGAAATCCTTGGCGGCGAGCTGGGTAAGGAACGGGAACCCCTTGATGCTGACCGACGGCTTGACCGGGAGCCCCTGCGACTTGAACTGGTCGGCGAACGCGTTATCGGTGATCGCCAGGGCCACCCGGTCGCCGATCACGAGCAGGATCAGCAGCACGATGACGGTGAACAGGGCCATGACCGAGCGCCGGACCCGGCGCTTGGGCCCGCGCCGGCGCGGGCCGCGCCCCCGCGTCGGCGGCTGGGCCAGCGGCTGAGCTGGCCACTGGCCCTGGTTCGCCCCCTGCGGCGGCGTCCACTGATCCTGGTTCCCTTGCTGCGGCGTCCACTGCCTGGTCGCCTCGTCCTGCGGCTGCGGCCGCTGCTGCCACCCGGCGGGGGCGGAGTCCTGGACGGTCGGCTCGGGGGCCCCGTACCGGGCGGGCGGCGGCTGCGGCATGCGGGCCGCGGGCGCCTGAGACTGGTCCTGCCGGGTGGCAGGCGGCGGAGGCGGAGGCGGCGGCGCCTGCCACTGCCTGACGGGCTGGGTCGCGTCGGTCGGCCGCGGCTCTGGTCCGCGTGGCGCGGCGGCCGGCTGGACCGGCACCTGCACCGTGGGCGGTGCCTGCTGGTCCGGTGGCCCCTGCGGCCGTTGCGCAGGATGGGCCGGCTGGGTGGGATCGGTGCTCATGGTCAGGCCCCCCGGGTCTCCGCCGCCGAATTCATATATCGACAGATATCGACACGCGCGTGAAATCGTCTCGTCGTAGTTATAGTTCACCAGATTCCGGATTTCACCCGCGACCTCTAGACTACGGAGCTAGCGACGTCAGCTCCTGACGGGGTGCGGCCGGTTTGGCCTGGATAACCGGACGCTAACAGGCTTGCGACGTACAGAACAACCTGCCGATGAGGCGGAGTGAGCGGGAGGAATTCAGCGGTGGGGAATCAAGTTGCGCATAGTTCGCGCTCCGCACCTTCGCTGCTGGTACGCACGCCGCGTAACACCCAGCGGCTGAACAGCGGGCAGGAGTACCGGATCGGCCGCGACGAGCACGCGGACATCCCGCTTGTTGACGCTCGTGTCTCGTGGGAGCACGCGGTGCTGCGGGCGGAAGGCCCGGTCTGGGTGCTCGAAGACCGGGGCAGCCGCAACGGCACGTTCGTCGGCTCCGAGCGGGTCATGCGCCTGGAGATCACCGGTCCCTCCGTGGTCCACTTCGGGCACCCGGAGGACGGGCCCGTGCTCCGCTTCGAGCTGGAGTCGCCTGCTCCGTTCCCTGACTTCGGCCGCCGCGACAACAACTACGGGGCCGCGCCCGGCGACACCACGTTCCTGCCGGGCGTGATGCGCGAGCCGACCTCCAAGGTGCGGATCCAGTCCAAGGTCATGAAGATCGGCCGGCGGCCTGACAACGACATCGTGGTCAACGACCTCGGGGTGTCGAAGCAGCACGCCGAGCTGCGGCTGTCGCCGACGGGCCGGTACCAGATCCTGGACCTGGGCAGTCACAACGGCACGTTCGTCAACGGCAACCGGGTCAACGAAGCCGAGCTGAGCGAGAACGACATCATCGCGATCGGCCACGCCACCTACCGGCTGGTCGGTGGCGAGCTGATCGAGTACCTCGACGACGGGCGCGCCACGTTCGAGGCGCACGACCTGCGGGTCGTCGTCGGTGACGGCGGCAAGCAGAAGGTGCTGCTCGAGGGGATCACGTTCCCGCTTGAGTCGCGGTCCATGATGGCGGTCATCGGCCCGGCCGGCGCGGGCAAGTCCACCCTGCTGAACGCGCTGACCGGCAAGCGGCCGTCCAACACGGGCAGCGTCTTCTACGACTTCCGCGACCTGTACGAGAACTACGACGAGCTGCGCCAGCGCATCGGCCTGGTGCCGCAGGAGTCCGTTACCCACGACCAGCTCACCGCCAAGTCCGCGCTCGGTTACCAGGCCGAGCTGCGCTTCCCGCCGGACACCGGGGAGACCGAGCGCAACCAGCGGGTGGGGGAGGTCCTTGACGAGCTGTCGATGACCAGGCATGCCGACACCCGCATCGACCGGCTCTCCGGCGGGCAGAAGAAGCGCGTCAACATCGGCATGGAGCTGCTCACCCGCCCGACGCTGCTGTTCCTCGACGAGCCGACGTCGCCGCTTGACCCGCACCTCAAGCGGGACATGTTCCGGCAGATGCGGGCGATGGCCGACAAGACGGCGGAAAAAGGCCAGTCGGTCATCGTCATCACCCACGACGTCGAGTCCAAGCTGATCGACCAGTGCGACCGGCTCATCGTGCTGCAGCCAGGCGGCAAGATGGCCTACTTCGGTCCGCCCGCGGACGGGCTGCGTTATTTCGGCCGGGAGGACTGGGCCGACGTCTTCCAGGCGTTCGCCGACGAGCCAGAGCGCGATTTCGCGGCCGAGTACCGCAACTCGCCCGAGTTCGTGAAGTACGTGGCCACCCCGATCTCGGTCCGCCAGCAGCGGCTCGACGCCGGGCGGCCAGAGGGCGAGGAAGCCGCCCGCCCCAAGCAGCGCAGCAGCTTCAACCAGGTCTTCACCATGGCCCGCCGGTACCGCCGGGTCATGCAGGCCGACCGCGTCTTCATCGCCACCACGATCTTGATGCCGATCCTGCTCGGCGCGCTCGTCCGGGCCACGCCCGACAAGCTCGGCCTGGTCAACGGGGCCGGGCAGCTGGCGGGCACCAACATCAGCGCCATCCAGATGGTGATGATCCTGGTGATGTCCTCGGTCCTGGCGGGCACGGCGCTGTCCATCCGCGAGTTCATCAAGGAACGCGACATCTACGAGCGAGAACGGATGGCGGGCCTGTCGGCCAGCGCTTACCTGTTCTCGAAGGTGATCGTGCTCGGCCTGATCAGCATTATGCAGTCGGCGCTGGTCACTCTCGTTGGCCTGGCCGGGATCAAGGTGCCGTCGAACGGGGTGGTGATCCCGGGGACGGCGCTGATCGAGATCTTCGTCGCGCTCGCGGTGCTGTCGGTGACGTCCATGCTGATCGGCCTGGCGATCTCCACCCTGGTCACCAAGGGCGACCAGACGATGCCCATCCTTGTCGGCGTCACCATGGTCCAGGTGGCGCTGTCCGGCGGGTTGTTCCCCCTGGCGGGCACGCTCGGCAACGTGGCGATGATCGCCCCCGCGCGCTGGGGCCTGGGCGCGATCGGCTCGACGATCAACCTCAACGTCATCCAGGCCGAGGTGACCACGGCGGCCCCGCATTCACCGCCGCCTACCCAGACCCCCGACATGCTGTGGACACACGACGCTGCCCACTGGCTGACCAGCATCGGCGCGATGATCCTCATCGGCATCATCTGGCTGGTCATCGCCCGTATCCGGCTGTCCAAGATCGGCCCGCGCAAGCGCAAGTAGCGCCAGGCGGCAGCAGGGCCGGCTGACGTGTGACCGGCATCGCGGAAGGTTCCCCTGGAACCGGGGAACCTTCCGTGATTTTCTAGTGGGTTGTGAAAATTTCCCTGCCGCTGCCCGCCGCTAACCAGAAGATCGTGGTCAGCGCCGTGTTCGTCGCGGCGATGTTCATGAACATCATGGACAGCACCGTGGTCAACGTCGCGCTGCCCACGTTGTCCAGGTACTTCGCGGTGCCGATCGGCTCGGTCAGCGGGGTGGTGACCGCTTACCTGGTCACGCTGGCGGTGGCGATGCCCGCGTCGAGCTGGATCGGTGACCGCTTCGGCGGCCGCAGCGTCCTGCTGGCGGCGATCACCGTGTTCACCGCCGCGTCGGCGCTGTGCGGGCTGGCGACGTCGCTGCCTGAGCTGGTCGCCTTCCGTGCGCTGCAGGGCCTCGGCGGCGGCACGCTGATCCCGGTCGGCATGACGATGATCACCAGGGCTTTCCCGCCCGCCGAACGGGTCAAGGCCAACCAGGTGCTGATCGTG
>DASYAD010000418.1:0-4813 GCA_036501515.1 Trebonia sp. | reverse complement strand
GTCGGCATGCAGTACAACCGGAACGACCTGGCCTTCACCCGCGGCACGTTCCGGGTCCGCGGCGACACCATCGAGATCATCCCGATGTACGAGGAGCTCGCCGTCCGGATCGAGATGTTCGGCGACGAGATCGAGCGGCTGTCCACGCTGCACCCGCTCACCGGCGAGGTCATCAGCGAGGACCAGGAGCTGTACGTCTTCCCGGCTACGCACTACGTGGCGGGCCCGGAGCGGATGGAACGCGCCATCAACGGCATCGAGGCCGAGCTCGCCGTGCGCCTCGGCGAACTCGATCAGGCCGGCAAGCTGCTCGAGGCGCAGCGGCTGCGCATGCGCACCACCTACGACATCGAGATGCTCCGGCAGGTCGGTAGCTGCTCCGGGATCGAGAACTACTCGCGGCACATCGACGGCCGTGAGGCCGGCACCCCGCCGAACACCTTGCTCGACTACTTCCCCGAGGACTTCCTGCTGGTCATCGACGAGTCGCACGTGACCGTGCCGCAGATCGGCGCCATGTACGAAGGAGACGTATCCCGCAAGCGGGTCCTGGTGGATCACGGCTTCCGGCTGCCGAGCGCGATCGACAACCGGCCGCTGACCTGGGATGAGTTCCTCGACCGGATCGGCCAGACCATCTACCTGTCGGCGACACCTGGTCCGTACGAGCTGCAGCGCGTCGGCGGCGACGTGGTCGAGCAGGTGATCCGGCCGACCGGGCTGGTCGACCCCGAAGTTGTCATCAAGCCGACCAAGGGGCAGATCGACGACCTGCTGCACGAGATCAGGCTGCGGGCCGAGCGCGACGAGAGGGTGCTGGTCACCACGCTGACCAAGCGGATGGCCGAAGACCTGACCGATTACCTGCTGGAGAACGGGGTCCGGGCCAGGTACCTGCACAGCGAGGTCGACACGCTGCGCCGGATCGAGCTGCTGCGCGAGCTGCGGGCGGGCGAGTACGACGTGCTGGTCGGGATCAACCTGCTCCGCGAGGGCCTCGACCTGCCCGAGGTCTCGCTCGTGGCCATCCTGGACGCGGACAAGGAAGGCTTCCTGCGCTCGGGCACGTCGCTGATCCAGACCATCGGCCGCGCGGCCAGGAACGTGTCCGGCGAGGTACACATGTACGCCGACAGGGTCACGCCGTCGATGCAGCGGGCGATCGACGAGACCAGCCGGCGGCGGGACAAGCAGGTCGCCTACAACGAGGCCAACGGCATCAACCCGCAGCCGCTGCGCAAGCGGATCGCCGACATCCTGGACCAGATCGTCCGCGAGGACGCCGACACCGAGCAGCTGATCGGCGGCAGCGGACGGCAGCAGTCCCGCGGCAAGGCGCCAGTGCCGGGGCTATCCTCGCGCGCCCGTGCGGTCGCCGCGCAGGCGGGCGGGCGCACCGCGGAAGGCGAGCCGACCAAGGAGGCCAGCGCCGCCCGGGCCGAGCTCGTCGGCCTGATCAGCGAGCTCACCGAGCAGATGCACACCGCAGCCGCCGAGCTGCATTTCGAGGTGGCAGCCCGGCTCCGCGACGAGATCCGCGAGCTCAAGTCCGAGCTCCGCGGCATGCACGCCGCAGGCGTCTGAGTTACGAGTAACCCCTGACGGGTGAGGCGCGGGTCCGGCAGCCTCTTAGGCTCAGGCTATGGACCAGGCCAGCGGTTCGGGGGAGGCAGTGGCGGTGACGCCCGCGGAACGTCCGCGCAGTGCTCCCGAGCAGCACTGGCTCGCGCGCCTTAGCTTCCTATTGGTCGGTCTGGCGGTCGTCTTTGTCGCGGTCTTCGCCGAGCTGAAGAGCGTCACGATGCTTGCTGTGGGGCTGGTGGGCGCGGCCGTGAGCCTGGCGGCCGCGTACTTCTTCCTGTCCCGGCGAGGCGTGTTGCGCTGGCTGTCGCTGGCGGTCTTCGTCCTGACGCCGATCGCCGTGATCGCCATTTTCGCGCTCAGGAACCTGCTGTGGGTGGCCGTCGTGGCGGCCGCCATCTGGCTGCTCGCGAGCATGACCGCGCGTTTGGCGCTGGTCCGGGATCATCTGGACTGGCGCATGCCCGAGCATCCTGCGGAACCGCCTGCCCGGCAGCCGTACCTGATCATGAACCCCAAGTCCGGCGGCGGGAAGGTCGAGAAGTTCGATCTGAAACGCAAGGCCGAGGAACTCGGCGCCGAGGTGTTTCTCATCGACGGATCCGAGCCCGTCGACGTCGCCAAGGTGGCTCGTGAGGCCGTGGCCCAGGGTGCCGATCTGCTTGGCGTCGCCGGAGGCGACGGCACGCAGGCCCTGGTGGCTGGCATCGCCACCGAGCACGGCATACCATTCGTGGTGATCAGCGCGGGCACGCGAAATCACTTTGCCCTCGACCTCGGGTTGAACCGCGAGGATCCGTCGGCCTGCCTGGCCGCCCTGTCAGATGGCGTCGAGTTGCGGGTCGACCTCGGCATGATCAACGGTCAGGTATTCGTCAACAACGCGTCGTTCGGCGCCTACGCCGAGGTCGTCGAGACCCCGGCCTACCGCGGCGACAAGCTCAATACGACGCTGAACCTGCTCCCGGACCTGCTGCAAGGCCAGCGCGGAGTCCGGCTCTCCGCGCGGGCGGATGGCACCGAGATCAGGTCGCCGCAGGCCTTGCTGGTGGCCAACAACCCGTACGGAACCGGAGACATCGCCGGCCTGAGCCGCCGCGCGCGGCTAGATACCGGCGTGCTCGGTGTGATCGGCGTCAAGGTGCGCAACGTCCAGCAGGCCGTTGATCTGCTCCGCGGCCGGAGGGCCGTCGGCGTGCGGGTACTGCGCACGAAGAAGATCGAAATCACCGCCGATGCGCCCCAGATCCCGGTCGGCGTCGACGGCGAGGCGCTATCGATGTCGACACCAGTGGTCTGCACCATCTCCCCGGGCGCGCTCCGCGTCTGGGTGCCACGAGACCGCCCGGGCGTCGTTCCGCCGAAGCCCCCTATCAACTGGGCCCGGCTGTGGCACCTGGCAGGCATCCACCGCAAGCGTGCTGAGGTGGCGGCGTGAGAGCCGCCTTTGAGCGCGTCACCGGACTGGAGGACGTGGTACGCCACGCCGCGGAAGTGGCGGCGCGGACGCTGGTCTTCGACGTGGAGCCGCTGGTGGCTTACTGGGATGGCGGTCAGCAGGCTCTGGACGAGGGGATTGCCCGGGTCCTGACCGAGGTCGCCGTGCTGCCGGCCGTGCAGGTGGTGTGCTTCGCCACCAACTCGCTGCGCCGCCCGTCGGTGGTGCCCAGCCGGGCGGCTGTACAGGTGGTCTACCTGGCATCGGCGAACAAGCCGGTGCAGACCATGGCGTATCGGCATTTCCCCCGGCCGGGCATGGTTATAGGAGATCAGGTCGCCACGGACGGGATCCTGGCGCGGCGGCTGGGCTATGCGTTCCTGCTGTTCGACCCGCAACTAACGGATGTTCCGGCCGGCCCGCGGCTCATGGGTGCCTGGGGGCGGCTGGTCCGGCCGCTGTTGTTCACGCGCGCCGACGCCTGAATAAAAAATGCCTCATAATTCACCTGGTCACCAGGGGCCGCGTTGCTCCCATTAACCGCTTTAATGATCATTTCCCGGCAGGGTATAGTGCGTGGCGAAGCGGGGGAGCGCAGTCGCTCCGTGCGGCGGGGGCCGTGAAATGACGGAGGCGCGACAATGCCCTGGGTCGTCCGGGACGCGGTCGACGAGATCAACCGCGCGGCGGGCCGCCGCTGGCAGGGTCTGGACCGGGTCGCAGAGGCTCTGGTCAGGCAGGTGCACGCGGTGCTCGACGCCCGTGGCGTGGACACCACGCTGCTGCATCACGCGCAGCTGAACCCGCTGTCCGCGCCGTCCTGGAGCCGGATGGGCTACCGACCGCTGTCGACCGGATGGGAGGTGCGGCCGGCCGCATCGCTGCGGTGAGGCGGAATGCTGAAGGTCTGCTTACGGTTTGCTCAAAGGACAGCCGACTAGCAGAAACCGGGGGAGGTGGGTAGTGCTAGTCAGCCTGATCGCGGCCATCGTGGCGGCGCTGCTGTACGGCATCGCCGCGGTGATGCAAGCGATCGCGGTACGCGCCGCCAGTAACAAGCCGGCCGAGGACGCTTCCGGCGGCGTCGACCCGGGTCTCGTCGTCCGGCTGCTGGGTCAGTGGCGGTTCGTCGTCAGCATGGGCCTGGACGCGCTCGGTTTCGTGGCCCAGCTCATCGCCCTGCACCGGCTGCCGCTGTTCGCCGTCCAGGCGTTCGTGGCGTCGAACCTCGCGGTGACCGCCGTGGTGGCCTCACGGGTAATCAAGGTAACCCTGTCCTGGCGGGAGTGGGCGGCGGTGCTCGGCGTGGTGGCCGGCGTCGGCTTGCTCGGCGTCACCGCGGGCGCGGAGGGCGCCGCGCAGGTGGGCGCGGTGTTCAAGCTGGCGCTCATCGTCGCCATCGCGGGCCTGGCCGTGCTCGGCCTGGCCGCGGCCAAGCTCAACGAGCCCTACCGGACCACCGCGCTCGGCCTGGTCGCCGGTTTCGGCTACGGGGTGCTCAGCATCGCGGCCCGCGTGCTGACCGGCTTCTCGCCGCTCGAACTGGCCCGTGATCCCGCCGCCTACGCCGTCGCCGCGGCCGGCATCATCTCGTTCGTGTTCTACGCCACCGCGCTGGAGAGCGGCAGCGTGACCGTTGCCACCGCGGCCGTGGTGCTGGCCGAGACGATCCCGCCGGCTGTCATCGGCGTGATCTTCCTCGGCGACCAGACACGCCCGGGCCTGTCCGTGGTCGCCTGGGGCGGCTTCTTCATCGCCGTCGCTTCGGCCGTCATGCTGGCCAGATTCGGCGAG
>DASYAD010000417.1:0-3207 GCA_036501515.1 Trebonia sp. | reverse complement strand
GTGCCCTGGGTCGGCTCGACGATCTGCCACTTCATTCCGTTGCCAGGGGTGACCACGGAGAACTGGCTCGCGGCGATGGCCGCGTACGCCGGCGTCTCAATGTCCTGCGGGATGAGCGCGGTGCCGAACCTGAGGCCGATCCTCGCGGCGAGCGCGCGCAGGGAGGTGGGGCTAGTTCCTGGATTCGCGCTGGGCCTGGCGGCCAGCCTGGCGGCGGCCGGTGACGCCAGGGCTGAGGCGCCGGTGCCGAGCACGGCCGCCGCGCCGCCCGCGGCGCCCATCGCGAGAAGACTGCGTCGTCTCATTGCTGACTCCTATCAGCCGAAATATTTCGGACAAATTCGAAACTTTCGGCTCGCGGCTATCGGATAATGGCACCGTAGGCGCACAAAGAAAGCGTGTCAATAGGTACGATTCTTGTGAATGTTGGGCATTTATCGTGCTCGATGTGTTGTTACTGGCGATTTAGTGGCCGTCGTCCATCCATGGGCGGACGTCCGATACGCTGGGGACGCCGCGAAAGTTTCGATTTCTCGGAAGGGGCGAGCGTGCGGGTCGCCAGGCTGTACGGAACCGGGGACATCAGGGTCGGAGACGAGCCGGAGCCGGCCGGGTCCGGGCACCATCTAGCGGACGGCGAGGCCCTGGTCAGGGTCACCGCCGTCGGGATCTGCGGCTCGGACCTGCACTGGTGGACCGAAGGCGCCATCGGCGACGCGAAGCTGTCCCGCCCGCTGGTGCTCGGGCATGAGGGCGCGGGAGTGATCGCGGCCGGGCCGCGGCGCGGCGAGCGGGTCGCGATCGACCCGGCGATTCCGTGCGAGGCGTGCCGGGCGTGCCACGACGGCTACCGGAACCTGTGCTACAACATCAGGTTCGCCGGGCACGGCGAGACCGACGGCATGCTGCGCGAGCAGCTGCGCTGGCCGGCCCGGCTGCTGTACCCGCTGCCCGATCAGGTCAGCGACGACGCGGGAGCCCTGCTCGAGCCGCTGGGCGTGGCGCTGCATGCGATGCACCTCGGGCACGTGCCGTTCGGCGGGCGGGTGGCGGTGGTCGGCTGCGGGCCGATCGGCCTGCTGCTCCTCCAGGTGCTGCGCGTCGCCGGCGCCGGCCCCGTCACGGCGGTCGAGCCGCTGCCGCACCGCCGCGAGGCGGCCGCCGGCTACGGGGCGGACCAAGTGGCGGAGCCGGACGCCGACCTGACGGGGTACGGCGCCGACGTGGCATTCGAGGTGGCGGGCACCGACGACGCGGTGCGGCTCGCGATGCAATCGGTGCGGCCGGGCGGCCGGGTGGTCCTCGCGGGCATTCCCGATCACGACGTCACGACGTTCCCCGCCTCGCTCGCCAGGCGCAAGGGGCTCACCGTAGCCATGGTGCGGCGGATGAACGACGTCTATCCGCGCGCCATCGGCCTCGCCGCCCGCGGCGCGGTGGCCCTGGAGCCGCTGGTCTCGCGCCGGGCCGGCCTGGACGAGGCGATGACCGCTTTCGCCACCGCCCAGCGCCGCGTCGGCCTGAAAGTCCTCATCGCCCCGTAAGACGGAATCGCTGATCTGCGCAGCCTGGCTTATAGTCTCAGGTAGTTGCTGAATTCAAGGCCGCGACACCGGAGTGCTGGCGGGGGCTGAAGGGGAGGCACCGTGTCGGCATCGACAGAACGCGAGATGCAGCGGTCCGAGATACAGCGGCCCGAGATGCCGCGGCCGGTGATGGCCGACGTGGCACGGCTGGCCGGCGTCTCACATCAGACCGTCTCCCGGGTACTGAACGGCCATCCCAACGTGAGCGCGGCGACTAAGGCCAGCGTCCTGGCCGCCATCCGTGACCTCGGGTACCGGCCGAACATCGCGGCCCGCACCCTCGTCACCGGCAAGACCAACGTGCTGGGCGTGATCAGCTTCGACACCACGCTGTACGGGCCGGCGTCCATGCTGTACGGCATCGAGCGCGCGGCCCGTCCCGGGTATTTCGTCGCGATCGCGAGCCTGCCGTCCTTCGACCGGGCGTCGCTGACCGGAGCCGTGGAACGGTTTCTCGGCCAGGCCGTCGCGGGGATCATCGTGATCGCGCCGCAGACCGGCGTGGTCGAGGCGCTGGCGGGACTGTCCGCCGGCGTCCCGCTCGTGGCGGTGGGCTGCGGCGCCGCGGTGCGGCTGCCTTCCGTCAAGATCGACAACGTCGCCGGCGCGATGCTGGCGACCCGGCACCTGCTCGGCCTCGGGCACCAGACCGTGCACCACATCGGCGGCCCGGACAACTGGCACGACGCCAGGGACCGCATCGCCGGCTGGCGCCAGGAGCTGCGCGCGGCAGGCGCGCCGGTGCCCGAGATGCCGCGCGGCGACTGGTCGGCGCGGTCCGGGTACGAGGCCGGGCGGCAGCTTGTCGCGCGACCCGAGGTGACCGCGGTGTTCTGCGCGAACGATCCGATGGCGCTTGGCTTCCTTCGGGCGGCCGCGGAAGCGGGGCGGCGCGTCCCCCAGGACATCAGCGTGGTCGGCTTCGACGACGTCCCGGAGGCGGCCTACTTCTCGCCGCCGCTGACCACCGTGCGGCAGGACTTCGGCCCGCTCGGTGAGGGGGCGCTGCACCTGCTGATGAGCCAGATCACGGCGGGCGGCGAGGCCCCGTCACCGCCGCCGATCGTGCCCGAGCTCGTCGTGCGGTCCAGTTCCACCGCGCCGCAACCTGCCGCTGCCACACCCCTCGCGGGCCAGGCCTAAAGCTCCATAGAATACCGATGTGAGCGTTAACATATCTGGCCCGGGCGGTCAGGACGCCTGTGTGATCGGCATCGATTTCGGCACCCTGTCCGGGCGCGCCCTGGTCGTCCGCGTCGCCGACGGCGCGGAGCTCGGCAACGCGGTCTGCGAGTACCGGCACGGCGTGATGGACACGGAGCTGGCATCTACCGGCCGGCCGCTGCCCCCCGACTGGGCGCTGCAGGACCCGGCGGACTACCTGGACGTGCTGCGCACCGCGGTGCCCGCCGCGATCGACGTGGCCGGCGTCCGCGCCGGCCAGGTGATCGGCATCGGCACCGACTTCACCGCCTGCACAGTGCTGCCGGTGCTCGAAGACGGGACGCCGCTGTGCGAGTTCGCCGAGCTCGCCGGCCGCCCGCACGCCTATGCCAAGCTCTGGAAGCATCACGCCGCCCAGCCGCAGGCCGACCGGATCACCGAGGTGGCCCGCGACCGC
>DASYAD010000416.1:0-18664 GCA_036501515.1 Trebonia sp. | reverse complement strand
TGGTTCGAGGCGCCGACGATGATCTCGACCGACGGCGCTGATCACGTCCGGCTGCGCAAGTGCCTGGCGCCGATGTTCACCCGGCGGGCGACGGCGCGGTGGGAGCAGCGGGTCGACGCTGTGGTGGAGCAGTTGCTGGCGCCGCTGGCGGCCGGCGACAGCACTCGTACCCCGCGGCCAGCAGCAGCACCGCAGCCGCCCGCACCTCGTCATCAGACATGACGCCGCCGTCGCCCGAGGCCCGGATCACCGCCGTGAGACACCACCGCCAAGCTGCTTTCCAATGCGCTCCTGGCGTTCGAGGAGAATCCCCGCCAGCGGGCGCTGCTGGCGGCTGATCCGTCCCTGATGGCCGACGCGATCGAAGAGGCGCTGCGCTGGCGGAGCACGGTACAGATGATCCCGCGGATCGCCGTGAAAGACCTGACCCTCGGGGATGCTGAGGTGGCGGCCGGGGAAATGGTCTACACGATTATCGCCGCCGCCAACCGCGACCCTTCCCGCTGGGACGACCCTGACGTCTTCGACGTCCGCCGCCCGCACCAGGCCCACTACGGGTTCGGCTACGGCTCGCACCTGTGCCTGGGCGCGCCGCTGGCCCGCCTCGAGGCCAAAGTCGCACTGCAGGCGCTGCTGCGGCTCGCGCCGGAGTTCCGGCTGCGGGACATCGACTCTAGCGGGAGAGTTAGCCGCTTTTCATCGAACGGATACACCGAAAATTTCTGAAACAAAGGGGATTCGAACCCCTGGCCTTGTGCGTGCCATTCAGTCCAGGGTGGCCAGCAGCGTGTGCGTGTCCTGCTGGAACACCAGGATCTCGCTGATCAGCCCGTCCTTGACGCGGAACAGCTCCGCTACCTCGACCGTCGCCGACCGCCCGGTGGCCTTCGCGGTCCACGTCTGCGTGGTGACCTGCACCGCGCGGTCGTCGCTGCCGAAGATCCGCGGGTCCTCGATGACCCGCGTCCAGTACTGGCCGAAGACGGCGCCCATGGCCGCCATTGCGTCCTTGCCCTCGTGCCAGCCGCCGTGCGGCAGGGACGCGGGCTGCTCGAGCCGGATGCCCGGGTGAAACAGCGCCATCGCGCCGGCCCCGTCGCCCGCCGTGAACCGCTTCGCCAGCTCGGTGACAACCGCTACGCCCGTGTTTTCGTCAGACATCAGTGCTTCCCTCCGTCGGCTGGATGGCCGGGAAGAATCCCTTGACCGTTCCCGCGCTGATCAGTGCGACCGCCCGGTCGCGGTCGAGCTTGGCCGCGTGCGTCTTCTCCAGCGAGAGCATGAACGCCATGCCGAGCACGGCGCGGGCGGCGATGTCCGGCGAGGAGGACGGGAAGCCGTGCCGGTCCTCGACATCGCGCCAGGCTCCGGCCAGCCGCTCCATGGCCACCGCGAAGTTCTCCCGGTAGAACCGCCGGGCCACCTGCGGGTCGCCGAAGAGCACCAGGCCCAGCAGCGGCAGGACTTCCACCAGCGTGGACAGCAGCTGGCGGTACAGCCCCGTCATCGTCTCGAGCTGGCGTTCCGGCGTCAGCGGCTGGTCCTTGTCCACGATCTCCGCCGCGGCCACCAGTTCGTCCACCGCACGCTGCAGCGGCTCCACCACGGCCTCGAAGAACAGCTGGTCCTTGCTTTCGAAGTGGCGGTAGATCACGCCCTCGCTGATGCCGCTGCGTTCGGCGATCACCTTGATCGTGGTGCCGTTCATGTCGCCTGTCTCGCTGAACGCGCGCCTGGCGGAGGCCAGGATGGAGGTCTTCCTGGCCTCAGCGGTGAGCCGCCGGCGCCGCGGCGGGTCCGCCGCGGGCTGGGCCGGGCCGGCAGCCGAGTTAGAAGCCAAGTGTCCTCGCTTCAGAGAAGGTCGTGCCTGCGGGGGACTGCAGTGCAGTAAGTGTGCACATACTTTCATCTTAGCGTCCAGGTATCAATCAGGGCGTGGTGAACTGGGCGTTTGGGATCACCCTCGTTCGATCAGCCCTGGCGCCGACCTGGTCCTGTGAGTATGGTGCAGTGTAAGCGTTCGCTTTGTTAGAGGAGCTGTGACCGCGGCTTGAGGAAGTTCGAGGACGACGTCGTCATCTCCGGGATCGGCCAGTCCGCGATCGGCCGCAGCCTGGGGCGCTCACCGCTGAGCCTGACGCTCGATGCCATCAAGGCCGCCGTGGCCGACGCCGGCCTGACCGTGGACGACGTGACCGGGCTGGCCGCCTACCCCGGCGGCGGGTCGTCGATCGGCACCCCGTTCGCCGGGCCGTCGCTCGCTGAGGTCTACGACGCGCTCGGCCTGTCGGCGGACTACCTGATGGGCAACTACGAGGGGCCGGCCCAGCTCGGACCGGTGCTCAACGCCTCGCTGGCGGTCAGCGCCGGCCTCGCCCGGCACGTCGTGGTGTACCGCACGGTGACCGAGGGATCGGCCCGGCAGGCCGCCCGGGCGGACGGCCGGATACCGTCGCCAGGCCCGTCGGCGTGGATCACGGCGTTCGGCGAGGGCCCCGGTCCGGTCGGCTACGCGCTGCTCGCGCGGCGCCACTTTCACGAGTTCGGGACGACGCGCGAGCAGCTAGGCCAGATCGCGCTCACCGCCCGCAGGCACGCGCAGCTCAACCCGCTGGCGGTGATCCGCGGGCCGCTCACGATGGCCGACTACCAGTCGGCCCGGATGGTCAGCGACCCGCTCTCGCTCTACGACTGCGACGTGCACTGCGACGGCGCCACCGCGGTGGTCCTGTCGGCCGCGGACTACACCGCCGACGCGCCGCGGCCGCCGGTGCGCGTCGAGGCGTTCGGGCTCGCCCCGCCCGTGCGGTCCCAGTACGCGCAGCACGTCGAGCCGCAGCCGGGCCGTCGGGCGGCCGGGCAGCTCTGGAACCGGACGCAGCTGCGCCCGGCCGACGTGGACGTGGCCGGCCTGTATGACGGCTTCAGCATCCTGACCATGCTGTGGCTGGAAGCGCTGGGATTTTGCCAGCCAGGCGAGAGCGGCGCCTTTGTCGAGGGCGGAGCGCGGATCGGGCTCGGCGGCGAGCTGCCGCTGAACACCCAGGGCGGCCAGCTCTCGGGCGGCCGCCTGCACGGGCTGGGGTTCGTGCACGAGGCGTGCCTCCAGCTGCGCGGCCAGGCGGGCGCCCGCCAGGTCGGTTCGGCCCGGGTGGCGGTGGTGGCCGTCGGGGCGCTGCCGTACGTGGGCTGCCTGCTGCTGCGGGCAGGCACCGGGTGAGCGAGCTGGTGAACGAGCCGCTGCGGGCCGAGCATGTCGTCCGGTTCGCCTACCAGCGCACGGTCGGCGGCGCGACCGGCAGGTTCCTGGCCGGCCTGGCCCGGTGCGAACTGTGGGGCAGCCGGACGGCCGACGGCCGGGTGGTGGTGCCGCCGGCCGACTACGACCCCGTCTCGGGTGAGCCGGCTCGTGCGTTCGTCCGCGTCGGCGAGCGGGGCACGGTCCGCTCCTGGACCTGGGTCGCGGCACCCGCGCCCGGCCACCCGCTGCCCCGGCCGTTCGCCTTCGCGCTGATCCGCCTCGACGGCGCCGACACCGAGCTGCTGCACGTGGTGGACGCCGGCACCGAGGACGCGATGACGGCCGGGCTGCGTGTCCGGGCCGTCTGGCGGGAGCACCGCAGCGGGAGCATCGGCGACATCGAGGCGTTCCGGCCCGGCCGTGCGCCGGCCCAGGACGGACCGGACGCACCCGGGCGGCGGGACGAGCCCCGGACGTCCCCGGTGCCGCCGGAAGCCGCGCCCGGTGCGCCGCTCACCTCGGACCTGGAACTGCACTACCGCTACGAGCCGGGCCGGGTGCTGTCGTCGTTCCTGCGCGGGCTCGGCCGCGGGCGCATCGCGGGCGGCCGCTGCCCCGGCTGCGCCGCGGTCTACGTACCGCCCCGCCCGCGCTGCCCGGCCTGCGGATCGGGCCCTATGGCCATAACCGAGGTGGCCGGCCGCGGGGTCATCGTGTCTTACGCGGTGGCCCGCGTCCCGCCGTACGGCACCGCCGCCCCGGTGCCGTTCGCCTGGGCGTGGATCCGGCTCGACGGCACCGACGTGCCTTTCCCGCACCTGCTTGGTGACGTGGCCCTGGACGATATCCGGGTCGGCATGCGGGTCAGCGCCGTCTGGCGGCCGGCCGCCGAGCTCGCCCCGACCTGGGCGAGCATCCGCCATTTCGGGCCAGAGCGGTGAAAGCACGGGTGGCTGTCATCGGCTACGCGGACGCCGTCTGGGACGGCAGCGACGGGTCCAGTGACGCCGAGCTGCTGGCGTCGGTGGCCGAACGGGCCCTGGCCGCGGCCGGGACCGCCCGCGGCGACGTCGGCGTGCTCTGCACGGCCGGCTATGAGTTCGGCAGCGGCGTGATCGGCTCGATGATGGACGTCCTCGACGTGCTGCCCAGCTGGCCGCCGGTCACCCACACCCACCTGGAGGGCGACGGGGGGTTCGCGTTCTGCGAGGCGTGGGTGCGGCTGCTGGCGGGCGAGGCGGACACCGCGCTGGTCTGCGCCTTCAGCCGGCCGCTGGCCGCGGACCTCGCCCAGGTGCTCAGCCTGCAGCTCGACCCCTACCTGGTCGCGCCGCTCGGCCCCAGCTCCCGTCACATCGCCGCCCTGCAGGCGCGGGCGATGCTCGCGTCCGGCCGGTACACCGAGCGTGACTTCGCCGCTGTGGCCTGTGCCCGGCGGCCGGAGCTGTCGGTCGAACAGGTGCTGGCCCAGCCCTACCTGGCCTCGCCGCTGCGCGCGGCGGACTGCTCGACGACGAACTGCTCGGCGGTAGCGGCGGCGGTGCTGGCGGTCGAAGGCCCGGCGACCAGGGCGACCGTCCGCCCGGCCTGGATCACCGGCCTGGATCACCGGGTAGAAACCGGGGCTCTCGGCCTGCGCGACCTCACCGTCTCCGCCTCCACCCGGGCCGCCGCCAAGCGGCTCGGCCTGCCCGGCTCGGCGGTCGACGTCCTCGAACTGCACGCGCCCTACAGCCATCAGGAACTGCTGCTCGTCGACGCCGTCGGCGCGGCCAGGATCGGCGCGCTCAACCCGTCAGGCGGCGCGCTGCCCGCCGACCCGCTCGGCGTGTCGGGGCTCATCCGCATCGGCGCCGCCGCCAGCGCGGTGCTGCGCGGCGAGGCGGACCGGGCCGTCGGCCACGCCGCCAACGGCCCCGCCCTGCAGCACAACCTGCTCTGCGTGCTTGAGGGCGCGAGATGACCGGGCCCTGCGCGGTGATCGGCGTCGGCCAGACCCGCTACGCCGCCGCCCGCGGCGACGTGACCCTGGGCGGCCTGGTGCGAGAGGCGGCGCAGCGCGCGCTGAGCGACGCCCGGCTCGACTGGGGCGACGTGGACGCGGTCGTGCTCGGTAAGGCGCCCGACATGCTGGAGGGGGTCATGTCACCGGAGCTGCACCTGGCCGACGCGCTCGGCGCGGTCGGCAAGCCGGTCCACCGCGCCTACACCTCGGGCAGCGCCGGCGGCGTGGCCGCGTCCATCGGGGCCGGCCTGGTCAGCTCCGGGCTGCACGCCCGGGTGCTGGTGGTGTGCTTCGAGAAGCAGTCAGAGGCGCGGGCCGCCGGGGCCACGCTGCAGCCGCTGCCGTTCGAGGCGCCCTGGCACGGCGGGACCGGCAGCCTCTTCGGCGCGGTGTGCCGCGAGTACATCGCGCGTTCCGGCGCGCCGGCCCAGACCGGCGACCTGGCGGCGCTGAAGGAACGGCGCAACGCCGTGCTCAACCCCTATGCCCAGATCCGCAGGCCCGGCCTCACGCTGGCGGACATCGCGAGCTCGAGGATGCTCTGGGACCCGATCCGCCTGCTGCACTCGTCGCCGTCCTCGGACGGCGCGTGCGCCGTCGTGCTGGCCGACGCGGCGGCCGCCCGGGGGCACGCCCGCCCGGCCTGGGTGCTCGGCTGCGCGGTGCGCAGCGAGCCGGCGGTGTCGCCCGGGCACGACAACGTCGATCCGCGGGCGGGCCGTGACTGCGCGGCGGCCGTCTACCGTCAGGCCGGCATCGCGGACCCGGCGCGCGAGATCGACGTCGCGGAGCTGTTCGTGCCCTACAGCTGGCTTGAGCCGGCCATCCTGGAAAACCTGCACCTGGCCGAGCGGAACACGGGCTGGCGGATGATCGAGCGGGAGGCGACCGCGATCGGCGGCCCGCTGCCGGTTAACCCGTCCGGCGGACTGCTCGGCGCCAACCCGATCGGGGCGGCCGGGCTGGTCCGCTTCGCCGAAGCGGCCCTGCAGGTGCGCGGCGCGGCCGGCGAGCACCAGGTTGACGGTGCCCGGCTAGCGCTCGGGCACGCGGCCGGCGGCTACTCCAACTGTGTCGCGGCCTGGATCGTCGGCAGCGAACGGCCCTGAACGCCGACGGATCCCAGGGCGTCCCACGTCTGGTCGTTGAGCGGGCTGGCCCGCAGCGGCTCCTTCTTGATCCGCTTCATCGCCTCGGTTCGCTCGGGGCTCCGCACGAACTCGATGTAGCGGGGAACCATGAACGCGGGCATGCGCGCGGCCAGGAACGCGTGCAGCCCGGCGTGCTCCAGCTGGGTGCCCTCGAGCAGCACGACGCAGACCTTGACCTCGTCCTCGCCGAATTCCGACGGGACGCCGATCGCGGCCGTCTCAGAAACCGCCGGGTGCTCGTTGACGTAGGCCTCGACCTCCATCGAGGAGATGTTCTCCCCGCGGCGGCGCATCGAGTCCTTGATCCGGTCGACGAAGTGATAGCGCCCGTTCTCGTCGCGCACCACCCCGTCGCCGGTGTGGAACCAGCCGTTGCGCCAGGCCTCGGCGGTTTTCTCCGGCATCCCGAAGTAGCCCGCCAGCATCCGCCACGGCCGCGCCGTGCGGATGATCAGCTCGCCGATCTGGCCATCGGGCACCGGGTAGTCGTGCCCGTCCACCACCCGGACCTCGTAGCCGTCGGTGACCCACTTGCCGGTGGACGCCCGGTCGGCGCTCACGTCGGGCCCGGCGTACAGCGGCGTCCCGATCTCGGTCCCGCCGAACGTGGTCCGCATGCTGACCCCGAACCGCGCCTTGAACTGGCCGACCCGCGGTACCACCGGCGCGCCCGCCACCCAGCGCAACGGGTTGTCCAGGTCGTCGGGCCGCTCGGGCTGATCGAGCAGCCAGTTCATCATCGCCGGGATGAGCGCCGTCGCCGTGCAGCCGTACCCGCGCACGTCGTCCCAGAACGCGGCGGTCTTGAACGAGTCGCGCAGCACCACCTGGCCGCCGGGGAACCCGAGCCAGGCCAGCGGCAGCATCCCCGACATGTGGAACACCGGGAACGGGCAGTAGTAGACGTCGTCGGGCGCCATGTCCAGCCACATTTCGTTCGGCCAGAACCGGCCCCACGGAACCAGCACGCCCTTGGAAGCGCCGGTGGTGCCCGAGGTGTAACTGATGCAGGCGATCTCGTGCCGCTGCGGCGGGTCGCTGTCGTCGACGGGCTCGGCCGCGGCGTAGAGCTGGGCGGCGGCCAGCAGCGGAACCGGGAAGTCGGGCGGCAGCTCGTCAGGCCCCGCGTCAGGCACGATGACCAGCTCAAGGCCGGGCACGTCGGCGGCGATCGCGGACAGCCGGCCGAGGAACTCGGCCGCGCAGATCATCCGCCGGGCGCGGGAGTTGACGATGACGTAGGTCAGCGACTGGCCCCGGAAGTCGGTGTTCACGCCGGTCTGCACCGCCCGCAGCCAGGCCAGGCCGAGCCACTGCTCGGCGGCGCTGACCGACGTGCGGACTAGGGCAGGCACGTTGTCGCCTGGTTGCACGCCAGCGCGCCTGAAGGCGCCGGCCCAGCGCAGCGCGCCCCGGTGCAGCTCGCCGTAGGTACGCGACGGGCCGCCGATCTGCCGCAGGAACGGGCGGTCAGGTTCCCGCCGCGCCCATGACTGGATCTGCGCGGGCAGGGTTTCGGCAGGTGAGAAGGTCGGTTCGGTGCCCGGCGTCCACATGGCTCAGAACTCGATCAGGCCGCGGATGTTCTTGCCCGCGTGCATGTCCCGGTAGCCCTGGTTGATCTCGTCCAGCGGGTAGCTGCTGGTCACCAGCTCATCCAGCTTCAGCTGGCCGTTTTCGTACATCGCGAGCAGCCGGGGGACGGCGGCCGAGGGCGACATGTTGCCGTAGAGGCAGCCCTGCAGCCGTTTCTGGAACATCGCGAGCATGAACGGGCTGACCGGGATGCTGTCCACCCGCATCGGCGCGACCGCGGTCACCACCACGGTGCCGGCCTTGCGGATCGAGTCGAATGCCTGCCCGACATGCTCGCCGGTCAGCACGCCGAGGGTAATGATGGCCGAGTCGGCCCCCTGGCCGTTGGTGACCGAGCGCGCGAAATCGGCCGCCTCCGCGATCGATCCGTATGCCTGGGTGGCCCCCAGTTTCAGCGCGGTCGCGCGCTTGAACGGCACCGGGTCGACGGCGATCACCTGGCCCGCGCCGGCGTGCGCGGCCCCCTGCACGGCGTTGATGCCGATACCGCCGGTGCCCATCACGATCACGACCTGCCCCGGCCGCACCTCGGCCGCGTTCACGGCCGAGCCCCAGCCGGTTGGCACGCCGCAGCCGAGCAGCGCGGCCGAGCGCAGCGAGACGTGCTCAGGGATCTTGATGGCGGACCACTCCGGCATCACGCTGTACTCGGCGAACGTCCCGACCAGCGAGGACCGGGCCACATCCTGGCCCTGGTAGCGCATCCGGTAAGTGCCGTCGAGCTGCGAGCCGTGCATGATGAGCGCGCCGTACTGGCACAGGTTCTGCTGCCCGCTCGCGCAGAAGGTGCACCGGCCGCAGCCGGGGATGAAGGATGTCACGATGTGGTCGCCTGGCTTGAGGTCGCGCACGCCCGGCCCGACTTCCTCGACCACGCCAGCCCCTTCGTGCCCGCCGCAGTAGGGGAAATGCCCGATGATGCCGTCGGCCTTGGCGACGTGATCGTCGGAGTGGCACAGGCCGGAGGCGACCAGCCGGACCAGCACCTCGTGGTCCCCGGGCCCGTCGAGATCGACCTCGACCACTTCCCACTGGCCGGGCTGCTGCATCAGCACCGCCGCCCTGGTCTTCATCATGCCCTCCGGTAGGTCGGCCCTGACCCAATGAGCTCAGCGCATCTAAGCGAGGAAACGCTCGCTTACTCTAACATCGCGCGGACGTAGCAGACAGGGGCGACGTTCGTTACGATAAAAGTGAACGCTCAGTTTTGAGCGAAGGCTATCGCGGGAGAAGGCACACTATGACGGCTGCACCCACCGCCGTCCGCGTCGTCGACGCTGACACGCACCTGACCGAGCCGGCTGACCTGTGGACCGCCCGTATCCCGGCGCGGTTCCGGGACCGGGCGCCGCGGGTCCTCCTCAACCCCGACTCAGGAAAATGGCAGTGGCGCATCGGGGAGCGGTGGTGCAGCCTCGTCGGCAACTACAGCATGGCCGGCTGGCCCGAGTTCCCGCCGTCCTGCCCGCCGACCCTGGAGGATGCCGACGCGGCCTGCTACGACGGGGCCGCCCGGCTGGCGCACATGGACGCCAACGGCATCTACGCCCAGGTGCTGTACCCGAACATCGTGGCCTTCGAGGGGCACGCTTTCATGGCCCTCGACGACCCCGAGCTGAAGCTCGCCTGCGTCCGCACGTACAACGACTACCAGGCCGAGTTCGCCTCGCTGGCACCGAAGCGGTTCATCACCACCGCGATGCTGCCGTTCTGGGACCTCGAGGAGTCGGTCAGGGAGCTGCGCCGCTGCCACGGGCTCGGGCACCGCGGCATGCTCTGGGCGGCGACGCTGGAAAAGCACGGCCTGCCCGACTTCTCCCAGCCGCACTGGGACCCGCTCTACGCCACCGCGCAGGATCTCGGCATGTCGGTCAACTTCCACGTCGGCGTGGGCAACACCGCCGAGGAGATCGACGCGGCGATGAACCGGGAGAACTACGACCCGGCGGCCAACGCGGCCCGCTCGTCGATGTCGTTCGTCAGCAACATCCGCACCCTGGGCATACTGCTCACCAGCGGCGTGCTCGACCGGTTCCCGCGGCTGAACTTCGTGTCGGTCGAGAGCGGCTTCGGCTACATCCCGTTCCTGCTCGAAAGCCTCGACTGGCAGTGGATGGGCAGCGGCGCGCACCAGCGCTACCCGGAGCGGCCGCTGCCGAGCGAGTACTTCCGGCGCCAGGTGTACTCGATGTTCTGGTTCGAGAAGGACTCACTCGAGCTGCTGCCCAAGTACGCCGACAACGTCATGTTCGAAACCGACTTCCCCCACCCGACCAGCCTGTACCCGGGCCCGGCGAGCTACGCGCCGTCGCCCGCGGAGGCGATCGAGCGGGACACCGCGATCGTCGGCGAGGCGGTCATGCGCAAGGTCCTGCACGACAACGCCGCCCGCGTCTACCACCTTGACTGACGACGGGCCCAACCGGCCGGGCAAAGGCCTCCTCGACGGCCTGGTCGCCGTGGTCAGCGGCTCGAGCAGCGGCATCGGCCGGGCGATCGCCGAGCGCTTCGCGGCCGAGGGCGCGGGCGTCGTGGTGAACTCCGTCCGCTCCGTCGACGACGGCAAGGCGCTGGCGGCGGCGCTGCCCGACGCCGTGTACGGGCAGGCCGACGTCTCGATCGAAACGCAGGCGCGCTCGCTCGTCGACGTGGCGCTGGACCGCTGGGGCCGGCTGGACATCGTCGTCAACAACGCCGGGGCGGCGGTGATGCTCGACCACCGCGACCTCGACGGCCTCACCGACGAGATGTGGCGCCGGATGCTGGACGTCAACCTGATGAGCGCCTGGTATCTGAGCCGGGCCGCGGTGCCCGCGCTCAGCGTGGCCGGCGGGTCCATCGTCAACATCAGCAGCCTGGCCGGCGTGCACCCGACGGGCAGCGGCAGCAGCATCGCGTATGCCGTGGCCAAGGCCGCCGTCAACCACCTCACGGTGCTGCTGGCGAACACGCTCGGGGCCGACGGCATCCGGGTGAACGCTATCGCCGTCGGCCCCGTCGAGACACCGATGTGGGGCCTGGCGGGTGATCAGATCCGGGCGGCGCTCCGCGACCGGACCCTGCTCGGCCGGCCAGGCACCCCCGCCGAGCTAGCGCAGTACTGCCTGATGCTCGCCGCCCCCGGCTACGCGACCGCCCAGGTCCTCACAGTCGACGGCGGCATGCAGTACCGCGTCCCCCGCTGAGCCTGTGAGCCCTCTCGAACATCAGAAGCCGAGCAGGTCGGCCGGGTCGAATGAGACCGCCAACGGCTTGTCCGCGTCGATTACGGCCTCAAGGCGGCAGCCTGCCATGACCGCTGGGATGGCCGCGTACGCGCCGTCGGTCAGAGTCAGGGACCAGGACGTTGCGGAAGCCGACTGCCTGACGGACGGAGCCCCGTGCCCGGGCTAATTGCTGGGCTTCGGCACGGTGCAGTCGACCCTCGGGTTCACGCCCAGGTAGTTGAGGGGACCGGCGACGATCGTCACCGCGATGGTGCCGACCTTCGTGCAGCTGCTAATAGGCCCGTCGTAATAGCCGCGCTGCCCGGCGGCGATCGCACCGACGACCAGCCATATGACGATCAGTACCGGCGCGGCGCGCATCTGGACCTCCGTCGGCACCACTCGCTCTAGCGTGAACAGGTGATCCTGCCCCGGAGCATACCTGCCCGCGGCAGCGGTCCAGCTACCCGCGATCACCGCACGGAAACCGCCGCGGGCCCATCAGGAACATCAGGGTGCCGCGAAGCCGGGGATACGCTGCTCGGCCACTTCGAGCACGCCGCCGCGCCGCCGCACGACCTGCTCCTGGTCGATGACCGAGCGGGCGGCGAGGGGTACCGTCCCGTCCATCGTGTAGGCGACCGCGGTGTAGCGCACCAGCACCGAGTCGGCTCCGAGGGGCGCGGACCGCAGGTTGCCGAGCAGGTGGCGGCTACGCTGGCCGGCGTTGGGCAAGAGCCCCCGCAGCATCGTTTCCCTGATCTCGGGCCTGCCTTTCGCGCCGGGAAACACCGCGTCCGGTGCGTACAGCGCCACCGCGCCGTCGATGTCCCTGGCGTCGATCCGCGCGAACAGCTCCACCACCAGGGCCTGAGCGGCGAGTTGCCAGTCGGCGTCGCCGCCCGGTGCCTGTTCGGTCACGTCAATATCCCCTCAGCGTCGCGAACCCTGCTCAGTCAGTGAATGTACACACGCCTACCTCAGGTCCCGGCGCGTCGACCCGGGTCGCATCAGGAAAACTGCCTGAGCCGGGGGAGGACCTC
Source organism: Trebonia sp. (assembly GCA_036501515.1). GTDB lineage: Bacteria > Actinomycetota > Actinomycetes > Streptosporangiales > Streptosporangiaceae > Trebonia. Next base: position 6,422 of record DASYAD010000416.1, on the reverse strand, counting down.
GGTCGCCAGCAGTTCGACCTGGTCCAGGTAGCCGGCTCCCTGGTCGGCGGGGCCGAGCATGAACTCGGTGCAGCCCGCGGTCCAGTACTGGTGCAGCTGCTGCGCGACCTGATCCGGGTTGCCGGCCGCGAACAGGTGCCCGGGCAGCGCGGCCGACGCCCGGGTGAGCTCGCTCCAGGCGGCCGCGGCCTCCGCGGCCGCGTCGGCGGCACCGGTGACGTGCACGCCGATGAGCATCCCGGTCGGGAACGGCTCGTCAGCCCGCCCCAGCCCGGCCCGGCAGTTGAGCAGGAAGTCCCGGCGCCGGACGAAGGACTCTGGCTTGAGCAGGTAGCCGATCCAGCCGTCGCCGTAGGCGGCCGCCCGGCGCAGGGAGACCTCCTTCCAGCCGGCCAGCAGGAACGGCACGTCGGGTGCGACCGGGGCGAAGGTCAGGTCGCCGCCCTCGACGCCGCCGGCCAGCAGCGACCGGACGCCGCGCAGCACGCTTTCCATGCGCTGGCCGCGCTCGGCCACGGGCACGCCGGCCGCCTCGAACTCCGCCGGGTACTCGCCGCCCACCCCGACGCCGACCCGCAGTCGTCCGGGGGCGAAGGCAGCGAGCGTGCCGAGTTGCTTGGCCAGGACGACCGGGTGGCGCAGCCCGAACAGCAGCACGCACGGTCCGAGTGAGATCCGCTGGGTGACGGCGGCGACAGCCGACAGGGTGACGACCGATTCCAGGATCGGGTGCGGGTGGAGCAGGTGATCGCCGAGGTAGACGCCGTCGAATCCGGCCGCCTCAGCGCGCCGGGCGGCCGTCAGCACGCGGTCGGGTGCGACCAGCCCGGTGCGGGCGTCGGCCACGGTCGCGAGCATCAGCCCGACGGTTGGCCCTGCTGTCGTCACGGCGTCTCCTTCCGTCGGCGCGTGGTCTCGGCGGCGCTAGCCGGCCGTCCAGCCGCCGCCGACGACGGTGGCGCCGTCCCGCGCCAGCCGCAGCGCAGTGGACTTGCCCTGGCCGGTGCCGGCCCCGGTGACGACCGCTACCTTGCCCGACAAACGCGCCATGCCCGCATCTCCTTTGACTACGACAGTCCTTTGACTACGACAGCAGGTCGATCTCTTCCGGGACGTACGCGCCGTCCAGCCCCGCGCTGATGATCATCTTCAGCACCTCCGCCGGCGCCAGGCACTCCTCGCAGGCGCCAGGGAGCGCGACGATGCGCACGCACAGCCCGGTGCCGGTCGCTGCCTCGATGTCGAGCCGGTAGCCGTCGACCGCCAGGCTTCCCTGGATGGCGGCCAGGGCAGCGGCGACCGCCTGCCGGTCGCCGCGCGTCGTGCTGGCAGCCATGCCCGCTCCCTTCGCGGCCGGATCCCGGTTACTCAATTCGCTGCGAGATCGGGTTCGACAGGTGCGGCATCAGCAGCCAGGAAACCGCGATGCCCGGGCCGCCGGCGGCGACCAGCAGGATGTTCTCCGGTCCGGCCAGGTCCAGCCGGCGGTCGTAGCGCCCGGTGTCAGGCGCGGTGCACAAGGGCCAGAGGAACTGCTGTACCTGCCGCTTGTCCCAGCCCGCGGCGATCAGCCGCTGCTGCTGCTCGAAGCCGATGACGACCACGACACCGCGGTCGTCGCCGCACCAGTCATCCCGGTTGAGCCCGCGCTGGCGCGCCCGTTCGGCGATCGTGGTCACGATGACCTCGGGCTCGTGTGCGAACTCCATCACCTGGACGAAGTCGTTGACCGAGTGCACGGTCACCACGCTGTCGGACCGCTGGAAGCCCCGCTGCACGTGCAGCGGCTCCCAGTCGCTGGCTTCCTCGTTCTCGCCGAAGCAGAACGAGTAGCGCAGCGGCGAGCTGAACGTAGCCCGGTCGAGCTCACCGGGGACGGTGCGGCACACGTTGCGGATGACCAGCCGCAGGGCCCGCCCGATCGTCGCGTTGGCCCGGAAGCCGGGCCCGAAGCAGGCCTGCCCGCTGCACACGTCGATCTCGCCGCGGACCGGGCCGTTGACGATAACGGCGTGCGCGGCGCCGGCCAGGGTGGCGGTCGTGCTGTGCGCGTTGCCCTTGGCCTGCAGGTGCGCCCGCACGGCGGCGACCACCGCGGGGAAGTACTCGGGCAGGCACCCGGCCATGACCGCGTTGGCGGCGACCTTGTCCGCCGTGACGCGCACCATGCGGGTCGGCACCTCGCCGAGCAGCGTGTCGGGTTGCAGGCCGGCCCGCCTGAGCATCTCCTCGACCCGCTCCACGGTCGGCGGGATGACCGGCAGGCCGTCGGTGAGCCCCTGGTCGAAGTAGTCCTCGACGGCGTCGGCATCGCTGTCATAGGTGAACTGGTGGGCGAGGGTCATGCCGCTAGCCCGCCAGTCGCTGCGCCGTGGCGTCAGCGACCTGCTCGGCCAGCTCGACGCACTCTTCCTTGCTCCAGTGGCCGGTCGGGTCGAACGGGTAGCCCACGGTCACGATCGGGTAGTCAGGAGCCCCGTTGAACTTCGCGATCGCGCGGACGGCAGGGACCAGCGCGTCATGGACGAGGCAGACCGCGGGGATTCCCGCGGCCTCGAGGTCGAGCGCGTCGCGCATGCTGCGGGTCGAGCAGCTGCCGCAGCCGCCGAAGCCGGTGACCGCCACGGTGGCCCGGTCGGTGATCTCCAGCCACTGCTCCGGGTAGGGCGGCACGGCCACGCTGCCCTTGACGACCTTCAGGAAGCCGGCCAGGCCGTGACGCTCCTCGAGCAGCGCGCCGAGATGGTCGAACATTGTCGCCGAATGGCCGAGCCCGTTGCAGATGATGCCAAGCGTCTGGCCGCTGAGCGAGGCCAGCCGGGGGGCCAGCATGCCGCCAGCCCGAACAGGTGCAGCCGGACTTCGCGGGTCCAGAGTCAGCAGCGCCACGTCGTGCTCCTATCGCCGTAACCTATGAATAAGTATACGCTTACTTACAATTGAGTCCAGGCCTAATCTGGGAGGCGATGATGGCCGCTCTGCCGTCGCTGCGCGGCATCGGCGGCTCGCAGCAGCGCTCGAAGACGTCGTTCATGCGGGTGTACGCGAACGCGGACGTGCGCGCGGTGGTGCACAACGTCCGGGTCATGCGCAGCCCGTTTCTCAACATCGAATTGTTCGAGGCCTCGTACCCGGGCCAGCGCCAGCTGTGGCCGGACTTCCTGGACATCGGCGGCTGGCACCTGGCCGGCTACGTCGACGACATCGACGCGGCGATCGAGTACGCCAGCGCCAGGGACGTCTTCGTGCTCGGCGACGGCAAGCGCGCGACCGGCGGGCCTGAGGCGGGCGACGGGTCGTACGCCTGCCACTTCATGACCAGCTGGGGATTTCGCTTCGAGCTGCTCTCCTTTCCCAGCGGGCGGGCCTATCAGGCCAGCTTCGGCAGCCGGCTGTGGAACCCGGCAATCCCGGAAACCGGCCCGTCCGGGTACGCGCCGCTCGGCGGCGTGCCTGCGTTCCGCGGTTTCGAGCACGTCAGCATGACCGTGCCCGACCTGGACGAGGCGACCCGCCTGTTCACCGAAGTCCTCGGGGCCGGGCGGTTCTACGACCTGGAACCGGTGCTCGGCCGGCGCGACAGCGCGTTCGGCGCCTACGCCAACGTCGACGCCAGGGCCACGCCGTCGCGAGTCCGCCTGTTCCGCACCCGGTACCTCAACCTGGAGGTCGTCGAGTGCCCCGATTATCCCGGACAAGACCGGTTGTGGCCGGGGATGCTCGACATCGGCGGCTGGCACCTCGCGTTCTATGTCGACGACGTTGACGCCGCGCTCGTTCGGCTCGGCGATTGTGACCTGCGGGTGCTCGGCGGCAAGAAGCCCGCCTACAAGTACGAGGCCGGCGACGACGCCTATACGGTGCACTGCCTGACGCCCTTCGGCTTCTACTTTGAGCTGGTGACCTATCCGCACGGGCGCTACCGGGCCGAAGAGTTCTCCGGCCCGGCCTGGCACCCGGCCGACCCGTCCCGTTAGGCCGCCGCCGCGGGCAGGGTTACCAGGAGATATCCCAGCCGCGGGACACTGCGGCGGGCGGCTGGCCGGCCAGTGCAGCACATCGCGGTCCCACTGCTGGGGCAGGCCGGCGTTGCGCGGCTGCAGCTGCGGGGAGGCTTCGACGATCCGCGCCCGGGTCCGCATCAGTTCCAGGTCCGGCTCGTAGTCCTCAGCCACCGTCCGGCAGGCGCGCTCCAGGACGCGGAACGGGCTGAGCGCGGGCGGCGACGCCTCGATCGCGTGCAGCAGCAGGCGCCGCGCTTCGGTCCCGGCGAACAGCACGTCTTCCTTGGTCCCGAAGTAACGGAAGATCGTCCGTGGCGAGACCGCGCAGTAGTCGGCGATCGCCTCGACCGTCACGTTGTCGTAGCCGTGCTCGGCGAACATCTTCAGCGCCGCATGCCAGATCGACTCGGCGGGTGGTCGCCGCCCATCACGTTCACCGCCGGGCAGGCGCACAAGGTCGACTGCTGGTTCACCGCCGACGTGCACGGCGGCACGCCGCAGGTGGCCGACGGCGGCAAGTACAGCTGCCTGTCCGGCCGCTGACCCGAAGGCTCCTGGTAAGTACCCGTCGCCGGCGCTCCCCGTCTCAGTCACCTGAGGAAGGGGCGCCGGCGACGGTTTGCGCGCCGGGATAACGCGTTAGGACTGAGTCCTTCAGGGCTGCGCCCCGGGTGCCTTCGGGTGGTCGTAGACGTGCGGCAGCGGTGCGTCGGGAAAGCCGATCTTCGCGAACGAGTCGCGCAGCCCGGCGGCCGCGCGCTGCCACGCCTCGGTGAGCTGGTCCTCCCTTTCGTAGTCGAAGACCGCTCCGATCCGCTGTTCAACCGCCCCGCCGGGTGCTGGCCGGTTCGCCAGCAGCCAGTCGACGGTCGTCCGCAGCGCCGCGTCGGCGGGCACGGCATCGCGAAAGCCGAGCGCCGCTTCGGCCGCCCCGGTATGCGGGATCGTCGTGCTGCGGCTGAAGTTGAACGCGCGGGCTGGCAGCGCGAACTCGTGCGGCATCTCCACGACCTCCCAGTCGTGGTTCATGTGCTCGGCGATCGCGTCGACGATCTGGCGCATGGTGAACTGGCGCAGGTCCGCGAGCGCGAAGTGACGGCCCGCCGACGCCCCCTGATGGTCGACGGCGAGCAGCACGCCGTGCCCGAGGTTCTCCCCGTAGCCGCGGGGGATCACGGCCACCCCGCCGTCGGGCACGATGACCGTACGGCGCCCGTCCAGGATGCGCCGCACGATGCACCATTCACGCGGGCCGGGCGCGCGCGGCCCGTACACGTTCGACGGGTAGCTCAGGTACGTCGCGTCGTAGTGGCCGGCGGTGTGGGCGGCGAAAAGCGCGTCGCGCGCCTGCGTCATCCGCGCGGCCAGCTTGGGCGCGTACGGCTCGGCTGCCCCGACGAGCTGGTCCTCGCGCAGCGTGGCGGGCTGGCCGAGCAGGCCGACCCGGGGATCGGCCTTGGGCGCGGGGTTGAGGCCGCCGATGGCGATGAGCCGGCCGGTCCGTCCCGCGGCGGCCGCCACACCGTGGGCGAGCCGTCCGTAGGAGAAGACGACCAGATCCCACCACGTCCTGCTGCCCAGTGCCGCGTCCAGCGCGTCGGCGAAGTTCGGATCCTGGTGGATGTGCTCGACGGCGGCGTCGAACTCGACCTCGTGCGTGCCGCGATGCATGATCGTCACGTCGTAGCCGCGCCGCAGCAGCCCGTTGACGATGGCCGGGCCGGTTGGCCCGGTGCCCCCGACGATGAGCGCGCTCTTGCTTCCCATGCTCCCTTTCTACATGCCCGCAGTCGCACCATGGATGAGTATTTGCTCACTTTGTTGCGGCCGTTCCGCGGGTTCTACGCGGGGAGCGGGATTCACCGGCCGAGCCGGTCGCCGCAGTACATCGTGATGGCGTCGTTCATGATGGCGGCCTCCCACTGCGGGAAGTGCCCCGAGTCGAGGATGCCGAAGGGTCCGGTGTGCCGGGCGAACGTGAGCGCCGCGCGCTGCCCGAAGGCCGGGTAACAGCACGGATCGGCCAGCGCCTGCAGAATCAGGGCCGGCGTGTCGTTGGCGGTGATCATCGACCGGCCCGTGCGCTTGGCGGGGTCGACGAGACTCAGCGGCTCGTCGATGACGGCGGGGTCGTCGACGAGCCCGATCATGCGCCGGCCCTTCGGGCAGGCGTAGCCGCGGGAGACCGGATGGTCCCGGTCGCCGGCCAGCCGGAGCGCGATCCCGTCTTCGACGGTCACCCGCACCCCGCAACAGGCCCCGCACATCCGGCAGAAACTGGTGACGGTTTCGCTCATCGGACCACCGGCGCGGCTAACCGCGGTCAGCCTCGGCGTCCGTAGAGCAGCCGCATGTTCTCGTAGGCGAAGATCATGACGTTGTTGGGGTAGTCCACGGCCTCGTCCTGGCTGACGATCT
>DASYAD010000415.1:0-2632 GCA_036501515.1 Trebonia sp. | reverse complement strand
CAATGGGCGAGATAATCGCACATCTGGCGATGTCGCTGGACGGCTTCATCGCCGATCCGGACGACGGCTGCGACGAGCTGTTCGGCTTCTACGGCAGCGGTGACGTCGCGGTGAAGCTGGGCGCGGGCATCCCCGAGCTGCACGTATCGCGGAAAACGGCCGACCTGACCAACGGCTGGAACGGCCATCCCGGCGGCGAGGTGCCGATGGTCGTGGTCACCCATCACCCGCCGCCGGACTGGCCGCGTGACGGCGTGCCGATCGTCTTCGAGGCCTCGGTCGAGACCGCGGTCGCGAAGGCCCGCGCACTGGCCGGCGACCAGGACGTCAGCATCGCCGGCGCCACGATCACCCGCGGCCCGGTCCGCCTGTCCGACCCCGCGGCGATCGAGGACCGCGGCGTCACCCACCTGCGCTACCAGGTGCGAAAGGAGAGCTGACCGATGGGAGTCATCCGCGTGGACATGAGCATCTCCCTGGACGGCTACGTCACCGGGCCGCGGGACAGCATGGACGACCCGATGGGCGTCGGCGGGTTCCGCCTGTTCAACTGGCTCGACCGGCGCGAGGACCCGGGACCGAGCGGTCAGGTGTACGCCGAGACGATGGCCAGCGCGGCCGTCATCTCCGGCCGCCGCACCTACGAGCACGCACGTCGCTGGCAGGGTGACCACCACGACGGCGTGCCGATCTTCATCCTCACCCACAAGGTCCCGGACGAGCCGCCGCCGGGCAGCGTCCGCTACGTCACCGACGTGGGCGAGTGCGCGGCGCAGGCCCGCGAGGCCGCCGGGGACGGCGATGTGGTGGTGATGGGAGCCGGCGCCGCGCAGGCCCTGCTGCGGGCCGGCGAAATCGACGAGCTGGAACTGCACGTCGTCCCGGTCCTGCTCGGCCAGGGCCGGCGGCTGTTTGATCATCTGCCCGCCGAGTACATCGAGCTCAGCCTGGAACGCTGCCTGACGACCCCGGACATCGAGGACCCGGCGCAGCGCATCACGCACATGCGCTACCGCGTCACCTCATGACGCCGGCGCCGTACGGCTGAATCGACGGCTCAGCCGGCGATCCCGTCGTGCTCCACCGGGACGCCCGGCAGATCACTCGCCGACCGGTAGATCTTCGCCAGCGCGCTCATCAGGCACTCGCGTTCCGCTGCCGTGAGGTTCTCGGTGATTTTCTCCTCCAGGGACCGCCGTTCCGCCTCGACCGGCTCGCGCAGCCCGCGCCCCGCGTCGGTGAGCCAGAACCGGACCAGGCGGTTGTCCCTGTCGTCGCGCCGCCGGGTGAGCAGTCCGGCGTCGACCATCCGGGCAGCCACCTTGGTGACGGCGGGGGTGGTGACGTTGGTCGCGGCGGCGATTTCGCCGGGGGTACGGCCATCTTGCTCCCACAGTGCCGCGAGCAGGTGATCCTGGCCGAGGCGCAGCCCGTGCCGGCGTAGCGCGGCGTCCGCCGCCGCCCGGATCGCCTTGTTCGTCTTGCCGTGCAGGTCCAGCAGCTCGGACACGCGGCCCTCCGGTGAAGGGTGTGGAGCCGGCCGCCGCGGCCGGTTGACGATCGATCGTTTACCGGTTAACGTTCTGCCTGAAAGAAACGTTAACCGGTAAACGATACTAGGGAGCACCATGCTACTCGTCACCGGCGCCACCGGGCACATCGGCCGTGAACTCGTCCGCGAACTCGACGCGCGCGGCGCCACCTTCCGCATCCTGGTGCGCGACCCCGCGCGCGCGGTCGGCCTGCCGGACCGGGCCGAGCGTGTCGTCGGCGATCTGGGCACGCCCGCCTCGCTGGCGGCCGCCCTCGACGGCGCCGAGAAGCTGTACCTTCTCGTGCCCGGGATCGGCCTCGATCACACCGAACACGCGATCGCCGCGGCCAAGGCAGCCGGGGTGCGGCACATCGTGTACCAGTCGTCGTACGCCGCCATCGGCGATCCGGTACCCGCGATGGGCCGCTGGCACCGCGACCGCGAGCAGCTGATCCGCGCCAGCGGTATCGCCGCGACGTTCCTGCGGGCCACCGGCTTCATGACCAACGCCTTCGACTGGCTGCCCACCCTCCGTGAGGGGGGCTTCGTCCTCGACCCGGCCGGCCCCGGCCGGACCGCGCCGATCGATCCCGCCGACATCGCCGCCGTCGCCGCGACCACGCTGACGCAGGACGGTCACGAGGGCAAGGAGTACCTGCTGAGCGGCGGCGAGACGTTCACCGTCGCCGAGCAGGTCCAGATCCTGGCCGCCGCGATCGGCCGCGACATCGAGGTCCGCACCGCGGCCACGCCGGCCGAGGCGGTCCGGTCCCGCTATCCCCACGGGGCCCCGCAGGCTCTCGCCGACGCGCTCCTGGAGGGGTTCACGCTGATGCGCGCGGACACCACCGGGGTACGCAGCGACACCGTCCGGTGCCTGCTGGGCCGCGAGCCGCGGACGTTCGCGGACTGGTGCGCCCGTAACGCCCGCGCCTTCCCGGGGAGCCTCGTCAGATCGTGAGGCACCGCCGCCACGCCAGAGGAATGCCGCGCCGAGGCTCAGCGTTGCCTGCCTGCGAGGCAGCTAAGTAGGCAGGGAGAGACGATGACTGACGGTCCTATCCGGCTCAACGAGGTCACCAGGGCGGCCGTGGACTC
>DASYAD010000414.1:0-4017 GCA_036501515.1 Trebonia sp. | reverse complement strand
TGTGCGGCGGGCTGACGATCGTGGTGGCGATGGCGGGCGGGGTCGCGGTCGTCAACGACTACTACGGCTACTACACGACCTGGGGCCAGATGTGGGCCGACCTGCATGGCACCAGCGGCAACCTCGGGGTGATCGCCGCCGCCAGCTCGGCCGGGCCGCTCTCCGGCCGCCTGAGCTGGGTCAGCCTGCCCGGCAAGCTCAGCGGGTACACCCGTGAGGGCCTGGTCTACCTGCCGCCGCAGTACACCGAGGCGCGCTACGCGCATGTTCGCTTCCCGGTGGTGGAGCTGTTTCACGGCAGCCCCGGCTCGCCGCTGTCGTGGGACACCGTGCTGCGCGTCGGCCAGCTGGCCGACGCGCTGATGGCCAGGCACCAGATCGGGCCGATGGTCTTGGTCATGCCCGCGATCAACGGCGGCGGCCGGGACTACCAGGACTGCGTCAACGGCCCCGGCGTCAACGACGAGACCTATGTGCTGAAGGACGTCAGGGCCGACGTGCTGGCCCGCTACCGGGTGAGCAGCGACCCGTTCGAATGGGGCGCCGGCGGCTACTCCTCCGGCGGGTACTGCGCTGCCAACCTGGCCCTGCGGCACCCCGGCTCATTCGGCGCGGCGGCCGTCATCGAGGGCTACTACCGGGCCTCTGACGGCCCGGCCGCCGCCGCCCTGGGCGGCCGCCCGGCCCTGGAGGCCGCCAACAGCCCGCTCTACGCGGCCGAGCGGCTGACGCCAGGCGGCGGCCCGGTGCCCGCGTTCTGGGTCGCCGCGGGCACGCACGACTCCGACTACAAGCCGGCGACGGTGTTCACCTCCGCGATGGACCGCATCGAGGAGGTCCCGTTCGTGAGGGTAAACACCGGTGACCGGGGCGGGGCCTGGCAGGCCGTCCTGCCGGGCGCGCCGACCTGGATGTGGCAGCAGCTGGCGCCGCCGGACCTGCGGGTGCTGTTCCCGGTCGCCAGCTACACCGTGCACCCGTTCACCAGCCTGCGCATCCGCCCGGCGAAACCGCATGGGTACCCGGAACCAAAGAAGCAGCGCAACGTCACCGCGGAGAAGGCGCCGGCCAAGGTGACGCCGTCCAGAGCCGCCGTCAAGCCGGCGCTCGACTAGTGAGCCGGTCGTGAGATTCGGTCGCAGTAGCGGCAGATCGAGTCGATGATCTGGTCGGGGCTCTTGGTCCACTTGAAAGGCCGGGCGGAGTCGTTCCAGAGCTTGATCCATTCCTGGAGTGCGGTGGTGAGGGCTTCGAGCGAGCAGAACACGCCGCGGTCGAGGCAGCGGCGCTGGATCTCGGCGAACCACCGCTCTACCTGATTGATCCACGATGAGTAAGTCGGCGTGAAGTGCAGGACGAACCGGGGGTGGGCCAGCAGCCACTTGCGCACGGCGGGCGCCTTGTGGGTGGAGAGGTTGTCGCAGATGACGTGGACGTCCAGGCCCGGCTCGACCGCCTGGTCGATCTGGTCGAGGAAGTCGCGGAAGTCGATAGCCGTGTGCTGGGCTGAGAGCTTGCTGATGACCTTGCCGGTGGCGATGTTCAGGGCGGCGAGCAGGTCGGTGGTGCCGTGGCGCTCGTAGTCGAAGCTGCGCCGCTCGGGCACGCCGGGCAGCATCGGCAGTACCGGGGCGGTGCGTTCCAGGGCCTGGATCTGGGGTTTCTCGTCCACGCTGAAGACGACGGCGTTCCGCGGCGGGTTCAGGTACAGGCCGGCTACGTCGCGGATCTTCGGGACCAGGAGGGGGTCGGGGGAGACCTTGAAGGTCTCGGTCCGCCAGGGCTGCAGGCCGAAGGCGCGCCAGATCTGCTGCACGCTGGTCGCGGACATCCCCGTCTTGCTGGCGAGTTCGCGCTTGGACCAGTGCGTGGAGCCCTCGGGGACTTCTTCCAGGGTGCGGACGACGACGTCCTCGACCTGGGCGTCGGTGATCGAGCGGGGCACGCCGGGGCGGGGCTCGTCGGCCAGCCCGTCCAGGCGTTTTTCCAGGAACCGGCGCCGCCAGCGGGCAACCGTGTCGCGGTGAGCGCGGAGCCGGGCCGCGACCGCGACGTTGCTCCCGCCGTCGGCGCAGGCCAGCACGATCCGCGCCCGCAGGGCCAGGCCCTGTGCCGTGCTCCGCCGCTTCACCCAGTTCTCCAGCGTGCGCCGCTCGTCATCCGACAGCACTACCGGCTCCAGCCTCGTATCAGCCATGCATCCAGCAGAACCCGGTAGGGGCCCGGCGAAAAGCCCGCCGGGTCAGATAGTGACGTAAAACGACTCACGTGGCGACGCTAAAACTCACGACCGGCTTACTAGCTCGCCGCCCGGGCAGCCAGCCGCGGGTCAGCCAGCGCCGTCGAGCAGCGCGGCGGCGTTGTCGTGCAAGATGGCGGCCTGCTCGGCGTCGGTGAAGCCGAGGCCGGCGACCGCCTTGACCGCGGTCAGCGGGTCGTCGACCGGGTAATCGCTGCCAAACAGCACCCGGTCGATCCCGTGCTTGCGCAGCACCCAGCTGAACTGGTCGGCGAACGGCCCGCCGACCAGCATCGGGCCGGTGACGGAGATGTCCACCCACACGTTGCGGCGGTACCCGGGGTAGCGGGCGAGGATGTCGTACAGCAGCAGCTGGGCGAAGCCGGGGCCGTGCGCGTGGGCCAGGATCAGCCGCGCCTCGGGGACCGCGGCCGCCAGGTCGGCGAACTTGGCCGGCTGGTTCGCGTCCCACGGCGAGTAGGCGTCAAACAGCACCGTCAGCCCGTGCTCGGCCGCCGTCCGGACCAGCGCCGCCACCGCCGGGTCGGCCACGTCGAACCGCTGGGTGTTCGGGTGCAGCTTGAGCCAGGTAGCGCCGCCCGCGGCGACCCGGCCGATCTCTTCGTGGGCGGCGGCGCCATCGGCCGGGTGGACCGAGCAGGCGGCGAAGAAGAAGCCGTCGGAGTCTTGGGCGAGCTTGAGCACGGCGTCGTTGCGGACCCGGGTCCGCTCCAGTTCGCCGCGGCGCGCGATGGTAATCGCCGCGGCGCGCACCACCGCCGAGTTCCGCACGAGCTCCCGGTAGGCCTCCGGCGGATGGGGCACGCTGACGATCTGGCCTTCGGGATCGAGCATGGGGTGAGTGTGCGCGTCGATGAGGGGTCCGTGGTACACGGGCTTAAACCATAGTGCGCAATTGCGTCGACATCGTCCCAATGTTGGACGCTTGTGATTGTCAACACTACGGAGGGTGCACGCCTGTTTATGCCGCTAGGCAGGTGTCCGGGGGCGGCTACAGCCCCATGTCCTTGGCGATAATCGTCTTCATGACCTCGGAGGTGCCGCCGTAGATCCGGTTGACCCGGCTGTCGGCGTACAGCCGGGCGATCGGGTACTCGTTGATGTAGCCGTAGCCGCCGTGCAGCTGCAGGCAGCGGTCGATGACCCGGCTGGCGACCTCGGTGCAGAACAGCTTGGCCGACGCGGCCTCGGCGGCGGTCAGCTCACCCAGGTCGTGCGCCTCGAGCGCACGGTCGGCGACCGCCTGGGCGGCGTCGACCTCGGCCTTGCACGCGGCCAGCTCGAACTTGGTGTTCTGGAAGGAGGCGACCGACTTGCCGAAGATGTGCCGGTCGATGGTGTACCGCTTGGCGAACTCGACCGCCGCGGCGGCCTGCGCGTAAGCGCCGTAGGCGATCGCCAGGCGCTCCTGGGGCAGGTTCTGGCCGAGGTAGGAGAAGCCCTTGTGCTCCTCGCCGAGCAGGTCCTCGGCCGGCACCTGAACGTCGCTGAAGGCGAGCTCGGCGGTGTCCGACACCTTCAGGCCGATCTTGTCGAGCTTGCGGCCGACCGAGTAGCCCGCCAGCTTGGTGTCCACCACCAGCAGCGAGATGCCGTACCGGCGGTCGTCGTCGCGGGACGGGGCGGTGCGGGCGCAGACGATCACCCGGTCGGCGTGCACGCCGCCGGTGATGAACGTCTTGGCGCCGTTGAGCACGTAGTGGCTGCCGTCCGCCGACAGCTTCGCAGTCGTCTTCATGCCGGCCAGGTCAGACCCG
>DASYAD010000413.1:0-5877 GCA_036501515.1 Trebonia sp. | reverse complement strand
TCGCGGCGGCCGTCATCGTGTCATCCGTGCAGGCAGACACCGGGGCGCCGGCCGCGTCCGGGTACATCGGCGCTCTCGTACTGTGCGCCGCCGCGACCGCGGCGGGCGCCCTGGCCGGCTGCGCCATTCCGCGCGGGAACCAGCGCTAGCCGCACCTCGCGGCGGATGGCATCGGCAGCGGGCGCACCGGCCCGCCGCGGCGGGCTCGAGGACGACGGCCTGCACGACCAGGCGCTCTTCTCCCTCCTCGACGACGAGGTGTGACCCGAGTGCCTGCCTTCCGCCAGGAGGCGCCCGCCGCCTGGTTCACCTGCCGAGAACACAAGAGCCGCGGCGGCACAGCCAGCGGCGAGGGCTGATGTCGTCACGTCCCGTAGACGCTCCGGCGCCCGTCCTGGTTCCCCGGCCTGGACTGATGCGGGCGCATGGGGGAATAAGCCGCTCCCGTTCGGTGGAATGATCGTCAGTATGCTGCCCTGGAGTGCCGAGCTGGCCGGACGGATATTCGAGCACGTGATCGGCAGTGAGGTGCTGCGCGGCAATCCGCTCGGGGACCCGCATGACCGGCCGCTGCTTGTGTACACGCCGCCTGGCTACGACGACTCGCCTGACCGCGCGTACCCGTCGGTGTACGTGATCCAGGGGTACACCGGGCACCTGGAGATGTGGCGGAACCGGGTCGCGTTCCGGCAGCCGTTCCCTGAGACCGCCGACGCGATGTTCGCCCGCGGCGACGCGCCGCCCGCCGTCGTGGTGTACGTGGACGCCTGGACCGCCTACGGCGGCAGCCAGTTCGTCGACTCGCCGGGAACCGGGCGCTATCACTCCTACCTGTGCGACGAAGTCGTCAGCTTCGTGGACTCGCGTTACCGTACGATTCCCGACGCCGCGCACCGGGCGATCACCGGCAAGTCAAGCGGCGGGTTCGGCGCCATGATCACCCCGATGCTGCGGCCCGACCTGTTCGGCGCGCTGGCGACGCACGCGGGCGACGCGCTCTACGAGTACTGCTACGTACCGGAGTTCCCGGACGCCGTCCGGCACCTGCGGAAGTACGACGGCGACATCTTCCGCTGGTGGGACGACTTCCGGTCCCGGGTGTCGTTCACCAAGCCGGAAGACATGTCACTGCTCGGGCTGTTCGGCGTCGCTGCCTGCTTCTCCGCCCGCGCCGACGGCACCCCTGAGCTGCCCTTCGACCCCGTCACCGGGGTGCTGCGGCCGGACGTGTGGCAGCGCTGGCTCGACTGGGACCCAGTGCGGATGGCACCGAAGTACGCGCCCGCCCTGCGCGGACTGCGCGGTATCTGGATCGACGCCGGGACCAGGGACGACTTCTACCTGGACGTCGGGGCGGCGGCCTTCCGCGCGGCCCTGCTCGACGCGGGGGTCAACGACGACGTGATCCGCTACGAGCTCTTCGACGCGACCCACGCCGGCATCGACTACCGGTACCCGCTGTCGCTTGCCTGGCTGTGCGAGCGCATCGCCGGCGAGTGAAGCGGTGACGACGCCGGTGCGCGCGACGACGGTGCTGTGGGACATCGACGGCACGCTGGTACGTTCCGGCGGGGTGGCGGCGCAGGCCTTCCTCGAAGCCGTAGCCGAGGTGACAGGAGTCAGGCCGTCAGCTGAGCGCCGCGACTACGGCGGACGGCTCGACACGGAGATCGCCGCCATGCTGCTGCGGGCCGTAGGCGCGGAGATCTCCCTGACCGCCGACGTGCTGGCCGTGCTTGAGCGGCTGGTGGCCGAGCGGCTGGACGATCTTCGCTCCCAGACCAGGAGCTACCCCGGCGTGGACGCGCTGCTGGCCACCCTGGCGGGCGCCGGCGTGCGGCAGACGGTCGTCACCGGCAACCTTCCGGCTATCGCCAGGCACAAGCTCGAAGCGGGCGGCCTGGTCCCGCCGATCGACCTCGAGTTCGGCGGGTTCGGTGACAGTGCGCCCGACCGGGCCGCGGTCGCCCGGATAGCACTCGACCGCCTGTCGCGGGCAGGCTGGCAGCCAGACCTGGGCGAGGTATGGATTGTCGGGGACACACCGCGCGACCTCGCCTGCGCGCAGGCGATCGGGGTCCGCTGCGCGCTCGTCGCGACCGGCCACAGGACCGTTGAGGAACTGACCGGGCTCGGCGCGGATATCGTGCTGCCCGACCTTGCCGACCCGCGGCCGCTGCTCAGCCTCTGGCAGCTCTGAACGCTTTCATCGTGGCCGACCTGAGCGCGACCAAGCGCGGTCGCGCTACGGGCTGTGCTCGTCGCGGGCGGGGACCAGCGGGATCGCGGCCAGCGGGGTGAGCGCGACCAGCGCGAAGGCGACGGGGTAGCCGACGGCGGTGATGAGGGCGCCGATACCGGGTCCGACCGCCGCCGCGGCGATGAACTGGCCGGTGTTCTGGATGCCGAGAGCCTTGCCTGACCAGGACGGGCCTGCCGCCTCGGCCACCGAGGTGAAGGACAGGCCGTTGTCGGCCACGCTCACGGTCGAGGCGACGATCAGCACGATGGCGGAAGCCGCGGCCCAGTGCAGACCGCCGCACCCGGCCAGGGTCAGCATGACGACGACACCGGAGACGGCGACCCAGCGCAGCACGCGCGTGCGGCTGCCGACACGGTCGCTGACCGAGCCGACCCCGATCCGCCCGAGCGCGCCCACGAACTGAGCGGCCGCGATGACCGCGCCCGCCGCCGTGACGTTCCAGTGCAAGCCGGTGATCAGCCAGATCAGGCCGAACGTGGACAGGGTGAACTGCGGCACCACCAGCAGCGCGGACAGCAAGTGGATGCGGGTCAGGAACAGGCTCCCCCGGTAGGGGTTGAATGCCCGCTCCCCGCTGTCGGCGGCCGCCGCGGCCGGCCGGGGCGGGTTCACGATGCCGACGGCGCAGCATGCGGCAAACGCCGCGGTGAGCAGGCCCGCCAGCAGCAGCGGCGCCCAGATGCCGAGGTGGCTGGCCAGCGGGGGGACCGCGAGCGCGGCGACGGCCACGCCGAGCGGCTGCGACACCTGCCTGATGCCCATGGCCAGCCCGCGGCGGGAGCGGGGGAACCAGCCGATGACCACGCGCCCGGAGGCGGCGCTCGTGCTGGCCGCCGCGGCGCCGCCGAGCACGAACAGCACCCCGAGTCCGACGTAGCCGCCGGTGGCGGCCGCCGCGAACGCGAACACCGCGGTGAGCGCGAGCCCGCCCGCGATCACCCACCGCTCTCCGTACCGGTCCGCCGCCGCACCCCAGGCCACCAGCGCCATGACCATCCCGAGGGACGGCGCGGCGGCCAGCAGCCCGGCCTGAGCCAGCGGCAGGCCGCGGTCGAGGTGCAGCAGCGGTATCAGGTAGGCGGGCGTGCTGAGGAAGAGGCTGCCGGCCGCCTGCGCGCTGACCCCGAGCGCGAGCATCCGCCACGCCGAGGCGGGGATCTGCTCGCGTGCCGGGGCGGTGCTGACGGCCATTATCCGTTCCTTCCGTGGAGTACCATTTAGGAATACCATATTGGTATACCAACACGGGAGACCATATGAGCCCCGACAGCGAGGACAGCGCCTACGGCCGGCTGCGTGCGGCGATCCTGTCGCTCGAGCTGATCCCTGGCGAGCGGATCAGCGAGCGCGGCCTTGAGTCGCTGCTCGGCGCCTCCCGCACGCCGATCAGGGCGGCGCTGATGCGCCTGGAGAACGAGGGGCTCACGCAGCGGGAAGGCCGCGGCTGGCGGGTCACCCCCATCGACCTGGCCGAGGTGCGGGCCGTGATGGAGTACCGCGAGGCGGTGGAGGTCGGGGCGGTCAGGCTGGCGGTTGAGCGGGCCGACGACGAGGAGCTCGCGGCGCTGCAGGTGCTAGCCGAGGCGCACCCCGACTGCGACGACGAAGAGACCGGGCTGCGTGACTTCAGCGACTTCCACATGGCCCTGGTGCGCCTGTCACGTAACCAGTTCCTCGCCGACGGCATGAACGGGGCGCTCACCAGGCTGTCGCGCACCCGCTGGCTCGGCGTCCGCACCCCGCAGTCACGGTCGGCCGCCAGGAACGAGCACGTGCAGCTCGTCGCCGCGATCAGGGCACGCGACACCGACCAGGCGGTCGCGCTGACCGTCGCGCACAACCGCGACACACGCGACCGGCTGCTGGCCTACCTCACCGAGGAACGCCGCCGCCTGCGCGTCCGCGGCTTCGCCGTTATCGAGTCAGCCACCGCCCCGGCGC
Source organism: Trebonia sp. (assembly GCA_036501515.1). Classification (GTDB taxonomy): domain Bacteria; phylum Actinomycetota; class Actinomycetes; order Streptosporangiales; family Streptosporangiaceae; genus Trebonia. Next base: position 1,673 of record DASYAD010000413.1, on the reverse strand, counting down.
CGCTGCGCGCCGTCTGAGCGGCACCGGCCCGGGCGGCGGTTGCCTGGCCCTTGCCGCGGCTAGCTGGCCCGGTCGCGGCCCGCGGCGAAAAACCCGCTGACGGCGGAGACGCCAGCGAGCTGACGCAGCGGCACCGCCGCGCCGAACGGGGCGTTCCAGAACTGGTCTGTGTCAGGCGGGGCGGATATCCCCACGTAGGCGTACGGTGCGCCGAGGAAGCTGTCGCCCGGTGAGACCCCGTAGTTCACTTCTCCTACCCGGATCGCCACGTCGAAGTGCTCCGGCCACAGCACCGGCGTCTCACCCGGCGCGAAGGCGGCCAGCGCGTCGTGACCCGTCGCCAGTGCTCCGGTGATCACGCCCGCCTGCTCAGGGTCGAGCACCAGCGTCTCGTCGGGGTCCACCCCGGAACCGCCGTCGTAGGCGCCCTCCGGCCGGCCCGCCGACACGCCCAGCGCGGCGCCGAGAGCACGCGCGGTGCTGCCGCCGATCGCCGCCGTCACTCCCTTGCCGCCGTCGACCTGCGAACCGTCGACCCGCACGGCGGGTCCCGTGACGGTCGCGAAGCCGCCGGGGACGACCCGCAGCCGCAGCTTGCCCGCGGCCCGGTACTGAGGACCGGCGAGGACAAGCTCGGCCACCCCGTGCAGACTGCGCCGCGTCACCGCAAGCTCCTGTTGGCTCATGCCGTCATTCTTCCAGCGCCCGGCGTCACCCCGTGAATCGGGCCAACTTTGGCCGTGATAGCGGCATGAAAGCTAATTTCCTGGGCAGTTGCGTGCGCGGAGGCGGGACGGTATGTCAGGGATGTCCGCATCGTTGGCTCTTGTACCGGTCCTGGCGGAGTTGTACGGTGATGACCGAACAGAACGTCTCCTTTCAGCGGCTACGGGTCGCTGGACGGGAGCCTTCGTCGCACCCGGGTCCTCTGGACGCGCCTTCCCGGTGGGGGGAGCTGACGATGACGCTGCTTGTCTCGCGCCGCATCGTCCTCCGGGCTGCGCAGGTCGCGATCGCGGCGGCTGGAATCCTGCTCGTTATGTTCGTCCTGTCGCGGCAGGCTCACGCCGCGACAAACGACGACCTCCCGGCTCCCGCGCTGGTCACCTCGCCGATCTCGGGAAGCCCGGCCTCGGGTAACCCTGGCTCGGGGAACCCGGTCTCGGGGAACCCGGTCTCTGGCGCGGTCTCGACGGTTACCAGTGCGGTGGCCGGCGGCCAGCCGGCCGCTCCCCAGACCAGTCCGGTGACCAACCCAGCTGGATCCGCTGCCAGTGTTGTCGCCGGCGTGCAGGGCGTTGTCACCAGTGCGCAGACTGCCGTGGCCGCACAGGTTTCCCCGACGGCGGGCGAATCGCCCCCGCCCTCGGCGCCCTCGTCCCAGGCCGCGGAGTCGAACGCGGCTAGCCCCGGCGAAGCGACGAACAGCTCCGGCGGGCAGTCAGCCGCCGGTGGAACCAACGGGCGGCAGGCCAGCCCCGTGAGCGGTGGGGTTGAGGCCGCCACCGCCTCCGCAACCGGCAGCGTAGCCAGTTCCGCGACCAGTGCGGTGCCCGCCGCGAGCGCTTCGGCAGCTACCGCCACCATTCCCGTTTCCGGCGCTCGAACTGCGGTCTCTCCCGCGATCGCTCCGGCCTCCGCGAGCACCCAGGTTTCTGACGGCGGCGCTCCGG
>DASYAD010000412.1:0-9102 GCA_036501515.1 Trebonia sp. | reverse complement strand
CCCTTCCGAACGCCGCAGCGAGCCAGGGACGAAGAGTTCGGCGACGTGCTGGCCGAGGGGAATTTCTGGCTGCTGGATCAGGGGCGTTCGGTGATGGATGCGGACACACGTCACTGGAAGGACTTCCTGGCCCACCGCAAGCGCTTCATCGAGCGGGTGCTCGGCATGGTCAAGGCGGCGCGGGATCTGCCGGCCGGAGACCAGGCGAGGATGGTGGCATCGCTGAAGGCCTCACTGGGCCGCCTGGAGCACATCACCCCCGACCTCTGCCAGGATTACCTGCGGGCCTGGGCCGCCGACCGGGAGCTGTGGCGCAGCTACATCGATCATCTCGCGACCGGGCGGCCGCGCAAGGCGGCGGTCAGGGCCCTGACCCACCCGGGCCGGGTCACCCCGCCCTGCCCTGCTGGCCCCGAGTGGTCGCCGGCACCGGCGCTCATAGCCAGGCCGCGTATGTCTAAGCCGCGCATGGCCGGCCCGCAGCCCAGCCTGACCGGCTGACCGGCCGGAAGCAAGGAAGGGCATGCTTAGCTGGGCACGCCCGAGTTCGAGTAATCGATGCCGACCGCCAGGCCGCCCGGGTCGACGGAAACGGACGTGGACAGCGGCGAGGTGGAATTCCACGTCACGCTGATCGTTACGCTGGCGCCCGCGGCCAGCGTGCCGCTGGTCGGCGAGACCACCAGGTCGGGCTCGTCGCCCGCCGGGACCACGATGGAGAAGGAGATCTGCGCGCCGTTCGCGGTCAGCGTGAACGAGCCCGACGGCGGGCCGCCGAGCGGCGACGGACCCAGCCCGACGGCCCCCGGCGACGCGCTCAGCGAGCCGAGCGCGCTAGTCGGCGGGGGCGGCGACGGGCTGTGCGTCGACCGCACCGAGGGCGACGGGCTGGACGAGACCGAGAGCGTCGGGGTGGGACTGGTGCTCGTGGTGGCGCCGGGCGAGACCGAGGTGCTGGCCGAAGACCGCGCCCCGGTGTGCTTGGGCCGGGCGGACCCCCCGCCCGTGGCTGACGTCCCGCTGCCCTGCGGCTGAGGCTCGAGCGTGCTCGAGCCGAGCGCGACCGGCGATGATCCCGGGGTGCCGTGGCCGGGATGCGCCGCCGCCTCGATCAGCAGGCCACAGAGCACGGCGGCCGCGGCCACCGCGGCCACCGCGTAGCCGCGACGGCGATCGGCCGTCACCGGCGGCGGCGGGTCGATCGCCACCGGGAATCCGGTGCCCGGCTCGAACGGCTCCGCGCGCGTGGCCACGGCCTCGCGGCCCGCGGTGTCGTCCGGCTCGGTCGAGGCGACGAGCCTGAGCACTTCGGCGCGGAGGCCGTCGGGAAGGACCGCCGCCGGCAGCAGGCTGAGCAGCATCGCGGGGTGCAGCTCGCGGCGCTTGCGCTGGCCGCACTGGTCACAGTGCTCGATGTGCCGGCTCAGCCGCTTGCGCAGCAGCACGGTGAGCTGGCCGTCCCAGTCGGCCAGCAACTCATCAAGCTTGGCGCAGGAAGCGCGCCCCGAGCGGGCGACGAGCAGCGTGCCCAGCGCGGTCTCGAACTGACCGCGGGCCCGCGAGGCGAGGGCGTGCGCCTGGTTGCGGGGGACGCCGAGCACGACGGCGAGGTCGCTGCCGTGCAGTTCCTGGCGCAGGTTCAGCTCGATGATCTCGCGCTCGCCGGGGTTCAGCCCGGCCATCGCGGCGCTGACCAGTTCCCGCAGCCCGGCCCGCTCGGGGTCGACGTCGATAGCGGCGAACTGGTCGGTCGCATCGGCGGCCTCGTCCAGGCTGGTGATATTCGCCTGAGTCCGCAGCCGGCGATGGCACTCGTTGCGGGCCACGGCGTAGAGCCACGGCCGGAGGCGGTCGGGATCGCGCAGGCCGGACAGCTTCGCGGCGGCGATGACGAACGTGTCCTGCACCGCATTGGCCGCGTCGGCGGGCTCGGTGAGCAGCGTGCGGCAGTAGGCGTGCAGCGGCGCCGCATATCGGTCGTAAGCCGCTGCGAGTCCTCCTGGCTCGCCCGCAACGATCGCGGTGACCATCTCACCGTCGCGCATGTGCCCACCTTACGGTTTCAGGCAGAATACAGGCGGGGGCGGGTAATACTATCCCCTGCTGGCATATGCCCACGTCTGCCTCCCGGCCTCGGAGGCCCGCGCTCTGCCTCTGCGTACGCCGTATCCCGCGGACGTACGCTGTACTCCCTGGAGAGTACGATGTACGCTAACGGGGTGTCGACCGGCAGCTTCCAAAGCCCGGACGCGTCCATCTGGGCCCGCCCCGAGCCCGCGGCCAGGCAGCCCAGGTTCAGCCGTGACCAGATCGCCGCGGCGGCGCTGGCCATCGCCGACGCCGAGGGCTTCCGGGCCGTGTCGATGCGCCGGGTCGCCGCCAGGCTGGGCTCGGGCACGATGAGCCTGTACCGCTACATCAGCACCAAGGACGACCTGATGGCGTTGATGGACGACGCGCTCATGGCGCAGACGCTGGTGCCGGACGGCGAGCTGCCCGCCGACTGGCGCACCGCGCTGGCCATGATCGCCCGCCGCACGAGAGCGGTGTACCTGCGCCACCCCTGGGCCGCCCGCGCGCTGCCGGGCGAACCCGGCGGCGGCCGCGAGACGCCGATAGGCCCGAACGGCCTGCGCCACGCCGAGCAGTCGCTGGCCGCGATCGACACCGCGCCGTTCGACACCAGGGGCAAGCTCGACCTGCTGGCGATCGTGGACGACTACGTGTCCGGCCACGTGCTGCGCGCCGCGGCGTCGCAGGCCCGCCCCGCGGTCGCCGCCGGCGACCGTCTCGAGCAGCGATTCGACCTCGGGCTGTCGGCCTTGATCGACGGAGCCTTCCGCGCATGGGCTTATCCAGGCACTTAGATCGATTAATTTCCCGAACGGTACGCAGCTTCACCCGGCCATTGACAGCGGGCCCACGTAAAATCGCCGCGTGCCCTCCCCCGGTACCAGTACGCAAGCGAGCGCGGCCCTCGAGGCGCTGAGCCGCGTGTTCGGCTACGGCTCGTTCCGCGGCCGCCAGCAGGAGATCATCGAGCACGTGACCGGCGGCGGCGACGCGCTCGTGCTGATGCCGACCGGCGGCGGCAAGTCCCTCTGCTATCAGATCCCGGCGCTGCTGCGCGATGGCGTCGGCGTGGTCATCTCGCCGCTGATCGCGCTGATGCAGGACCAGGTCAGCGCGCTGACCGCGGTCGGCGTGCGGGCCGGGTTCCTCAACTCGACGCAGGACGGCTATGAGCGGCGGGCGGTCGAGGACGCCTTCGTCAAGGGCGAGCTTGACCTGCTGTACCTGGCGCCGGAGCGGCTGCGCGTCGAGTCCACCCTGCGGCTGCTCGACCGCGGCACGATCTCGCTGTTCGCCATCGACGAGGCGCACTGCGTGGCGCAGTGGGGCCACGACTTCCGGCCCGATTACCTGGCCCTGTCCGTGCTGCACGAGCGCTGGCCCGCGGTGCCCCGCATCGCGCTGACCGCGACCGCCACCGCGAAGACCCGTGCGGAGATCACCGACCGGCTGAAGCTGGCCGACGCACAGCATTTCGTGGCGAGCTTTGACCGTCCGAACATCACCTACCGGATCGCGCCCAAGAACGAGCCCAAGCGGCAGCTGCTCGACCTGCTCCGCACCGAGCACCCGGGCGACGCCGGCATCGTGTACTGCCTGTCGAGATCGTCGGCGGAGAAGATCGCCGACTTCCTGGTGCAGAACGGAATCGAGGCGCTGCCCTACCACGCCGGCCTCAACGCACGGGTCAGGTCCGTCAACCAGTCCCGCTTCCTGCGCGAGGACGGCCTGGTCATGGTAGCCACGATCGCGTTCGGCATGGGTATCGACAAGCCGGACGTGCGGTTCGTGGCCCACCTCGACCTGCCCAAGTCGATCGAGGGCTACTACCAGGAGACCGGCCGGGCCGGGCGGGACGGCCTGCCGTCCACCGCCTGGCTGGCCTACGGCCTGGCCGACGTCGTGCAGCAGCGCAAGATGATCGACACATCGGAAGGCGACACCGCGCACCGCCGCCAGCTCGCTATCCACCTGGACGCCATGCTGGCGCTGTGCGAGACCGTGCAGTGCCGCCGCGCGCACATGCTGGCCTACTTCGGCGAGCAGACCACGGCCGGCTGCGGCAACTGCGACACCTGCCTGACCCCGCCGCAGACCTGGGACGGCACGATCGCCGCGCAGAAGCTGCTGTCGGCGGTCTGGCGGCTGCGCGAGCGGGGACCGTCGTTCGGCGCCGGCCAGGTGATCGACATCCTGCTCGGCAAGCAGACGCCCAAGGTCAGCCAGTACCGGCACGAGACGCTGACCGTATTTGGCGTCGGCACCGAGCTGACCGAGGGCGAGTGGCGGGGCGTGGTGCGCCAGCTGCTCGCCCAGGGGCTGCTCGCGGTCGAGGGCGACTACGGCACACTGGCGCTCACCGAGGCGAGCAGGGCCGTGCTGAGCAAGCAGCGCGAGGTCGCGCTGCGGCGCGATCCCGAGCGCCCGGCCCGGGCGTCCCGCAGCCGGACCAGGACCGACGCCGCGCGGACCGCCTCGTCCGGCGCGGTCGCGGCGGCAGACCTCACGCCGCAGGGAGCGGACCTGTTCGAGCGGCTGCGCGCCTGGCGCGCTGCCGCCGCACGGGAGCAGGGCGTGCCCGCCTACGTCATCTTCCATGACGCGACGCTGCGCCAGATCGCGGCCGAGGTTCCCGGCACGCTGGCCGCGCTGGCCACGGTGAACGGCGTGGGCGAGGCCAAGCTGGCCAAGTACGGGCAGCAGGTGCTTGACACCATCGCCGCGGCTGGCGCAGGCCAGCAGGCCGACGGGTCAGGCTGACTCGAGATTGCGCAGCGCGTCTTCGATTGCCCGGTGAAACGTCGGATAGGCGTAGATCATGCTGCGCAGCGTGGCGACCGGAACCTCCGCGTGGACGGCGACCGACAGGGCGCCCAGTACCTCTCCTCCCGACGGCCCGGCGGACGTGGCGCCGATAAGTATTCCCCGTTCGGAATCGGATATTAGCTTGATGAAACCGTCGTTTCCCGCCTTGTGAATGTAGCCGCGGGCCGACGTGGGCAGCTCGACGAACCCGGTCCGCACGGCCAGCCCGCGGTCGCGCGCCTGCGCCTCGGTCAGCCCGACCGAGCCGACCTCAGGATCGGTGAAGCTCACCCGCGGCACCGCGCGGTAATCGGCGGCCGGGCCGCCGGCGCCGAGTATGTCGCGGACCGCGATGTCCGCCTGGTACATGGATACGTGGGTGAACGCGCCCCGGCCGGTGATGTCGCCGATCGCCCAGACGCCGGGGGCGGCGCGCATCCGGTCGTCCACGCTGATCGTCCGGGCGCTGTCGTCCAGGCCGATCGCGGCGAGGCCGAGCCCGGCCAGGTCGGTGCGCCGCCCGGTCGCGACCAGCAGCCGCTGCGCGGTAAGGGTGCCGGCGCCGATGTCCACGCCGAAGCTGGCCCCGTCGTGACTGACCCGGCGGGCCGGGGCGCCGGTATGCACCGCGATTCCCTCGGCCTGGAAAATCTTCTCGATCAGCTGGCCGGCCTCGGGCTCGTCCATGACCAGCAGCCGCGATTCCGCCTCGACCACGCTCACCGTGGCGCCGAAGCGCGCGAACATCTGGGCCAGCTCCACGCCGATGGCGCCGCCGCCGAGCACGATCAGCGACTCGGGCACCTGCTCGGTCTCGATCGCCTCCCGGTTAGTCCAGAACGGCGTGCCCGCCAGCCCGTCAATGGACGGCACGGCCGGGTCGGTGCCCGTGTTGATCACGATGCCCCGCCGGGCCGCGAAGACCCGGCGGCCGTCCGGCCCGTCCACCGTGACCTCGCCGGGGGCGGTGATCTTGCCCCGGCCGCGGACGAACCGGCCGCCGGTGGCCTCGAACCTGTCGACGGCGACCTTGTCGTCCCAGTCGTCGGTGGCTTCCTTGCGGATCCGCTGCGCCACCGGCGCCCAGTCCGCGGCTATCTGCGCGCGTCCGGCCATGCCCGGGATCCGGCGGCCCTCGGCCAGCAGGTTCGCGGCCCTGATCATCATCTTGGACGGGACGCAGCCGAAGTACGGGCATTCCCCGCCGACCAGCCGCACCTCCACGCCGACCACGGAAAGTCCCGCCCGCGCCAGCCGGCCGGCGGCATCCTCGCCGCCGGGACCCATCCCGATCACGACGATGTCGGCTTGTTCGGCGTCCATCTGCCCTCTTTCCTGCACATCTCCGGTGGCCGCACGGCCACCGGATCATTCTCCCCCGTACCCCCCGCCAGACACGTCACAGCGCGGTGATGCCCCTGGTGAAGTCGTTCGGCCCCGACCTCTACACCAGCCCCTGAAGCCCGGCCGCGTGATCGCGAAGAGTTAGGCGCGTCCCGCCGCGTTTAAGTCTTCGTGATCATGATGGGCGGGGCAGATAATGCTGAGATGCGACCTACCGTACTTGCGGCCGCGCTGGCGGCCGTGACCGCCGTGACCGGCGGGCTGGCGGGCTGCGGGAGCACCTCAGGCGGCAGCGCCGCCGGCGGCGCTGCCGGCGGCGCTGCCGACAACTGCTCGCGCGCGTCCATCCAGGCGGATCTGTATCAGAAGGGCGTGCTGACCGTCGCGACGGACAAGCCGGCCTACCCGCCTTGGTTCGAGAACAACAACCCGGCGGACGACCGCGGCTACGAAAGCCAGGTCGCGTACGCGGTTGCGGCCCAGCTGGGCTTCACGCGGTCGCAGGTGCACTGGGCCTACGAGCCGTTCAACGACGCCTACGCGCCGGGCCCGAAGAAGTTCGACTTCGACATCAATGAGATCTCGGCCACGCCGCAGCGGGCGACCGCGGTGACGTTCTCGACCAGCTACTACGACGTGCAGCAGTCCCTCGTGGCGCTGAAGAGCAGCCCGATCGTGCCGCATCACACCCCGGCCGACCTGAAGGGCTACGTGTTCGGCGACCAGGTCGGGACGACCAGCCTGGCCTTCATCAACAGCCAGATCCAGCCCACGTCGACGCCCAAGGTGTTCGAGACGCTGAACGACGTGAAGCAGGCGCTGCAGACCAGGCAGATCGCCGCGCTCGTCACCGACACGCCGACCGCCCAGTTCATCTCCTCCTCGCAGATCCCCGGCTCGGTCATGGTGGCGCAGTTCCCGAGCACCGGTGAGCACTACGGGCTGCTGTTCCACAAGGGCAACCCGCTCGCGGTCTGCGCCGACAAGGCGCTGGCCACGCTCCGCGGCAACGGGACCCTGCTGCGGCTGCAGAAGCAGTACCTGCAGCTCTACCTCAAGGTCCCGGTGATCCGGCCCTGACCATGCAAGACCCCGGCGACGCGGCCACCCCAGGCCCGTCCGCCGCGCAGGGCCCCGGGCCGGGGGCCGGGCTCGGGCTCGGCCGGGGGCGCGGCTCGCTGATGCTGGGCAGCGGGCAGCGCGCGGTCGTGCTGTCCACAGCGAGCACGATCGTCGTGCTCGGCGCCATCGCCGCGCTGTTCCTGCTGGCGCCGGGCAGCAGGGCGGTCCGACACACGTTCTTCAGCCCGCACGACATGTGGCAGGCGCTGATCGGCAACCCGCGGCAGGGCTATTACTCGGTCGGCGAGGCGCTCTGGCTGAACATCCGGATGTTCCTCGCGGCGGAGGTGCTGATCCTCGCGCTGGCGCTGCTCATCGCCGTGGTCCGCCAGTCCGCCGGGCCGGTGATGTTCCCGCTCCGCGTGATCAGCACGATCTACGTCGACCTCTTCCGCGGGATACCCCTCATCCTGGTCATCTTCGCGCTCGGCTTCGGCGTGCCCGCGCTGTCCCTGCGGTACATCTCGTCCCAGTCGGCCGCGGTATACGGTGTCGCGGCGCTGGTCCTGTCCTACTCCGCCTACGTCTCCGAGGTGTACCGCGCGGGCCTGAACTCGGTGCACCAGAGCCAGGCCGCCGCGGCGCGGTCGCTCGGCCTCTCGCAGTGGACTGCGCTGCGCCACGTGATCCTGCCGCAGGCCGTCCGGACGATCATCCCCCCGCTGCTGAACGACTTCATCAGCCTGCAGAAGGACACGGCGCTGGTCGGGATCCTGGGGGCCATCGAGGCGAACAAGGCGGCGGAGCTATACAGCGACACGGTCTTCAACTACTCCAGCTACACGGTGGCGGCCATCCTGTTCCTGATCCTGACCATCCCGCTGGCCCGCTTCACCGACCACCTGATCGCCAGGGACAGGCGGCGGCGGCTCGCCGGGGCCGTGGCGTGACCGGCCCCGATACCGGCCCGTCGAAGGGGCAGGGCTCTGAGGCCATCAGGATCGAGAGGCTGCACAAGTCGTTCGGCGCCAGCCGGGTGCTCAGGGGCGTCGACCTCGCGGTGGCCGGGCACGAGGTGATCTGCCTCATCGGAGCGTCGGGGTCGGGAAAGTCCACCCTGCTGCGCTGCGTCAACCTGCTGGAGCCGATCGACCGGGGACGCGTCTGGCTGTGGGGACAGGACATCACCGCCCCGGACGTCGACGAGAACGCCGTGCGCAGGCATATCGGGATCGTGTTCCAGGCCTTCAACTTGTTCCCGCACATGAGCGTGCTGCGCAACGTGACGCTCGCACCACGTGACGTGCTCGGGCTTTCGCGCAGCGAAGCGGAGTCGCGGGCGACCGTGTTGCTCGAGCGTTTCGGCCTCGCGGACAAGCGCGACGCGTTCCCCGACCGGTTGTCGGGCGGCCAGCAGCAACGTGTCGCGATCGTGCGCGCGCTGGCGATGCAGCCCGAGCTGATGCTGTTCGACGAGGTGACGAGCGCGCTCGATCCGGAGCTCGTCGCCGAAGTGCTCGAGGTGATTCGCGAGCTCGCGGCCGGCGGCATGACGATGGTGCTCGCGACCCATGAGATGTCGTTCGCGCGCGACATCGCCAATCGCGTCGTCTTCCTCGATGACGGCGCGATTCTCGAGCAAGGGACACCGGAAGAGATGTTCACCGCGCCGCGCGAGCCGCGCACGCAGCAGTTCCTGCAGCGCATCGTCGACGCAAAGCGTCTTTAGAGGGAAACGCGCAACGTCTCGCCGTCGAGCCCGAGTGAGCCGCCGAGCGCCTCGATCACCATGCGGCCGACGAGCGCACCGAGGTCACG
>DASYAD010000411.1:0-4411 GCA_036501515.1 Trebonia sp. | reverse complement strand
CGCAGGCCGGGCTGCCGCAGCGCCGGAGGCCGGTACGCCATGTCGAGCGTGCCGACGTCGGTGCCGGGCGGCACGATCTCGTCGATCTGGTCCAGGATCTCGTCGGAGACCGATACGTCGGCGCCCGCTAGCAGGTCGTCGGGCTGCTCCGCCCGTGCCGTATCCTGAACCGAAACGGAACGCTCTTCCGGAACTATACGGAACGACTTTCCGGAAGAGCAAATGAGGGGAAGCGGTGACGGAGAACGCGGCGCCCGCCGAAGCCGGCGCGACGGAGACGGCCGGTGCCGGCGTGACCGGGCCCGCGCAGCGGCGGCAGCGCGCCGACGCCAAGCGCAACGTCGACTCCCTGCTGGAGGCGGCCAAGAGCGTCTTCCGCACCGCGGGCGTTGACGCGCCCGCCAAGGAGATCGCCGACCTGGCCGGGGTCGGCGTAGGGACGCTTTACCGGCACTTCCCGCAGCGCTCGGACCTGGTGGTGGCCGTGTTCCAGCGCGCGGTGGACGCCTGCGCCGACGCCGCCCCGGCCCTGTCGGCCGCCTTCGGGCCCGGCGAGGCGCTGGCGAAATGGCTGGAGCGGTACACCGAGTTCCTGACCACCAAACGCGGCCTCGCCAGCGCCCTGCACTCGGGCGACCCGGCGTTCGCGCCGCTGCCCGGCTACTTCCTGCAGCGGCTCGGGCCGGTCGTGGGCGCGCTGCTGGACGCCGCGGCGGCCGACGACGCGATCCGGGCCGACATCAGCCCCCGGTACCTGCTGTACGCGGTGGCCAGCCTGAGCATGCCGCCGCCCGGCGAGGGGCCGGCGTACAGCCAGCGGATGGTCGCCCTGCTCATCGACGGGCTCCGCTACGGTGCCGGGTCGGGCCAGCCTTCGTTACGGATCCTCATCCTCGGCCCTGGTCCGCTCCTGGTGGGCGGCCAGCATCCGGGCGTGCAGCGACCGCAGTTCCGCATCGCCGGCGCCGTCCAGTCGCACGCCGAGTGACACCAGGACCGAGCGCCAGTCGTCGTAGCGCACCAGGTCCCTGGTGAACGGCCCGTCGCCGGCCCGCTGGTAGCGGACGCCGCGCAGCACGTCGGCGCCCGTGCGGTCGCGGCGCTGGACCACCAGCACCCGGGTGAACCGCCCCTCGGGCGGCGTCGACAGCACGCCGTGCGCGTCCGCGATCTCAGCGTCGGACGGCACCCGGGCGAGGACGTCGAGGGCCGGGAACGAACCCGCCGCGGGGTCGTGGCGGAAGGTCCAGCCGCCTTCGGCCGAGACGCTGCTGATCGCGTACCTGAACGGTCCCTGCCGGATCTGCCCGTCGGCGAGCTCGACCGGGTCCCGCAGCGCGTCGCCGAGGCCGAGGTCGGGCCACCAGCGGCGGCCGTCGACGGTCACCAGCAGGACCAGGTGGTTCAGCAGCGGGACGGGCCGGCCCTGCACGTGGCCGAGCCGCCGCTCCACGGTGAACCCGAGCGCGCGCAGCACGACCTCGAACGCGCCGTTGTGGTGGAAGCAGTAGCCCGCGTTTCCGCCCGACGCGATCCGCTCCAGCGTCTGCTGCCCGGCGGCCGGGTCAGGGCGTCCCAGCATGATCGCGAGGTTCTCGTACGGCACGGCGTCCAGGTGGCGGCGCTGCAACTCGACCAGGGTGGCCGCGGTGGGCGCGGGGCGGGCGGCGAACCCGAGCCGGGCCAGGTACCCGTCGACCGCGCCGCCGCCCTGCTTCCCGCCGCCCTGTGTCTCGGCGCCCTGTGTCTCGGCGCCCTGTGTCTCGCCGGTCACGTGAGGCTGCCGGCGTCTTGCGGCGCGGGCGCCTGCAGGCTCTGCCCCGCTTTGACCGGCATCAGCAGCGCGAGGCCGGCGACCAGCACGACGACGATGCCGAGGATGCCCCACGAGGTCCGCGCCGCCGTCCCCGTGGCGGGCGAGAGCGCGATCGCGAGCGCGTAGAGCGCGGGCGACAGCCAGATCGCCGCGCGGCCCGTCGTCGCGTACAGGCCGAAGACCTCGCCCTCGCGGCCGGGCGGGATGACGCGGGACAGGAACGTGCGGCTGGCTGACTGCGCCGGGCCGACGAACGAGCACAGGATCAGCCCGAAGACCCAGAACACGGTCTTCCCTTCCGACCGGGTCAGGAACAGCAGCACCGCGCAGGTGATCATGCCGATGAGCGAGGCGGTGATCACCGGCTTGGGCCCGAGCCGGTCGTCGAGGGTGCCGCAGGACAGCGTGGCGATCCCGGCGATGACGTTGGCCGCGATGCCGAACACCAGCACCTGCTTGGTCGTCAGCCCGAACGCCACGTGCCCGAGCACGCCGCCGAAGGTGAACACGCCGGTGAGCCCGTCACGGAAGACGGCACTCGCGAACAGGAACCAGATCGTGTGCGGGCTGACCCGCCAGATGTCGCGCACGTTGCGGAACAGCACCCCGTAGCTGGCCAGGAAACCAGTCCGCTCCGCCGCCAGGCTGGCCGGCGGCGGCGGTACCTTCACCGTGAGGAACACCGGGACCGCGAAGGCGGCCGCCCACACGGTGGCGAACAGCATCGCCAGCCGCACGTACAGGCCGCCCGCGTCGGGCAGGTGCAGCAGGCCCGAGGTGGTGCTGGTGCCGCCCTCGACGAAGAACACCAAGATGATCGCGAGCAGCACGATGCCGCCGAAGTAGCCCATGCTCCAGCCGAACGCGCTGACCTTGCCGACCGTCTCCCGCGTCGAGACCAGCGGCAGCAGCGAGTTGTAGAACACCGTCGCCAGCTCGTAGAACACCGTGCCGACGGCGATGCAGGTCAGCCCGAGCCAGAGGTAGCCCGGCTCCTTCTTGACGAACACCGTGCCGAGCAGGCAGAGGATGACGATGCCTGAGTTGACCGCGAGCCACAGCTTGCGCCGGCCTGACGCGTCGGTGCGCTGCCCCGCCACCGGTGCGACGACCGCGATGACGACGCCCGCGGCGGCGGTGAACAGGCCAAGCAGCTCCGACTCGCGCGCCGGGTCGCCGAACGCCGAGTTCGACAGGTAGGTGCTGAACACGAACGTCGTCGCGACCGCGTTGAACGCCGAGAACGCCCAGTCCCACAAGCCCCAGGCGGTGACGGCGCCGCGGGCAGGCGGAACAGGCGCAAGGTCGGTCACCTGCGACAACCTAGCGCAAAGGTCTCAAGCGAGTCACGCACCAGACCACCGGCGCGCGGGTGCACCGGCAGGATGCCGGCGCGGCGCCGGCCGAGGGAAACGACATAATGGGGCCCGGCCGCAACGAACAGGCGAAAGGCAACGGGATGAGCGACGAGCGGGTGTCTGTCACGGTCGACGGCGGGGTGGCCGACGTCCGGCTGAACCGGCCGGACAAGATGAACGCGATCGACACCGCCATGTTCCGCGCCCTGAGCGAGGCGGCGACCGAGGTCGCGGCCCTGCCCGGGCTGCGCGCGGTGGTGCTGTCGGGCAACGGGCGCGGGTTCTGCGCGGGCCTGGACATCGGCTCGCTCGGCGCTGACGGGACGCCCTCGTCCATCCAGGAGCGCACCCACGGGATCGCCAACCTGTGGCAGCACGCGGTGTGGGGCTGGCGGGAGCTGCCCGTGCCGGTGATCGCCGCGGTGCACGGCGTCGCGTTCGGCGGCGGCCTGCAGGTCGCGCTCGCGGCCGACATCAGGATCGTGGCGCCGGACGCGCGGCTCGCGGTGATGGAGGCCCGCTGGGGCCTGGTCCCCGACATGGCCGGGATCGCCCTGCTCCGCGGCCTGCTGCGCGACGACGTAGCCCGCGAGCTCACCTACACCGCCCGGCAGGTCTCCGGCACCGAGGCGGTCGCCCTCGGCCTGGCCACCAGGACGGCCGGCGACCCCCGCGCCGCCGCGGCCGAACTCGCGGCGCAGATCGCGGCCGGCAGCCCGCGGGCCGTGCGCGGCGCCAAGCGCCTGTTCGCGCTCGCGCAGGACGACGGCGCGGCGCAGATCCTGCAAGCGGAGTCACGCGAGCAGGAAGCGCTGCTGCACGGCCCCGACCTGACCGAGACAGTCACCGCGCACATGGAGGGCCGCCCGCCCCGGTTCACCGACTGAGCCGGGGCAGCCGGCTGGCCTTGTCCCGCGCGGGCAGCTGCTGAACCTCAAGCGGCTGGCCGCGCGCGGGGCCGGCCCCGGTCAGTAGGCTTGCCCGGGTGAGTACCGATCAGGGTCGAATCTTCGCGTTTTCCGGCGTCCTCAAGCCCCTGCCCGGCGGCCCGTCGCCGGGCGGCCTGCTCGACTTCGCGCTCAGCCTGGCGGCCGAACGCCCCGTACGGCGGCTGTGCTACATCCCGACCGCCATCGGTGACCTGCCGGAGGCCATCGACGCCTACGCCGCCCTGTTCGCCGGGCGCGGTGACGTGGAGTTCAGCTTCCTGCGGCTGTTCCCGCAGCCCAACGTGCCC
>DASYAD010000410.1:0-2259 GCA_036501515.1 Trebonia sp. | reverse complement strand
CAGCGCCGCCTAGTCGCCGTCGCCGGCACTCTCCTCAGACTCCCCGGGCGGCCAGGTGCCGATCGGCTCTTGCTGATAGAGGCTGTCCAGGTTCAGCTGCTGGGCGTCCTTCAGCACCACGTCCTGCTGCTCCTGCGCCTTGTCCGCCGTCTGCTTGGCCAGCTCGGAGGCCAGGCCGCCGAGCTGGCGGACGCCGGTGTCGTCGACGACCTCGCGGCTGCTGGCGAAGATGACGATGCCCTCCACCCGACGGTCCTTCTGCTCGGGCGGAGACAGCGCGGCGCCCACCTTCGCTCCCTCGGCGGGGTTGGCGGCGTGCGCGGCGAGCTTGTCGCGCTCCTCCAGGATCCACTGGTGGAACTTCATCACCGCGCCGTGCAGGGGCAGGTTCCTGACGTCGTCGTTGGACAAGGCGAACCGCTTGCCCTTGCTGAAGCACCGGCCGTAGGCGAGCACGGCGGACGACCACAGCGCCAGCGGCATCAGCGGGTCCCGTTCCTCCTCGGGCTGGGCCAGGTCGGCGAGCAGCCGCTTGCAGCAGTCCATGACGAACTGAAGCTCTGAGATGATCGACGCCTGGTCGGCGAGAACTTGCGCGGACGGCACGTCGATGGCAACGGTCGGCATCGGCATCCTCGGATCCTCCCACTGTCGGCTTCCCCGTGATGTCTCACAACGGGACGGGCGGCGGCGCGCTGGTGGCCCAGCGGATGGCGCGGACCATGGCGTGCCCGGCCGGGCGGACCAGCACGGTCTCGGTCACCGGCAGCCGGGGCAGCCGAAGCGGCCGCCGGGCCCAGCCGGGCAGCAGTGACACCGCGGCCGCGGCCAGCATCCCGTAGGGGGCCCGGGCGACCGCCGGCAGCGGCGGGCTGAGCAGCAGGAACCGCGCCGCCTCGCGGGCCTGCGCGGTCGCGGCCAGCTCGGCGCGGTACCGGGCGATCCGGTCGGCGAGTTCGGCCTCGGTGCCCGGCGGGTCGGGCACGCCGAGCTCGGCGCCGATCCTGGCCATGTCGGCGACGTAGCCGTCGCGCCCGGCCTGATCCAGCGGCTGGGTGCCGAACCGGGTGTGGGCCCGCAGGAAGCTGTCCGCCTCGGCGATGTGCACCCAGGTCAGCAGGTGCGGGTCGGAGGCGGCGTAGGGGCGCCCGTCCGGCGCGGTTCCGGTGACGTGCTCGTGCACCGCGCGGACCCGCGCGATCGCGGCCCGCGCGTCCTCGGCCCGGCCGAACGTGGTGACGGCCAGGAAGTAGCTGGTCCGCTGCAACCGCCCCCACGGGTCGCCGCGATAGTCGGAGTGCTCCGCCACGGCCGCCATGGCCAGCGGATGCAGCGACTGGAGCAGCAGCGCCCTGATCCCGCCGATGAACATGGACGAGTCCCCGTTCACCCGGCGGACCGGCCGGTCTTCGGCAAACCAGCGTTCGCCCGCGCTCAGGTGGATCTGCTGCCGCCGGTCGCGGCCTTGCGGCCCGGCGACCCGCTCGAAGATGGCCGCGCCGACCCGGGCCCGGAAGTTGTCCACCTCCCCATTATCGGCGCTGCCAAAAATCGTTTTGCCGCAGGTGCGCACGCTCCTAGGCTGGACCGCACCGATCCAGGGGAGGCGAGATGCGCCAGGCGTTCATGTCCATCACGAAGGTTTTCATGACCTCGAGGGGTATGACGCTTGACGCGACCAACGCTCAACCTCGGCATCCTGGCGCACGTCGACGCCGGTAAGACCACGCTCACCGAGCGGCTGCTGTACGCCGCCGGTGTCATCGGCGAGATCGGCAGCGTCGACGCGGGCACGACGCAGACCGATTCGCTGGCGCTCGAGCGCCGGCGCGGGATCACCATCAAGTCCGCCGTGGTGTCGTTCGCCGTCGGCGGCGTCACCGTCAACCTGATCGACACCCCCGGGCACCCCGACTTCATCGCCGAGGTGGAGCGGGTGCTGAGCGTCCTGGACGGGGCCGTCCTGGTGATCTCGGCCGTCGAGGGGGTGCAGCCGCAGACCCGTGTCCTGATGCGGGCGCTGCGGCGGCTGCGCCAGGAGCTCGCGGCTCAGACGCGGCGCGCCCTGGTGTACCCCGTCTTCCTGGGCTCCGCGGCGACCGGGGCGGGCGTGCCGGCGCTGATGGCCGGCCTGACGGAGCTGCTGCCGGCCGGGACGGGCGACGCTGGCGGGCGCGTCTCGGGCCGCGTCTTCAAGATCGAGCGCGGCACCGGCGGCGAGAAGCTCGTCTACGTGCGGATGTTCTCCGGCACCATCCG
>DASYAD010000409.1:0-2110 GCA_036501515.1 Trebonia sp. | reverse complement strand
GCCACTCAGCAGGTCGGGGAGCATCTGCAGCGCGGTGCCGGACTTGTCGTCGCGGTAGGCGGGGCTCTGCACGACCTGGGCGTAGGCGCCGAACGAGGCGTTGTTGACGAACGTCCGGTTTCCGATCAGGCCAAGGTCGATACGCAGCTCCACGCCATCGGTGAGTGCGCTGAGGCAGCTGGCAGGGTCGTCACGGTCCAGCCCGAGATCGAGGGCGAAGTGGTTGCGGGTGCCCGCTGAGATAACCATCATCGGGACGTCCCGCTCGGCGGCGATACCCGCGACGAGAGCCTGGGTTCCGTCGCCGCCTGCCACCCCGAGCAGGTCGGCGCCGTGGTCTAGCGCCTGACGCGCCAGCGCGGCTACGTCTACCACTCCGGGACCTCCGAGCAGCGCTACCTCGGCGCCGAGCGCGGCGGCCTTGTCCCTGAGTCCGAACTTCCCGACCTTCCCCCCACCCGACCGCGGGTTCATGATCACAAAAGGCTGCCGCTGCGGCGCCACCGCACCTTCGCGCGGTTTCGCTGGAGAGCGGCCGCTGCTAAGTGCCGCGCGCCCCGCGGCTACAGCCGCGGCCGCGAGCACGACGCCGAGCGCGATCTCCCACAGCAGTCCGGCGGCGACGTACACCACGATCAGGGCCACCGGCGCGGCGACCAGGACCGCGGACGCGAGCCAGCGCACGACGCCACGGTTAGCCAGGAACCACCATGCTGCCGCGCAGGTGATGGCCAGTCCCGCGAGACCCAGGAGCAGCGCGGTAATGCTCTTCAGCGCACCGGACAGCAGAACCACTACCACCGCGGCGAACGCGGCGGCGAACGCGAGCCGGGCCAGCCACCGCTGGCGCCGGGTGGCGTGGGTCGGCGCCCCGGGTGCGGCACCCATTTCACCCGGCGGCTCGCCGCCCTGCGCGGCTACGCCACCGACCTTGCGCGCCATATCTGTCCTCCCTCGGACCCTCGCCGACGACATCACGGCGAAACGCCGCCTCTCATCGAGAGTCAAGTCGATGTCAGGCCAGTCTGGTTCACCCGCGCCGAGTGAAACGCCGCTGCCGGAGTAATGCCGTGGCTCCGTACTCGCCGATGTGGAAACGCGGCTGTCTAGAACGGCGCCGGGATGTACCGCAGCGGCAGGTCCGGCTCCGCGTAGCCGCGGGCCCGCTGCCGCCTGGGCATCGTGACGTCACGGTGGGCGAGCGGCTTGTAGGGGACCTGGCTGAGCAGGTGGCTGATGATATTGAGCCGGCCGCGCCTCTTGTTGTCAGTGTGCGCGATGTACCAGGGGGCGCACGCGGTGTCAGTGGCGGCGAACATCGCGTCCCTGGCCCGGGAGTAGTCATACCA
This sequence comes from Trebonia sp., assembly GCA_036501515.1. Lineage (GTDB taxonomy): Bacteria > Actinomycetota > Actinomycetes > Streptosporangiales > Streptosporangiaceae > Trebonia. The sequence goes on along the minus strand of DASYAD010000409.1, from coordinate 761 downwards.
GCGGCTGTAGGACTTCAGGTCCAGGGCCGACAGCTTCCAGATCTTCCGCGGGTCGTTGATACGGCTCTGCAGCCGCCGGGTCTGCTCGCCGGGGCTGACCTCGAGCCAGTATTTCAGCAGCAGGATCCCGGAATCGGCCATGGCCTTCTCGACCGCCGGAGCCAGCTCGAGGAACCGCTCGGTGTCCTCGGGCGTGCAGAAGCCCATCACCGGCTCGACGCCCGCCCGGTTGTACCAGCTGCGGTCGAAGATCACGACCTCGCCGGCCGCCGGGAAATGCGGGAGATAACGCTGGATGTACATCTGCGACTTCTCCCGCTCGGTTGGGGCGGGCAGGGCAACGACCCGGAACACCCGCGGGCTCACCCGCTCAGTGATCCGCTTGATCGTGCCTCCCTTCCCGGCGGTGTCCCGGCCCTCGAAGACGATGCAGATCTTGGCTCCCGACGCCTTGACCCACTCCTGCATCGCGACGAGCTCGCCGTGCAGGACCCTCATCTCCCGCTCGTACTCCTTGCGCTTCATCTTCGGAGGCAGGCCGGCTTCGGCCTCATGCCGCCCTGCAGCCGCCGACGAGTGGACCTGCTCGTCGTGCTGCTTGTCCTTCTTCTTGGCCATGTCGCTTACCTCCGGCGGGGCGACCCGGTCGTACGTCACCCGTGGTTTCGCCGAGGCTGGCGCCTGGCCTTCTGGCAGGAAGTCATTCCGCCAGGATCGTCTGCTCCGGCAGGCGGGTCCTCATCCTGCACGGGTGATGCGCC
>DASYAD010000408.1:0-3488 GCA_036501515.1 Trebonia sp. | reverse complement strand
AACTCGTTACGCAGCTCGGCTTCGATACGGACCTCAGGCACGGTCAGTCACTCCTCATACGGATATCTGCGATGCGCCAGTGAAGTCTAGCCGAGAAACAACGTGCGTGCGGATGCTAGCGTTCCGCATCCGCACGCACGGCGGCGTAAAGGCGACGCGCTGGCCGCTTCGGGCCTTAGTCCTCGTCCTCGGGGGTGGCGGTCTCGGGGGTGGCGGTCTCGGGAGTCGCGGTCTCCGGCGTGGCCGTCTCGGGAGTCGCGGTCTCTGGCGTGGCCGTCTCCGGGGTAGCGGTCTCGGGGGTCGCCGTCTCCGGCGTGGCCGTCTCGGGGGTCGCGGTCTCGGGGGTCGCCGTCTCCGGGGTCGCCGTCTCTGGCGTGGCCGTTTCTGGGCGCATTTCGTTCATCTTCCCGCTCCTTCTCACCCCCGGTCCCCGCAGCCCAGGAAAACCCCGGCTATCCCGGTTGCCAGGGGATGTTCGACACAAATGAATGCCCGTCGTTACGAGTCTAGTAACGACGAAGGCAAACAATTGCACCAATGTCGGCGACAGCCCGAAACGTCGGCAAACATCACCCGACACTACGGCGGCAAATCCCCCATGTGATGGATTGTTATTGACCGGGCAATCGCACTACGAGCGCGGCAGGGACGCCAGCGACGCGGCGACCTCCGCCGCCTCGGCGCGCTCGTCGATCTGCTCGAATATTGACAGCGCCTCCGTCCATGAGTTCCGCGCCGCGGCCAAGTCGCCGGCCGCCGAGCGCGCATGCCCAAGGTGCTTGAGGGTAGTCGCCTGGCCGGCGAGCTCGCCTGACGCGCGGTGCGCGTTTATCGCGTCCGTCAGGCTGCTAGCCGCGTCATCGATGCGGCCGAGAGCCAGATAGACCCGGCCGAGGTTGTCCAACGCCCATCCTTCGCCGTATCCGCCGATCTCACGCCAGATGTCCCTGGCCCCCACGCAGGACTCCTCGGCCGCATCCAGGTCACCGAGGTCTAGGTGAACCTCGCCGAGGTTGTTCAGCGCGATCGCCCGCAAGGACAGCATGTCCGTCGGCCGCAGCAGGTCCGCGGCAAGCCGCAGGTACCTCACGGCCTCCTCGCCAGGGCCGCGCACCTTGAGGTAACCCTCGCCGAGCCCGATCGCGCTCTGCGCCTCTCCCCTCGTGTCACCGAGCTCACGCCGGATGGCCATGGCCTGCTCGAGGTAGCCGAACGCTTCCTCATCCCGCAGCCTGGCCAGCGACCAGCCCAGCGTGTTGAGAACCCACGCCTCGCCGAGCCTGTCTCCGGCCTTGCGGACGCTTTCCGCAGCCACCCGGTGGGTGGTCACGCAGTCCGTCCAGTTGCCCCGCCTGTTGAACAGCGGGAAGAGGTTCGGCGGCAGCCGCCAGGCGATGTCGTGCAGTCCCGCGGCCGCCGCCTGCAGGGTCGCGGTCACGACGTTGGCGCGCTCGTCGCCGTACCAGGCCAGGGCCTCATCCACGGAGCCGAAACCGAGCGACGGATAGCCCGGCGCCGCGGGCTCGCGGAGCACCCGGTAACGGCGTGGCGAGACCGCGTCCGCGGCGGCCTCCCCGGTCTCCAGGTACCACCGCAGCAGCCGTCCGACGGCCTCGGTGCGGTCCGCCTCTGATTCCTCTTCCTGGGCACGCTCGGTCGCGTAGACCCGGAGCAGGTCGTGGAACTGGTACCAGTCCGCGGCTGGCGACTCGAGCAGGTTCGCGTCGACGAGGGTTTCCAGGTCGTCCGCCACGTCGTCTTCGGACTCGCCGAACAGGGCCGCGGCGGCCGGCAGGCTGATCGACGCGCCATGCCAGAGGCCGAGCAGCCGGAACACCCGCGCGGGATCGATGCCGTGCCGCCCGGCCCGCAGGCTGTCGTAGCTCACCTGGAAGCTGGACCGGACCGCGAGGTCTCCCGTCTCAAGCTCGTCAAGCCGCCGCTGCTCGTTCCGCAGCCTGTTCGCCAGGGTGGCGATCCGCCACTGCTTGCGTGCTGCCAGCCGGGCGGCGCAGATCCGGATCGCGAGCGGCAGCCCGGCGCAGGCGAGCAGCACTTCCGCCGTGGCGTCCGGCTCGGCGGCAGGCCGGTCGTCATCCACGATCCGGGAGAACAGCGTCAGCGCCTCGGTGTCCTCCAGGACGTGCAGGTCCACGAACCGGGTGCTCGCCAGGTCGGGTGTCCGGTTTCTCGTGGTTACCAGGACGGCGCAGGACGCGCTGCCTGGCAGCAGTGGCCGGACCTGGGCGGCGTCCTTGGCGTTGTCGAGGAGGATGAGCATGCGGCGGCCGGTCAGCCTGGTCCGGTACAGCGCCGCGCGCTCGTCGTCACCGACCGGGACCTTGTCTCCTTCCACGCCTACGTCCCGCAGGAACCTGGCGAGCACCTCACCGGGCGCCGCCGGCCACGCGCTGGCCCCGAAGAGGTCGACGTAGAGCTGGCCGTCCGGAAACGCAAAGCTGACCTGGTGCGCGGCGTGCACGGCCAGCGCCGTCTTGCCCAGGCCCGCGGCGCCGGCCACCACGGCGATCCGCACCGCGCCAGGCCCGCGCGCCGCCTCGTCCTGGACCAGCATCTCGGACAGGTGCCTGACCTGCGCCTCGCGGCCCGTGAAGTCCCCGATGTCGGCAGGGAGCTGCGTAGGGCGCGGCGGTGGCGAGCTGGCCGGTTCCTCGACCACCCCGGCGGCGGCGGCGACCGCGCCAACAGCGATCGTCCCCGACCCTTCCCCGTGCGGTCCGCTGCCGTCTTCCGCGCCGATGAGTGCCTCGACCTCGACGAGGTGATCGGCACTTGCGCCGGGAGCGGCGGCAGCGGTCCCGGCGTCGGCCGGCCGCGCGGAACCCGCCGACACCCCCGGCGCGGCGCCTGGCGCGTGAACTGCCGGAAGGTCCCCCTTATTCGGCCGCTTCCGCGGCCGCGCGGACGACGCGTCGGCCGCGAGCAGCTGCGCGTACAGCTCCTGCAGCTCGGCACCGGGATCGACGCCAAGCTCGTCGGCGATCACCTGCCTGGCCTGGGTGTACGTATCGAGCGCTTCGGCATGCCTGCCGGCCTCGTTTAGGGCCCTGATGAGCAGCAGCCACAGTCCCTCGCGGATCGGGTTCTCCCCCACCAGCCTGCGCAACTCGGGAACCAGCTGAGCGGCCCTGCCGCACGCCAGGTCCGCCTCGGCGCGGAGTTCGGCGGCGTCAAGCCGGAGTTCGTTTCCCCGTTCAGCCTCGGTGCTGATGAGCGTGGACGGCGCGACGTCGGCGAGCAGCCGGTCACGCCACAGCCCGAGCGCCTCCGCGAGGAGGCCGGCGGCGCGCTGCGGCTCGGCCGCAGCGAGCGCGCTCCTGCCTTCGGCGACCAGCCGCTCGAACTCCTCCAGGTCCAGGTCGCCGGGGGCGATGCGGAGCAGGTACCCGGGCGCCCGGTACACCAGCAGCCGGCCCTCGCTGTCGCCGATCAGCCGCCGCAGCCGGTGCACGTAGATGCTGACCAGG
>DASYAD010000407.1:0-7986 GCA_036501515.1 Trebonia sp. | reverse complement strand
TGATGAAGGCGATGACCAGAACCTTGTCAGGCGGCTTCTTTCACCTGTTCACGGACTGGCCGATTTACGCGATGGTCGCGGTGGGCGTGCTCGGGTTCTTCCTGACCCAGTCGGCGCTGAACGCCGGCCAGCTGATCGCCGCGCAGCCCGGGCTGACGCTGTCCGACCCGCTCATTTCGGTGCTGTGGGGGGTGCTGGTCTTCGACGAGCAGGTCAGGCAGGACTGGTGGATCCTCGGCGAGGTGGCCTGCGCGGCGGTGATCGTCGCCGGCGTGGTCATGATGGCCCGCTCGCCGCTGCTGTCCGACGATTCCGAGGAGGACGAGCCGGCCTCCTCGGACGGGGCCTCCTCGGACGAGGACTCCTCGGCGCACAGCGCCGCTGCCGGTTAAGGCTCAGACGAAGGCGCTGAGGCCGGTGATCGCGCGGCCGACGACCAGCGTGTTGATCTCGCGGGTGCCCTCGTAGGAGTAGATCGCCTCGGCGTCGGCCACGAACCGGCCGACCTGGTTGTCGAGCAGGATCCCGTTGCCGCCGAGCAGTTCACGGGCCCAGCCGACGGCTTCGCGCATGCGCACCGTGCAGAACGCCTTGGCCAGTGCCGAGTGCTCGTCGCGGGCCTGGCCCGCCGCCTGCAGCTGGGCGAGCCTGGCGCACATCGCAGCCGAGGCGGTGATGTTCCCGAGCATCCGCACCAGCAGGTCCTGCACCAGCTGGAAGCCCGCGATCGGCCGGCCGAACTGCTCGCGTTCCTTCGCGTAGGCGAGCGCGTGCTCGTAGGCGCCCATCGCGCAGCCGACCGCCTGCCAGGCCACCCCCGTCCTGGTCAGCCGCAGCACCGCCGCGGTCTGCCTGAAGGACTCGGCTCGCTGCAGCCGCGACGACTCGGAGACCCGTACTCCCTCAAGCGTGACGTACGCGTTCTGCACCACCCGCAGCGCGATCTTGTCGTGGATCTTGGTCGTCGACAGGCCCGGTGTCCCCTTCTCCACCACGAATCCCTTGACCTGCCCGTCGGACCCCTCGGTGACGTCCCGCGCCCAGATGATGATGTAGTCGGCGAACGTCGCGTTCCCGATCCACTTCTTCTGGCCGTCGAGTACCCACTCGTCGCCCTCCCGGCGGGCGCTGGTGACCAGGCCGCCCGCGACCCCGGAGCCGACGTCCGGCTCGGTCAGGCCGAACGCGCCGATCTTCTCCATCCGCGCCATCGCGGGCAGCCAGCGCTCCTTCTGCTCCTCGCTGCCGCACAGGTAAATCGAGCCCATCGCGAGCCCGCTGTGCACGCCGAGGTAGGTCGACATCGACGGATCCGTCCGGGCGATCGTCATCGCCAGCACGCCGTCGAGCAGCGGACCGCCGCCGGGGCAGCCGTAGCCCTGGTAGGCAACGCCGGCGATGCCAAGCCCGGCGATGCCCTCGGCCAGCTCGTGCGGGAACTCTTCCCGCACCCAGTAGTGGTTGATGACCGGCCCGACTTCCTTGGTCATGAACTCCCTGGTGCGCCGCACGGCGTCGCGCCCGCCGTCGTCAAGCAGCTGCTCGATCCCGTAGAAATCGGTGAAGTCCTCCATCTGCGCCAGCTGCCCGCCGCTGGGCAGGTAAAACGGCCACGCCGTGGTCAGCTGCCGGGTAGCAGGAGGTTCACCCGGCTGATTCTGGCAGAAGCCGCCTCTGGATCACAGCGCCCGCAGGCCCTGGAGAACCTTGCTCAGCAGGGCCGGGTCGGTCACCTTGCCGCGCGGCGCGGCCTCCATGATCTCGATGAGGCTCTCGCACAGCAGGTCGTCGAGCAGGACGCGGACCACGCCAAGCGGTAGCCCGATGATCGCGGAGACTTCGGCCACGCTCACCGGGACCCGGCACAGGTCGAGGATCCGGCCGCGCTCGGGACTGACCGGGGTGGTGTCCGCCGGCGTGCCGCTGCGGACGACGATGTCAACGAGGTCGAAGTACCGCGTGCCCCGCTGCCGGGTGCGCCCGCCGGTCACCGTGTAGGGACGGGAGACGGGCCCCGTCTCCTCGTACGTCCATCTGTCGTCTTCCCCCATGGCTTACCTGGTCGGGCTCTGGACGGCGAACCGCGGATTGGCGATCATGTGCTGCCCGACGCGCTTGACCAGCACGGTCATCTCGTAGGCGATCAGCCCGGCGTCGGCATCGGTGTCGGCGAGCAGCGCCAGGCAGGTGCCGCGCCCGGCTGGCGTGATGAACAGCAGTGCCGCGGTCATCTCGACGATCGTCTGGTTGACGTCGCCGAAGCCGAACTTCTGGCCCGCGCCGTAGGCCAGGCTCTGGGTGCCGGCCGCGAGGGCGGCCAGGTGGTCGGCGTCGTTCTCGCTGAGACCGGGCGACCGGCCAAGCGGCAGGCCGTCGGGCGAGAGGATGACCGCGCACCTGACTCCGCCGACCGCCGAGAAGAAGTTGTCGAGGAGCCAGTCCAGCTCGCCCACACCAGAACCGCGCATCATTCCTCCCGGCCGCGGGTCGCTTCGCCGCTCGCGCCGTCGTGCGGCCCGTTGCCGCCGTCTTGCGGGCCGCCGTGCGGGCCGCCGCCCTGCGGCGAGTTGGTACCGCGACCGCTGCGCAGTCCCTGCTGGATGGCCGACATGAGCGCGCGTGCCTGCTCGGCGGAACGGCCGGCCAGCGGCCCGGTGGCCCCGTTGGACGGGTTCTCCCGCAGTCGCGGCGCCATGTTGGCCCCGGCCTGGCGGCGGGGCAGCCCCGCGTCTCCGTCATGGCCGCGCTGGACCGCCGACGGGAGAGCCTGCCCCGTCGCCGCTGGCCGCTCGCCGCGTTCCTGACCCGGATCCCGGGCAGGTTCCTGACCCGGGACGGGCGGCTCAAGTGCCCGCTCGGGCCGTAGCAGCCGACGGCCTGCCAGCGCCGCGGCAGCGGCGGCCCCGGCGGCCTTGGCGTCGGCGGCCTGCGCGGCAGTCGGCGGCCGCGCCTCGCTGAGGAACGGCACCTCTTCCTCCGCGACGGCCAGCATGCGCGGGAGCAGGACGATCGCCGTGGTGCCGCCGTAGCCGGAGATGCGCAGCGACACCTTGACCCCGTGCCTGGCCGCGAGCCGGCTGACCACGAACAGCCCGAGCTGGTCGCTGTCGGCCAGGTCGAACTCCGGCGGCCTGGCGAGCCGCTCGTTGAGCACGCTCATCGTGTCGAGCGGTATGCCAAGGCCACGGTCCTCGACCTCGATGCAGTACCCGTTGGCGACCCGGCCGCCCCTGACCTCCACCCGGGTACCAGGCGGCGAGTACTGCACGGCGTTCTCAACCAGTTCCGCCAGCATGTGGATCAAGTCAGCGACGGCCGGGCCCTGCAGGAAGTCGGGCGAGCTGGTGACCAGGTCGACCCGGGCGTAGTCCTCGATTTCGCCGATGGCCCCGCGCATCACCTCCACCACGGGAACCGGCTGCCGCCAGACTCGTCCCGGCGACGCGCCGGACAAGATGATCAGGCCCTCGGCCTGCCTGCGCATCCGGGTCGTCAGGTGGTCAAGCCGGAACAGCTGGTCAAGCGCGTCCGCGTCCTCGGTGCCGCGCTCCATCTCATCCAGCATCCGCAGCTGGCGCTGCAGCAGCGACTGATTGCGCCTGGCCAGGCTGCGGAAGACGAGGCTGACGCCGTTGCGCAGCCGGGCCTGCTCGACGGCTGCCTCGACTGCCGTCCGGCTCACGGCGGAGAACGCGTCCGCCGTTTCCGTCACTTCCCGCGTTCTCGTCCCCAGCGCCAGCGGCGGCGCCTCAGCCGCCACGTCAACGTCCGACCCGGCCCGCAGCCGGGCGACCACGCTGGGCAGGCGCTCGTGCGCCAGCGTCCTGGCCGCGCCGCGCAGCCCGGTGAGCTCACGCCTGATCCGGTTGCCGAAGCGCAGCAGCAGGAACGACGAGAGGATGACGACAAGGAACCCGGCCCCGCCGACCAGGATCAGCCGGAGCAGGATCTCGTCTCCGTCGTGGGCCTGCCCCCGGGTGTCGCCGGCCTGGAAGCTGATCGCGGCTACGGTCGACTTCGCGATGACCGACTGGACCGCCGCCTGCCAGGCGGCCGGGCTGACCGTCAGGCGCGCGCCCGGGCCAGCGGCGATGATCTTGTTCTCGAGCTTCTGCAGGCTTGCGAACGCGGGCGAGCCGAACACGGGCAGATACGGGTCGGGACCGAGCTGCCAGTAGACCGTCGCGTTGCCGAGGGACTCAAAAAGCCGCTGGTTGCCCACGGTCTGGGTGAACTGCTGGTAGATGTCGGCCGGCATGGTGCCGCCTGACGCGAACGCGCCGCCGACCAGCGCGGCTTCCTGGCCGATGGCGTCGACCGCCTCGCCGTTCTGCAGGGCCGCCTGGCTCTCCTGGTACCACAGCAGGGACTCCTGCGGGTTGAACAGCGAGTTGACGAACGGGTAGACCGCCTGCTCGGTCGCGTTGTAGTCCTGGAACGCGGCCAGCGGCGTGATCGTGCCCGCGTCGACCTGCGTCCTGACCCCGGCCAGCTGGCTCAGCTTGGCCAGCAGGGCCGCCGCGGCCGGCTTGTCGGCCGCGGGCTCAAGCCCGGCCGCGGAGGTGACGCCGGCCCGGAACGCGGCGACGGCGGCGTCGGTGAGCGCGCGCTGCTTGGTCAGCGCGGTCCGCGACGGCCGCGGGTGCGCGCTCTGCCAGGCGAACGTCTGCGACCGCTCGGTCTCGAGCTGGACGATCATCAGCTCGGTCGGCGTGCCGATCTGCTTGTTCAGCGTGTCCGAGCCGCGTTTCGCGAGGGCGCCGCCGAGCGTGCTCGACGCGGCGTACACCCACAGGGCGATGAGGGAAACAAGCGGGAGCACGAGCAGCATCGTGAGCGTGGAGCGGATCGACCGCTGACGGGCGGTCCTGTCCTGCTGGCCCGGGCCGCCGCCGTGGCCTTTACGGCGGTGGCCGGCGTAGCCGGCCCGGCTCGGCTGCCTGCGGCCTGAGCCGTACTGCGGTGCGTCCTGCCGCTGGTGCCCGTAGGCCTGAGACTGATCCTCGTAGGCGGCGTAGCCGTTGGACTGGGGCACCAGGCGTGGCCTGGCCACCTGCTCCTGGTCAGCGGTTCCCGAACGCATCTCGTTCCTCGTCGTCGTGGATCGGGGCCTAGGCCGCCCGCGTACGGTTTTTGCGACACAGTTCAAATGAACGGCGTCACAGGGGCCTGTTTCGGCGCGCGATAACGAAAGTTATCTATATATTTAAACTGTGTCTAAATACACTAACAGCGCGCAGCACGAACGATCCGCCGAGATGACGGATTCGCGAGAAATTTGCTAACACGAGTTGAAAGTCCGGAATCAAGGCGGGGCGGCCAGGCGGCCTACCGCCGGGCGGCGTTCAGTCGCCCGATTCCTCCAGTAGCCGGGCCGGGACGTGATTGGCCCAGCCCTCCCCCGGCCAGTTGAACCAGCCGCTGGCGGCATACGTGCCGCCGTCGGGGTGCAGGGTCGTGCCGGTGACGAAGCGGGACAGCCCCGACGCCAGGAACAGGGCGCAGCCGGAGATGTCGGTGACCGCGGGCAGCTGGCCCATCGGTATCGCCACACGCTGCCCGGCGGGGGTGCTCATGCCGCCGTCGCCCAGGTCAAGGCCGCTGCGTGCGGTGAACGCGGTGTGGCTGGGCACCGGCACGTAGTCCGGCGCGATGTTGTTAACCCGGATCCCGTCCGGGCCGAGCTCGACCGCGAGCGTGCGGCCGAACTGCTCGACCGCTGCCTTGGCGGCCGAGTACACGGCGAACCGGGGCGCGGCCCGGTGCGCCTCGATCGTGGTGATGTTGACGATGCTGCCGCCGCGGCCGCCCGCCCGCATTCGCGGCGCCGCCAGCCAGCAGGTGTGCAGCACGGGGCTCAGGTTGAAGCGCAGCAGCGCGTCCCAGCCCTTCGGCGTGGTCTCGGTGAACGGCGACCTGAACGTTCCGCCGACGATGTTGACCAGCGTGTCGACCCGTCCCCAGCGCTCATCGACGGCCTCGAACAGCGCCGTCAGCGCCTCCGCCGACCGGGCGTCGCCGACCTCGATGATCGCGTCATGGCCGTCGAGCGCCGCTTCGAGCGCGCCGGCCGCCTCCGCGCTGGCGTCGATCACGGCCAGCCGGACGCCGTTCGCGGCCAGGTCGGTGGCGATCGCGGTGCCGATTCCCCCCGCGCCGCCGGTGATGACGGCGACCGTGCCCGCCAGCCCGCTGCGCGACGCCCACCAGTCCGGCCCCGGGGTGCCCGCGCTCATGACCGGCCCGCCTGGTCTGCTTGGAGGCCCGCCTGGTCTGCTTGGAGGCCCGCCTGATTTGCCGAAAGGTAAGTGGCGCCGAATGCCTCGACGAATTCGAGCGTCTGCGCGGGCGCGCGGCTGGGCACGCTGATGATCAGGTGAGTGACCCCGGCTCGCTCGATCTCGGCGAACGCGCTGGCATGGCGGTCGGCCTCGGCGGCCGGCGACTTGATCGTCCAGTCCTGGTACGACGACAGGAAGTCGAGGCTGCCGGTGCGGCCCGCCCCCGCGGCGTCCTTCTTCACCTCGGTGATCATCTCGCCCAGCTGGGCCAGCGACTCGATGGCGACCGTCCGCGCGGTCTTGACCAGCTGCGCGCCGCCCATCATGGGCATCCAGCCCTGGGCCTTGCTCACTACGCGGCGACGGCTCAGCTTGGAGTTGCCGCCGATCCAGATCGGGATGGGGTCCTGCACCGGGCGCGGGCGGGCGATGACGTCGCGTGCGTTGAAGTGCCGTCCCTCGAAGCTGAACGGCTCGCCCTTCCAGTGCAGCGGCAGCGCGTCGAGCACCTCGTCGAACAGCGCGTTCCGCTCCTCGAAGTCGACCCCGAGCGCGTAGAACTCCGACTTCTGGTAGCCCGCGCCCAGCCCGAGTACCAGCCGCCCGCCCGATAGCTTGTCCACCGTCGCCGCGGCCTTGGCCAGCAGGAACGGGTTGCGGTAGGGAGCCACCACCAGGTTGGTGAGCAGTTTCAGGCTAGTCGTCGCGCCCGCGACGTAGCCGAGCGCGACCAGCGGGTCGAGGCTCTGGTGGCCGCCGCTCGCCAGCCACCGGGCGCCCGGTACCGGGTGCTCGGTCAGCGCGATACCGGTGAAGCCGGCCCGCTCGGCGGCGACGGCCACATCGCGCAGCGGCCCCACGTCGAGCATGTCCGTCTCGGTGCCTGCCGTCTCAGGGAACTGGAAGATGAAGCGCACCGGGCCTGCCTCCTGAGCCGAACTGCTGATAATTCGGTTCTACCATGCGGAGAACATCATTATCCAGCCCGGGTCTAACCCACCGTTGCCCCAGCGGTGAGTCCGGACACCAGGAACGGCTCAAGCACGGCGAAGGCCAACACCATCGGCAGGACACCGATCGTGCCCATCGCCATGAGGCCGTTCCAGTCGACTGTGTGCTCGCCGATCAGTGACACCGCCCCGACCGACAGCGTCCAGTGGTTCGGCGTCAGCAGCAGCGTCTTCGGGAACAGGTAATCACTCCAGGCCAGCACGATGGCGTAGACGGCGGTGGCACCGATACCGGGTTTGACCAGCGGGACGACGACGTATATAAAAGCCCGCCAGAGGCCGCAGCCGTCCATGTAAGCCGCTTCCTCGACGTCGACCGGCACCCGGTCGAAGAAGCCCTTCATGATCCAGGCCGCGAGCGGGACAATGAGGCTGGTGTTCGCGATTATCACCGACAGCAGCGTGTTCAGCAGGTTCACCCGGCTGAACATGATGAAGAACGGCAGCACGAGCAGCGTGCCGGGGATGACGCGGGTGAACAGCATGATCACCCCCGCCACCTCGCCCCCGATTCGCATCCGGCTCAGGCTGTAGCCGGCCGGGACCGCGACCGCGATCGACAGGGCGACCGATCCCGCCGTGATCACCAGCGAGTTCAGCAGCCACAGCCCAACCTGGTAGTTCCGGAAGATCTCGGCGTAACTGCCCACGTCGCCGAAGTTCGGCAGCAGGCTCAGGTTGACGCTGAACAGCGA
>DASYAD010000406.1:0-4136 GCA_036501515.1 Trebonia sp. | reverse complement strand
GAGGCCATGCTGCGGGCGAATCTGAACGCCATGTTCGTCAACCTGTCACGGCGCAGCCAGACGCTGATCGAACGGCAGCTCGGCATCATCGAGACGCTTGAGCAGTCGGAGCAGGACGCCACCCGGCTCAGCAGCCTGTTCCGGCTTGACCACCTGGCGACCCGGATGCGCCGCAACTCGGAGAACCTCCTGGTGCTGGCCGGACACGAGGCCCCGCGCAAGTGGACGCGGCCCGTGGCGCTGGTGGACGTACTGCGCGCCGCGGTCTCCGAGATCGAGCAGTACGAAAGGATCAACCTCGACGTGCAGTCGCAGCTCGTCATCGCCGGGCGGGCCGCGAGCGACGTGGTGCACCTGGTGGCGGAGCTCGTGGAGAACGCGACCACGTTCTCCCGCAGGGACACGCAGGTGTTCGTCACCGCCCAGCTGATTGGCAGCGGCGGTGTGCTGGTCGAGGTCACCGACGAGGGACTCGGCATCCCCGAGCAGGATCTCGCCTACGCGAACTGGCGCCTCGACAACCCGCCGGTGATCGACGTCGCGGTGTCGCGGCGGATGGGCCTGTTCGTGGTGGGCCGCCTAGCGGCCAGGCACGGCATCAAGGTCCGGCTGCGGCGCGCGCACAGCGGCGGCCTTTCCGCGCTGATCTGGGTGCCGGAGTCGGTGGCGGAAACCGAGCCGACGTCGCCCATCGGCGCGCGCCGGCGCTTCGGCACCGGGGGCAACCCGGTCCTGACCTCAAGTCCCGCGCGCGCGATGGCCGGGACCAGGACGCCCAGGATGGGGGTGAGGACGGTACCGCGCCCGAATTCCATCTGGTTTGACACCGGGGAAGAGGACCAGAACCCAGCCACGGCCGCCGCCCCGGTCCAGGTGCCCGCCCCCGTCGAGGTGGCCGCGTGGGCGGGCGGTTCCGGCCCCGCCGAGCAGGAACCCGCTGCCGCCGACGCCTCCGGCGTGCGGCTGCCGATCTACGACTCCATCGAGTCGGAGTGGTTCAGGCGCGGCACCCCGTCCATCGGCGGCGCCGGTTCTCCGGCCGGCTCCTGGACCTCGCCCGCGGACGAGGGCTTCCGCGTCGCCCAGACGGTCGTCTCCCCCGTCGCCGGGAAGCTGACCAACGCGGGGCTACCGCGCCGGGTGCCGAGCGCGAACCTCGTCCCAGGCTCGGTCGGTGTCCGGCCGGGCGGCCAGCGGACCGGGCAGGCCCCGCCGCCCGCCGACAAGCCCGGCCGGTCGCCCGAGACGGTGCGCGCCCGGCTGGCCGGCTTCCAGGTACGCGGCAGGGAAGGGCGCTCCGACGCGCCCCAGCGTCCGGGAACGGAACGGCCAGGAACAGATGAGAACTGAGCAGACAGCGATGGCCTGGCGCGAGCCCGTGCCAGTGGCAGAGAAGGAGCGCGGGTGAGTGCGACGGAACCGTCCGAAGGTGATCTCGACTGGCTGGTTACTGACTTCGTAGACCGGATGCGCGACGTGGCCCACGCGGTCGTGGTGTCCGCCGACGGGCTTCCGCTGGCGTTCAACGCCAGGTTCCCGCGCGACCACGCCGACCGGCTCGCCGCGGTGACGGCAGGTCTTGCGAGCCTGACGCAGGGGGCCGCGCGCTCGTTCCAGGCAGGCCAGGTGATCCAGACGGCGGTGGAGATGGAGGCCGGGCTGTACGTGGTCATGACGATCGGCAACGGCTCTAGCATTGCCGTGCTCGCCGCGGCCAAGTGCGACCTAGGTCTCGTCGCGTACGAGATGAGCCTGCTCGTCGAGCGGGTCGGGCGCGAGCTGACCCCGGCCTCGCGCCAGTGACTCAAGGGAGCCCTGGATGATGCCGCGCAGCCAGGTGAGGGCCGGGTCAGTAGCGTACAGCGGGTGCCACCAGGCGGCCTCGATGAGTTCGATCAGCCCGAACGGTGGCTCGATGACTGTCACCCCGGCCGCGGCGCCCGTTTGGCGGGCGAGGCGTTCCGGCACGGCGGCGACCAGGTCGGTCCCCGCGACGAGGAACGGCAGCGGCAGCCAGCCCCCGGTGGTCGCCACCACTTGCGGGGTGACGCCAAGCCGGTGGAGCGCCCCGGTGACCAGGCCGGCCTGCGGCAGCCGGGCCGCCGCGTGCGGCAGCGCGGCCAGGTCTTCTGCGGTCAGGCGCCACCCACCGTCAGCACGGGCCCGCAGCCGCGGGTTGGCGGGATCGGCCACGTACACGATCCGGTCCCTGAGCAGTACCTCGGGGTCGCCGTCGGCGCTGAACCCCTCCGGCGCGATCAGCACGTCGTACCCGGCCAGGCTATGCCCGGTCTCCATCAGCGTGGTCGTGATCGGCCACGTCTCGAGCCGCACCCCGGGCGCCAGTTCGTGCACCCGCCGCAGCACCCCGCTGAGCGCGAGGATGGACTGCGTCGAGATCGCGAGCGAGAACCGGCGCTGGCTGGTGGCGGGATCGAACTCGGCCGGCACGCTGAGCGTCTGCTCCACCTGGCCAAGCGCCGCGCGTACGGCGGGCAGCAGGCCGCTGGCCACCGGAGTCAGCCGGTATTCGCGTCCCGACCTGACGAGCAGTTCATCGCCGAAGTGCTGGCGCAGCCGGGCGAGGGCGCCGCTCATCGTCGGCTGGCTGAGGCGGAGCTTCTCCCCCGCCCTCGTCACGTTGCGGTGTTCAAGCAGCGCGCCGAGCACGGCCAGGAGGTTCAAGTCGATGCCAGCCGCGCCCGCCACGGAATTCCCTTCGCCGCAATCGGACAAATATCAACTTATCCGTATTTGAACCATATCATTTCCACAAATGATTAGGGCCTGATTTTGACAGGGGTCACTGAATGGCACTCGGTGGCACTGACCTGAACCTCTTGGTCATCCTGCAGGCGCTGCTCGAAGAGGGCAATGTCACCCGCGCGGGCGTGCGCCTTGGCATGCCGCAGCCCGCGGTGAGCAACGCCCTGGCCAGGCTCCGCAGGCACTACCACGACGAGCTGCTGCTCAGGTCGGGCAACGGCTATGACCTCACACCGCTCGCGCGGTCGCTGCTTCCCGCTGTGCGGGAGACGACGCGGCGGATCGAGCAGACGTTCTTCTCCGGGCAGGCCGGTCAGCCGCCGGTCGGCGACCGCGTGTTCACCATCTGCCTTTCCGATTACTCGATGACCGTGCTCGGCGAGCCGCTGCTGCGGCGAGTGCACGAGCTGGCGCCCGAGGCGAGCATCCAGATGCGGCTCGCCGCCCGAGAACCGGCGGAAAGAGACCGCGGTCTCCTCGCCTATGACCTGTTGATCGGGCCGCCGCGGCTCGCGTCGGCCGGCCAGTCCGAGGTGGTCATGCGGGACCGCCTCGTCTACGTGGCCGATCCCGGCAACCCCCGGCTGCGCGCCAGTGCTGACGGTGGGTGGCACCTGACCGCCGAAGACATGGCCGCGCTGCCCCACGCGGCCGCACGGTCCCCCGACCCTGGGTCCGATCCCGTGGCCATGGCGCTGCTGCGGCGCGGCATCACCCCGAATGTGGTGCTCACCACCGCCGGCTGGCTGCCGCTGCCCTTCCTTGTCGAGGGGACCGACCTGGTCGCCGCCGTGCCAGAACGCCTCGCCCGCCGGATAGGAGCCGCGGCGGGCGTGACGATCGTCGAACCGCCGTTCGGGATCATCGAACTCATCGAGGCCGCCCGGTGGCACCCGCTGTACGCTACCGACCCGGCCCTCACCTGGCTGCGCGGCATCGTGACCGAGATAGTGCAGTCGCTGCCTCCCGTGCTCAGCCTCCCCGGTCAGCGTCGGCCGGGCGACGCCACCTGACGGCAGTACCGCGGCGACCGCCCCGCCCGGTGAGTCATGGGGCGGGGACGGGTCAGCCGATTCCGTTCTGGATGACGGGGTGAGGTTTTTTGCTCCGCTAAGCGGGCGGACAGGCCGGGAGCCACCTTGTCCGTGAACAGCGTGAGGGCGGTGCGGTCGTAGGCGACCTCGGCGAAGTTGAGGATCGCGTAGCTCATGCCAAGCTTGCCGAGCTGCGCGAGGCGCTCGGCGAGTTGCTCGGGCGTGCCGGTCAGCGTCCCGGTTGCGAAGTCCCGCATCCGGTCCTCCGCGATGTTCTCGGGGACACCGCAGCGGAGCAGGTGGTCCTTCATCCAGGCGAGCCGGTCCTGCACGTCC
>DASYAD010000405.1:0-9808 GCA_036501515.1 Trebonia sp. | reverse complement strand
GACGCGGTGCCCTACCTGTACGAGCGCGAGGGCACCAACTGCGAGAACCTCAAGGAGACGCACGAGTACCTCAAGCGCGTCCGCTTGGAGGTCGACGCCGCCTACCCGGACCGGGTGCTGCTCGCCGAGGCCAACCAGTGGCCCGCCGACGTCGTGCAGTACTTCGGCGATGACGAGACCGGCGGCAACGAGTGCCACATGGCGTTCCACTTCCCGCTGATGCCGCGTATCTTCATGGCCGTCCGCCGGGAGCAGCGCTACCCCATCTCGGAGATCCTGGCCCAGACGCCGAAGATCCCCGCGGGCTGCCAGTGGGGCATCTTCCTGCGTAACCACGACGAGCTGACCCTCGAGATGGTCACCGACGAAGAGCGCGACTACATGTACAAGGAGTACGCCAAGGACCCGCGGATGAAGGCCAACATCGGCATCAGGCGCCGGCTGGCCACGCTCCTCGACAACGACCGCAACCAGCTCGAGCTGTTCACCGCGCTGCTGCTGTCGCTGCCTGGCTCGCCCGTCATGTACTACGGCGACGAGATCGGCATGGGCGACAACATCTGGCTGGGCGACCGTGACGGGGTGCGCACCCCGATGCAGTGGACGCCCGACCGTAACGGCGGCTTCTCGAGCAGCGACCCGCAGCGGCTCTACCTGCCGCCGGTGATGGACCCCATCTACGGCTACCAGTCGCTCAACGTCGAGGCGCAGCAGCGCCACCCGCAGTCGCTGCTGCACTGGACCCGCCGGATGATCGAGATCAGGAAGCGGCACCCCGTCTTCGGCCTCGGCGCCTACGAGGAACTGGCGAGCAGCAACCCGAGCGTGCTGGCGTTCGTCCGCGAGTACGACGCGGCGGGCACGCTGGCCGCGCAGCGGCTCGAGCACGAGCACGACACCCCGGTGGAGCACGACGCCGCCGACCGGATCCTGTGCGTGAACAACCTGTCCCGCTTCCCGCAGCCGGTCGAGCTTGACCTGCGCAGGTTCATGGGAATCACCCCGGTGGAGTGCATGGGCGGCGTTACGTTCCCCCCCATTGGGGAACTTCCATACTTGCTGACCCTGCCTGGGCACGGCTTCTACTGGTTTCAACTGCCTCCTGCGAGGGAGGAGCATGACCGATGAGCCGTACGTGTTCTAATTTGTCATCTCTCGCCGCCGCCGGCAGTGGCGGGCCAGGGAGACGGCAGCGCAGGGCCGAAGACGGTTCGCAGCTCCGACACCGGGGGGCAGCGGGGGGTCGCTCCCCCGGAAGAGAACCGCTACCAACGGGATGAGCGAGGCATGGCGATCGAGGACGCGCTAGCGGAATGGCTAGGTAACCAGCGCTGGTTCGCCGGCAAGGGGCAAGAGCTGCGCGACCTCGCGGTCGTGGCGGACAACGAACTCGTCGCCGGCGATCCCGGGCTACGGCACTTGATCGTCGCGGTATCGCACGGCACCGCGGTCGACTACTACCAGATCCTGGTGGGCCTGCGGCGCCGGCTGCCCACCCGGCTCGAGCACGTCGCGATCGGGCCGGCCGGCGACGGCCGGACCGCCTACGACGCGCTGCACGACGCCGACCTGACCAAGCCGCTGCTCGCCGCGATCGCCACCGACGCGGAGATCGGCCCGCTGCGGATGCGCAAGATCCCCGGCGCGGTCTTCGACCCCGACCTCGACAGCCTGGTCCTCGGCGGCGAACAGAGCAACACCAGCCTGGTGTACGGCGAGGAGTCGATACTCAAGGTCTTCCGCCGGGTCTCGCCAGGTCCCAACCCGGACCTGGAGGTGACCACGGCGCTCGCCAGCCTCGGGTCGCCGCAGGTGGCCGAGCCGCTCGGCTGGATCGAGACGCGGCTTGAGGGCGTGCCCACCAGCCTGGCGATCCTGTCGCGGTACCTGCGGCTGGCCACCGACGGCTGGACGCTCGCCGCGACCAGCGTGCGGGACCTGTACGCCGCCGTCGGCGACGCGGGCGACAGCGGCTCGAATACGAACGCCGCCAGCACAGCCGGCCGGCAGCGGGTCCGCGCGGCCGACGCGGGCGGCGACTTCTCAGGCGAGGCCCGGCGGCTCGGCGTCGCCACCGCCCAGGTGCACGCCGACCTGGCCGCCGCCTTCGGCACCGACGAACTCGGGGCCGACGCGGCGGGCGAGCTCACCGAGCGGATGTACCGCAAGCTCGACCTCGCCGTCGCCGCGGTGCCCGAGCTCGCCAAGCACGTCGACATGATCAGCGACGCCTACTCAGAGCTGGCCAAGGTCAGCGGGCCGTTCCCGGTGCAGCGCGTGCACGGCGACTACCACCTGGGCCAGGTGCTGCGGACCGAGACCGGCTGGGTCGTGCTCGACTTCGAGGGCGAGCCCGCGACACCGCTCGCGCAGCGCCGGGCGAGGTCGTCACCGCTGCGCGACGTCGCGGGCATGCTCCGTTCCTTCGACTACGCCGCCCGTCACCAGCTCATCGGCCGGTCCAGCCAGGCCGCGCTCAGCGACACCGCGCGCGACTGGGTGCGCAGGAACACCAGCGCGTTCTGCGCCGGGTACGCCGAGGCGGGCGGGCTCGACCCGGTCGCCAATCAGATCTTGCTCCGGGCCTTGCAGCTCGACAAGGCTGTCTACGAAGTACTGTACGAAGCCAGGCACCGTCCGTCCTGGCTGCCCATCCCGCTTGACTCACTGGCAGAGTTCTAACGTGCTATCGAAAAATGACACAGTCTCCCTCGGGGAGATTGAGCGAATCGTCGCGGGACAGCACCACGACCCGCACTCGGTGCTCGGCGCGCATTTCGCGCCGGGCGAAGGCCCCGTGGCGGAAGGCACCGTGATCAGGGCCCTGCGCCCGCTGGCCACCACGGTCACGGCCGTGCTGCCCGACGGCAGCAGGCACCCGATGACGCACACCCACCTCGGCGTGTTCGAGGTGACGGTGCCGGGGGAAGCCGCCTCCGTTCCGGATTACCAGTTGGAAGTCGGTTACGCCAACGGCGACCCGCAGCTGCAGGACGACCCCTACCGGCACCTGCCGACGCTCGGCGAGCTCGACCTCTACCTGATCGGCGAGGGACGGCACGAGCAGCTGTGGGACGCCCTCGGCGCGCGGCCGGTGGTCTCCGGCGGTGTGGCGGGCACGGCCTTCGCCGTGTGGGCGCCCAACGCGCGCGGCGTCCGGCTCGTCGGCGACTTCAACTTCTGGGACGGCCGGGCGTACCCGATGCGCTCGCTCGGCGGCGCCGGCGTGTGGGAACTGTTCGTGCCCGGCGTCGGAGCGGGCGCCAGGTACAAGTTCTCCATCTGCGGGCCCGACGGCGCCTGGCGGGAGAAGGCAGACCCGATGGCGGCGCTGGCCGAAATGCCGCCCGCGACCGCGTCGGTCGTCTACCAGTCCGAGTACACCTGGGCCGACGACGAGTGGCTGGCGGCCCGCGCGGAGCGGCAGCCGCTGTCCAGCCCGATGTCCGTCTACGAGGTGCACCTCGGGTCCTGGCGGCCTGGCCTGTCCTACCGTGACCTCGCTGTCGAGCTGGCCGGCTACGTGACCGACCTCGGCTTCACCCACGTGGAGTTCCTGCCGGTCGCCGAGCACCCGTTCGGCGGGTCGTGGGGCTACCAGGTCACCTCGTACTACGCGCCGACCTCGCGCTTCGGCTCGCCCGACGACTTCCGCTTCCTGGTCGACACGCTGCACCAGGCAGGCGTCGGCGTGATCGTCGACTGGGTGCCCGCGCACTTCCCGCGCGACTCCTGGGCGCTAGCCGAGTTCGACGGCACCCACCTGTACGAGCACGCCGATCCCCGGCTCGGCTCGCACCCGGACTGGGGCACGCTGGTCTTCAACTTCGGCCGCTCCGAGGTGCGGAACTTCCTCGTCGCCAACGCTGTCTACTGGCTCGAGGAGTTCCACATCGACGGGCTCCGGGTCGACGCGGTCGCGTCGATGCTGTACCTGGACTACTCCCGCAAGGACGGCGAGTGGGCCCCCAACGCGCACGGCGGCCGGGAGAACCTGGAAGCGATCTCCTTCCTGCAGGAGGTCAACGCCACCTGCTACAAGCGGGTGCCGGGGATCATGATGATCGCCGAGGAGTCGACCGCCTGGCCCGGCGTGTCACGGCCGGTGCACCTGGGCGGCCTCGGGTTCGGGTTCAAGTGGAACATGGGCTGGATGAACGACACGATCGAGTACTTCAAGCTCGATCCGATCTACCGGCAGTACCACCACAACGAGATCACGTTCTCGATGGTGTACGCGTTCTCTGAGAACTACGTGCTGCCGCTGTCGCACGACGAGGTCGTGCACGGCAAGGGCTCGCTGCTGCGCAAGATGCCGGGCGACGAGTGGCGCCAGTTCGCCGGGCTGCGCGCCCTGTTCGGCTACATGTGGGCTCACCCGGGCAAGCAGCTGCTGTTCATGGGGTCCGAGTTCGGGCAGGGCAGTGAGTGGTCGGAGACCAACGGCCTGGAGTGGTGGGTGCTCCAGTACGGCTACCACTCCGGCGTGCAGCGGCTGATGCGCGACCTCAACACGACCTACCGTGACCTGCCCGCGCTCTGGTCGCAGGACGCGGTGCCCGAGGGCTTCGGCTGGATCGACTCCAACGACGCGCACGGCAACGTGCTCTCTTTCCTGCGCTTCGGCGCGCAGGAGCACGGCGCGCCGGTGCTCGCCTGCGTGGCCAACTTCTCGGCGATGCCGCACAGCGACTACCGGGTCGGGCTGCCGCTGGCCGGCCGCTGGCGCGAGGTGCTCAACACCGACGCGACCGGCTACGGCGGCAGCGGGATGGGCAACCTCGGCACCGTGCAGGCCATACCGAAGCCGTGGCACGGACGGCCGGCGTCAGCGTCGATCGTGCTGCCGCCGCTGTCCGTACTCTGGCTGACCCCGGAGATCTAGGTCTAAGCGACCCGCCGCGGTGTCTGCTCGCCTGCCTTGATGGCGGGCAGCACCGTGGTGAGCGCTGAGCTCGCCTTGGCGGCGGCCCTCCTGGCCTCGTGCTCCTTCGCGGCTTGCTCGACCACCCCCGCCAGCCGGGCAGCGACGGCCTCCCGTCTGCGCGCCTCGCAACTCGCTCTGCGGACGGACAGGAACGCGCGCGCCGCGAGGACGAACAGGGCAACAAGCAGTACGGCGAGAATCGCCAGGATCACGTACATGCGCATCAAATTCCGGTCGATGGCGAACAGGACAGCCACATCGTGGCGACGCAGGCGTGAGGGGTAACTGAATAATACCTGGCTGGAGCAGCCCCAGGAGCCAGCCGGGACCGACCACGGACGCGTTCAGGTCCTCGCAGCGCCGCCGCAGCTCGCGGTCCGCCGTCACCACCAGGCAGCTGTCTTCCTCGCCGCTGGCGGTCTCGGCGACCACCCCGACGATCGCGTCGTCCCCTGAACCGGGCGCCGACACAACCCGCACCGGCAGCGCCACGCCGGGCGACGGTACCCAGTCCTCGCCAGGCGCCGCGTCTTCGGCGGGCAGCGCCCGGTCGCTAAGCCGCTCGGCCGCCTCCCTGGCCTGGCCCTCGAGTACCAGCACCCACGCGCCGGCCGGGCTGTCCTCGCGCTGCGCGAGTGCCATCACCTCGCGGCACAGCCGCAGCGCGGCCCCGGCCCTGTCGTGCCACCAGCCGTCGGCCCTGGCCCCCATGACGTTGGCCACGTCGACCACGGCAACGGACGCTGTGTAAGCGATGCGGAGTCACCACCTTACGAACGAGAGACTTCGTCGATGTTCTTCCCCACGTAAGCTAGCCGCATGGCAGACGCGAAGCTTGCCGCATCGCTCGTTCGCATGCGGCAGCGCAGGACCGGTCCGCTCATCCTCGAGCTTGACCTGACCGAGGGCATCACCGAGGGACCGCCCGCCGACCCGCTGTCCGCGCTGCTCACCATGCGCAGGACCCGGCTGCAGGACGTGCTCGACGGCCTGCGCCGTGCCGCCGCCGACGACCGGGTCAAGGTGCTCGTCGTCAAGGTCGGCGGGTCCAGGATCGGGCTGGCCAAGGTCCAGGAGCTGCGCGCCGCCATCGGCGACTTCCGCAAATCGGGCAAGCTCGCGGTTGCCTGGTCGGAGTCGTTCGGCGACTTCGTGCACGGCAACCTGCCGTACTACCTGGCCTCCGGCTTCGACCGCGTCTACCTGATGCCGACCGGCACCCTCGGGCTGACCGGCGTCGCCGTCGAGCAGGTCTTCCTGCACGACGCGCTGGAAAAGGTCGGCATCGACTTCGAGAGCGCGAAGCGCTACGAGTACAAGTCCGCCACCGACCAGCTGACCGAGTCCGGGTTCACCGGGCCCGCCCGCGAGGCCGCCGCACGGCTCGCGGAATCGGTGACCGAGCAGCTTATCGGGACGATCGCGGCCGGCCGCGGCCTGTCCGTCGAGCAGGCGACGGCGCTGGTCAGGCGCGGGCCGTTCCTCGCGCCGCAGGCGCTCGCGGAGGGGCTCGTCGACGGGCTGCTGTACCGCGACGAGGTCTACGACCTGGTCCGCAAGGAAGCCGGGCCCGACGCGACGCTGCTGTACCTGCAGCGCTACCAGCGCACCCACGCGCTCGGCGACCTGCCCAAGCGCCTCGGCAGCAGCGTCCAGGGCATCGCGCCAGGACAGCACGAGAAGTTCGTGGCGATGATCTACGCGCACGGCGCGATCAGGCAGGGCCGCAGCGGCCGGGGCGGGCCCGGCGGCGGCGGTATGGGCTCGGACACGGTGGCGGCGGCACTGCGGTCGGCGGCGGCCGACGACGGCGCGCGGGCGGTGGTGCTGCGGGTCGACAGCCCCGGCGGCTCGGCCACGGCCTCCGACGTCATCTGGCGCGAAGTGGTCAGGCTGCGCGCCGCGGGCAAGCCGGTCATCGTGTCGATGGGCGACGTGGCCGCGTCCGGCGGCTACTTCATCTCCGCGCCCGCCGACGTGATCGTCGCCCAGCCGGGCACGATCACCGGCTCAATCGGCGTGATCATGGGCAAGCCGGTACTCCGGGACCTGTTCGACCGGGCTGGCATCGCCACCGACACGATCACCGACAACCCCGGAGCCGGCCTGGCCACGATGTTCTCCTCGGCCCGCCCGTTCTCCGACGCGGAGTGGGTGCGGATCAACGAGTGGCTCGACGCGGTCTACACGGACTTCACCGAGAAGGTGGCGTCTGGGCGGCGGCTGTCCGTCGAGCGGGTGCACGAGCTGGCCCGCGGCCGTGTCTGGACCGGCGCCGACGCGATCGCCAACGGGCTCGCCGACGAGGCGGGCGGGCTGCGCGAGGCGACCGCGATCGCCCGCAAGCGGGCGGGCCTGCCGGACAGCGCGCCGGTCCGCGTCTACCCGCGGCTCGGACCGCTCGACCAGCTGCGGCCCGCCGAGTCAAGCGAGTCACGGCCCGCCGCCCGCGGCCAGATCGCACCGGGCGCACTCGGCGCGAGCGCGCTGGCCGCGCTGTTCGCCGACGGCTGGGGCCCGGCCTGGCGGTTCGCGGCGGCCGCGGGACTGCCGCCGTACGGACCGCTGACCCTCCCAGGCACCTGGAAGATCAGTTAGCCTCCGAACCGGGGCCTGGTGACTCCCGCCGACGACCTGCGTACCGCGCTGTCGGCCTGGGCGGCCGGGGTCACGCTGGTTACCATCGCCGACGACCGGGACGACATCGGCACCACGGTCAGCGCGTTCATCCCCGTCTCGTTCGACCCGCCGCTTGTCGCGGTGTCGCTGCTGACCGACTCGTATCCGGCCGAAGTGCTCAGCCGCCCGTCGTTCCCCGCCGCCCGCTTCGCGGTGACGCTGCTGTCATCCGTCCAGAAAGTGCTGGCCGGCCAGTTCGCGGCCGAGGGCCGGCCGAGCGCCCGGCTCATCCTCGACGCCGTGCCGCACACCCGCGGCGCCGCTTCGGGGGCGCTGATCCCGTCGGGCGGGCTCGCCGCCCTCGAGTGCTCCGTCGCCCGCCGCGTCCCGGCAGGCGACCACCTGCTGGTGATCTCCGCGGTGGAGGACGTGGCTTACGTGGCAGAGGGCGGCGATGCGCTGATCAGGTTCCGCGGGCGGTATCCCGCACGCTGAGCCTGCGAGGTTTGTCGGCCTGGGTGCGGCCGTCATTGGGGACCGTCGGCGGGGATGCGCTGTCGGCGGGGATGCGGCGTCAGCGGGGATGCGGCGTCAGCGGGGGTGCGCCGCGAAGAACTGCCAGATGACCGCCGTGGCGTCGAGGGCGGTGGACGGCGGGTCGGTGCCCAGCAGCCGCTGCGCCACCGGGTCGGGCACCGCGCCCGGCCACTGGTGCCCGGCGCCCGCGATCGTGACGAGCTCGACCGCACGGCCGCCGGGACAGCTGGCGGCCGAGGTGGTGACCGTCCCCGCGGTGGTCACGGCCGGCTGGCCGCAGTCGTCGGCCTGCCGCCAGGCGGCGTTGACTGCGGGCACCGAGGGACCGTCGATCTCCGCGATGCCGTCCCCCTCGCCCCCGTTGTAGGGGATGTTCTTGTCGGCGGTGCCGTGGATGGCGATGACCGAGACCGGCGCCGGGTCGCGGCAGGGCGCAAGCTCGGTCGCCGAGTCGGGGCCGATGGCGGCGAAGACGTCGGTGTCGCAAGCCAGCGTGTACGCCATGATGCCGCCGTTGCTGATGCCGGCGGCGTAGACCCGGCTGGCGTCGACGCCAGCGGAATGCTCGATGGCCGAGACCATAGCGGTGATGAAGCCGGTGTCGTCGACGCCCGTCCTGGCGGGAATACCGCAGCAGCCGCCGCCGGTGTTCCAGGCCCGGTTCAGGCCGTCGGGATAGGCGACGAGAAAGTGCCCGGCATCCGCCTCGCTGTTCCACTGGTACGACTTCTCGGCCTGGCTGGCGCTGCCGAAACCGCCGTGCAGCATCACCACCAGCGGCGCGGCGGCGGGCAGGACTGCGGGCCGGTAGACGATGTACGTCCGGGTCACCCCGCCGATCGTGATCGTATGGGTGGACGAACCGACTGAGATGGGCGTCGTGGCGGGCGTGGTCGTAGCGGGCGTCGGGGTGCCGGGCGTTGTGGCGGGTATCGCGGTGCCGGGTGTCGCGGTGCCGGGCGTTGTGGCGGCTGGCGGGCTCGAAGCGAGCGCCTGCGACAGCGACGGCCCGCACCCGGACAACGCGATCGCGACCGCTGCCGTCAGGGCCGCGGCCAGCGCGACGGCCACCCGCCGGTGCCGCGTCGAGCGCCGCCACAATTTCCGCATGCGCGATAGTGAAGCAATCCCCGGCCCACGGCCGCCCCGTACCGTTGCGGGGCATCACGCACCGCCGCACCGTCCGAGATCCCCCAAGGCGGAGTTCCCGCGGCGAGCGTTCCCGTCGCGATGGTCCTGCCGCCGCGTTCCCGTGGGGGGGTGCCCGTCGCGGAGGTCCTGCCGCCGCGTTCCCTGAGGCCGTTCCCATCGCGACGGTCCTGCCGCGGTGTTCGCCTGGGGGCGTTCCCGTCGCGGTAGTCCTGCCGCCGCGTTCCCTGAGGCCGTTCCCGTCGCGACGGTCCTGCCGCGGTGTTCCCGTGGGGGCGTTCCCGTCGCGGTAGTCCTGCCGCCGCGTTCCCGTGGGGGGTGCCCATCGCGGAGGTCCTGCGGTCGCGTTCCCGTGGGGGCGTTCCCGTCGCGGTAGTCCTGCCGTCGCGTTCCCGTGGGGGGTGCCCGTCGCGGAGGTCCTGCGGTCGCGTTCCCGTGGGGGCGTTCCCGCCGCGGTAGTCCTGCCGCGGTGTTCGCCTGGGGGCGTTCCCGTGGGGGGTGCCCGTGGGGGGCGCCCGTGGGGGGCGCCCGTGGGGGGCGCCCGTGGGGGGCGCCCGTGGGGGGCGCCCGTGGGGG
>DASYAD010000404.1:0-2892 GCA_036501515.1 Trebonia sp. | reverse complement strand
GCCGATGTAGTTGAACTTGCGGATCTGGCTGCTCTGGGTGACCAGCCAGCCGTCGTCGCCCATCCAGTCGGTCAGGAACTGCGACAGCCAGCAGTCGCGCATGACCCCGTAGTCGTAGGCCATCGGGTTGCCGATGGCCTGGGCCCAGGCCGAGTCCCAGTGCACCCGTTGCGCGACGTCGGGGACGCCATGCTCGTTCTTGACGTAGAACGGCGCGATGCGCTGCCGGTTCTTGTAAGCGATCCGGTTGGCGGACGGCGCGTACGGCACGAACCCGTAACCCCCGGCGTGGAAGACGATCATGTCGGTCTCGGTCAGCGGGCCCTTGGCCATCGGCTGGAGCACGTCGCCCACTTGAACGTCTTCCCACCAGCGGGCCTTGCCGCCCTGGACCTGCTCGGCCGCGTACACCGCGTCGAGCCGGGCGATATCGTCATCGGTGTAGGTCGCGGGCTTGATCTCGGCGTACTTGCCCTTCTCGCGCGCGGTCTTGCGCTCGGTGTGAATGGCCAGTGTCCGCGAGATCGCCACGATCTCGGCCCGCTGGTTCATCTTCACCGACGCGCCGGTGATCAGGACCGAGCGCTCGGCGAACTCCGACTTCTTCTCCACCACCGACTCGGTGCCCGCGAAGCTGTACAGCTGGTCGCCCTCGGCCACCGGCCGGTACCAGGTCCAGGTGCTCCCGGAAACGAACACATGGATGCCACGGAACGACGGGCGGCGCAGGGACATGTCCGGCGGGTCGCCGTACAGCGGCCGGTTGAGCGCGATGCCGATCATCGGCGGCGCTATCTGCCCGCCCCACCGGGTGGACCTGCCGTAATCCTCGGAGTTGAAAAGCGGGTTGTCGTCGCCGTAACCGCAGGCGAAGTTCCGCATCGCGTCGTGCGTGGCGGTGGTCAGATGCTCGCGCGCGGCCGACGGCGACCACCGGCCGACCAGTGCCCTGGCGCGCTCGATGTCCTGTTCCCTGAGCTGGAAGTCGGTGGCCTTCTCGAACTCGGCAGATGTCGCGGTCATCGCCACGGCCCTCCTCGACAGGCGCAGCCGGGCCGTCTGGTAGCCCGCACGCTCTGCCTAAAGAGTACACTCTTCTCGGCGACGGGGCGAGCGGACGGGCGGCACTAGCTCATGAGCGCACCGAGCGCGGTGAGGTGCCGGCGCATCCGGTGCCGGGCGAGCTCCTGGTCACCGGCTTCGACGGCGGCTGCGATCCCTTCGTGCGTTCGCAGCACCTCGGCGCTGATGTTCGCGCGGGCCGGAGGCGCGAGACGCTCAATCTGGTAGATCAGGCTCAGCCGGATGAAGACAAGCGCGATCAGCTCGAGCACCCGGTTGCCGGACGCGGCCGCCACCGCCGCATGCAGGTCATGGACGACATCCGCCTGCTCGTCCTGCGGCGTCTTCGCCTCGCGGTCGAGTGCGTTCTTGATCGCCGCCGTGCCCTCGGCGTCGATGCGCGCCGCCGCCAGGCCGGTGATCGCGACCTCGACGCCGGTGCGCACCTCGGCCAGGTCGGACAGCCGCATTCCGTGCCGGGCCAGGTAGATGGCGGCCATCTCGCTGACGGCGGCTGCGCTCGGCTCGAACACGAAAAGACCGCCGCCAGGCCCGCGCCTCATCCGCGCGATCTGATGATGCTCAAGCAGCCGGACCGCCTCACGGAACACGGCGCGGCTGACGCCTTCCCGGGCGATCAGCTCGGGCTCGGTGCCCACCAGCTGCCCGGGCTGCAGGCCTTCGTCCACCACCTGCTGAGTGATCCGGCGGGCGATCGCTTCCGCGCGCTTGCCGTTGCCTGACTGGCTGAGCAGCACGGCGCTGCCCGGCAGCAGTTGCCTGGTAGACCGGCGATTGCGCAGGTAATCGGCCTCGGCTTCGAGGTGGAGGCGCATCCGGTGCTGGGCCGTGCCTGCGTCGCCTGACATGACCGCCTGGGCGATGCGCGCGTGAGCGTGCGCGGTCTCCTCGCGAAGAGCGGGGCCGAACTGCTGCCACCCGCTTGAGTACAGCATCGCCACCCGGGTCAGCACGTCGACGAACAGCTCGACGGCCGGGTTGCGGCTCATCGTCGCGACCAGGCCGTGCAGGGCGCGCGGGTCGGCCGGCGGGCCCTCCTGCTCGTCCTCAGCGAAGACCCGCAGCACGGCCAGGTCCGGCTCCTCAAGCCGCGCGGGCGCCAGGCCAGTGGCGATGTCCTCGAGCACGAGCCGCGCCTCGAACACCTCGTCCAGCCGCGCTTCTGCCCGGTACAGGTACAGGACCACGGCGTCGATCACCGCGTCCACCGTAGGCTCGGTCACCACCAGGCCGCCGCCGGGCCCGCGCCGGGTCCTGGCCACCTGCTGATGCTCGACAAGGCGGACCGCCTCGCGGAAGACGGCCCTGCTCACCTGGTACCTGGCGAGCAGGTCGGCCTCCGAGCCGAGAATCTGCCCGACCTGCCAGTCGTCAGCGATGACGTCCTTGATGATGCGGTCGGCGACCTTCGAGGCGCGCTTCGCCTTGGGCGCGTCCGCCGGCCCGGCCGGCGGAGCACCCTGCGGTTGCGTCGATGTGCTGGTAGCCATTGCGACAAGGTTATCCCGCCAGGGCCGCAGCCGGCGACCGCGCCAGGCAGCGGCGACGTGCCCGCGACTCAATTTGGTAGCCTCAATTTCTCGACGCGTGCCTCTTGGCGTGGCTAATATGAAAACACCATTTTCGAATGCTCGCGGTACCGACCGCGCGCGGCGGCAGGGATGATGTCCATGACTTTGCGGGACAAGACGGCGGTCGTCGGGATCGGCGCGACGCCGTACTACAAGCGCGGCGAGTCACTGCCGCAGACTGAGCTTGAGCTGGCCTGCAAGGCGATACTGGCCGCGCTTGACGACGCTGGCCTGACGG
>DASYAD010000403.1:0-2350 GCA_036501515.1 Trebonia sp. | reverse complement strand
CGGGCACACCGCCCGGCCGCACCTGACCGCGGACCTGGTCTACGCGCTCGGCAAGATCCTCACCGAGGTGCCCGCGGCGCTGTCCCGGCGGGTCGACCCGCGGTCCAGCCTCAGCCTGGTCTGGGGCCGGGTCAGCGCGGGTACCGTGGCCAACGCGATCCCCGACGAGGGCGTGGCCGAGGGCACCGTCCGCTGCCTAGACGACGACGCCTGGCACAGCGCGCCCGACCTGCTCAAGGGCCTCATCGACTCGGTGGCCAACTCCTACGGGGTCAACGCCGAGGTTAACTACCAGCGGTACGTGCCGCCCACGATCAACGACCAGGCCAGCGCGGCCATGATCTCGTCCGCGGCGCTCGACGTGCTCGGCGCGGGTTCGGTCGTGCAGACGCCGCAGAGCCTGGGCGGCGAGGACTTCGCCTGGTACCTGGAGTCGATCCCGGGCTCGCTGGCCCGGCTCGGTACCCGGGTGCCCGGCACGGTCACGTCGCACGACATCCACCAGCCGACGTTCGACGTGGACGAGCGCGCCATCGGCGTCGGGGTCCGGGTGATGGCGGCCACGGCGATCACCGCGCTCTGGGACGACGGCGCGATCGTGGCCCAGCCGCTGCCCGGCGTGACCGGCGCGTAACCACGGCGGCGATACCCTGAGCGGGTGGAAAAGCCGCAGATCTTCCGCTCGCCGACCGCCGTGGTGGTCTGGGTGGTATGGCTGCTGTTCGCCGTCGGCAACTGGATCGACCTCGCCGTGCAGGGCCGTGACCACCTGTCCGTGGTCACGGCGGCCGTCCTGCTGCTGGCTACCGGCGTCGCTTACGTCACCGCGCAGCGGCCCCGGATCATCTCCGACGACGCCGGGGTGACGGTCCGCAACCCGCTGCGCGATCACCGGATCGGCTGGGCGGGCGTGGCCGAGATAGACCTGGTCGACCTGCTCCGCGTGCACTGCGCCTGGGGCGGCCCGCCCGGCGCGGCCCCGGCCGACCGCGAACACCACAAGGTCATCAGCGCCTGGGCCATCCACTACTCGCGGCGCCGCCAGTTCGCCGCCGAGGCCAAGGCGCGCCGCGGCACCCGCCGCTCCGCCTCGGCGGTCCCGGTCGGCTTCGGCCGCTCCTACACCAGTGCCGCGCCGGCCCGCGAGCCGGTATCCGGCGCCCAGGCCGATGCCGAGAGAATCGTCAAGCTGCTGCAAGCGCGGGCCACCGCCGCCCGCGCCGAAGCCGTCTGGGCCGACGGCCCCGCCGAAAACGTCGGCACTCACCCAGCGAACGGCACCCACCCCGCGGAACCCGCCTCGGACACCGCGTCCGCCACGCCCTCCGCCACCACCACCGTGGCCGCCACTGGCTGGGCCGAACCCCTCACCAGCACGTGGAGCCGCCGCGCTCTCGCCGCCCTGCTCATCCCGGCCCTGATCCTGCTGATCGTCGTCCTCATCTGAGCCCCCCGCGCCTCGCGCGAGCTCGCTCCTCCTCGCACCCCCGGGTTTTCATGATCCCTTCGGGATCATCGAAATTCCTTCCGAAAAGCCGCGCTCACCATGATCATGAAGGATCTTTAGTCTGCCCGGACTAAAGATCTTTCGCGATCATGAGGAAACGGCAACGCTCACGGGCCGCCGACGCCTTCGGGGCCCTCGTAGGCCGTGTTCGAGTCGCCCATCTTGGCGCAGGGCAGCGCTCGCAGCGTCGCGATGTAGTCGGCCGGGGCGCCGGCCCGCTCGGCCGAATCGGCCAGGATGCCGATGCTCCGCGCCGACGGCAGCCCGCCCTCGTAGAAGTTGAGCACGTACAGCCAGGCCAGGACGTCGCCGTCCAGCGCCTCCACCCGCACCTTGGCGCGACGGTAGTACCCCAGCGTGACCCCGTCCCAGTTGTCGAGCGCCTTCTCGTCACCCTCGGACACGTCGTAGAGCACCACGAAGACCCGGGAGCCCGGGTCCTCGACCACGGTCGCGAGGGCACCGTCCCAGCCGATGTCCTCCCCGCCGAACGTCAGCCGCCAGCCCTCCAGCCAACCGGTTCCACGCTGGGGTGAATGCGGGCAGCGCAGCAGCATCTGTGCCGGGTCCAGATTGCTGCCGTAGGCCGCGTACAGTGCCACGGGGGCAAGCGTACGGCGTCGCGTCGCCGCGCGACGTGCATTGCCCCGTGCCTGATACCTGACTGCGATCAATAGACCGGGAAGAATTACCCACCGTGACCTTGCCACGCCAGAGAATCGCGATCCTCGGCGGCGGCCCCGGCGGCTACGAGGCCGCCCTCGTCGCCGCCCAGCTCGGCGCCGACGTCACCGTCGTCGATTCGGACGGGCTCGGCGGCGCCTGCGTGCTCACCGACTGCGT